>NZ_BAAAQN010000082.1:0-47341 GCF_039531695.1 Catenulispora yoronensis
AGAAGGGCCGGGGTGTCGATCGCGTCGCGGGTCAGACCCGAGGCCGCAGTGCCCAGACCATCATGACTGACTGTCGCGTCGGCGGGCGTAGCCAATCGCGCCGCCCAGGCGGTGTCAAGGCTCGCATGAGCTGGGGCACAGGCCTGAAGGGTCGCCTTGATACCGCCTGGGCGGTGTGATTCCTTTAGGCGACGATGCGACGGAAAGGCCGGGACCGAAACCGGAACCACAGACCAAGGGCAAGGTAACCGCCCGGCCCCACTCTTTCCAGAGCGAGGCCCTCCCCGGAGGGGCCGCCGGAGGCGCAGTTGACCTTGACTGGCTTTTGACCTTCCCTTCCCCTCACCAAAAAAACCAAGCCCGCCGATCACCGACCGACGGGCCCAGCTCAAACCCCAAAACCCCAAAACCCCAAAACCAAAACCCCAAAACCAAAAACCAAAAACCAAAAACCAAAAACCCCTACACCCCCCTACCTCACGCCTCCCCCTCCCCATCCACCCTCACAACCCCAATCCCAGCCCCCTCCAACCCCGGCAAAATCTTCTCCGCATCCCCCTCCACCACAACAACCGCCCGCTCCGGCGCCAACCTCCGCGCCGCAGCAGCATCAACCTCCGCCTTCCCCAACTTCGTATACTCCGTGTACTTCCTCGTGAAGTAGTCATCCGGCAGCCCGAACTCCACGATCTGCGCCAGCGCCCCGCCCACCGACCCCGGCGTCTGCAGCGCGATCGGCAGCGACCCGGTCCGGTACGCCTTCGTCGACGACAGCTCCTCCTCCGTCACGCCCCCGGCCTTGATCCGCTCGATCTCCGCCAGTGCGTCCACCGCCGCCTCGGCCGTGACCTCCGTGTGGACCGAAGCCGTGGCCGAGAAGATTCCACTGTCGCGCCCCAGCTCGAACCCGCCCCGGGCCCCGTACGTATACCCCTTCACTTCCCTCAACTGGTGATTCAGCCGCGAGTTGAACGTCCCGCCCAGAATCGTCGCCATGGCCTCGATGGCCGTGTAATCCTCAGTGTCGCGTCGCGGTCCATGGTGCGCGATCGCCAGCACCGACTGCACACTCCCCGGCCGGTCCACCACCACGATCTCGCGCGTCGTCAGCTCCCGCGCCGCCGTCGGCTCCGCCGGCTCGGCGGCCGGCGCCGCCGTCCCGAGCAGGATCTCGCCGAGCTCCGCAACGTCCACCTCGGACAGGTCCCCGGCCAGCAACAGCGTGCCGCCCGCCGCCAGGTGCGCGTCGTGGAAGGCCCGCACGTCGTCCAACGTCAACGCGCTGACCGACGCCACCGACCCCGTGTCCTGCTTGCTGTACCGGCTCTCCGGCAGGAACAGCCCGCGCATCAGCGCTTCGTTCGCGCGCGTCCCGGGCATGGCCCAAGCCGTCGTCAGCTTCGCCACCCGGTCGTGTCGCACGCGATCGAAGTCGGCCTCCGCCAGCCGCGGACGCCGCAGCGCCTCGGCGACCAGCGTCACTGCCGCCGCGATCCGGTCGACCGGCGCCTGCACACCCACTCGCAGAACGTCCGCGTCCACCGAGCCGGACCACGACGCGCCCAGCGACTCCAGCGCCAGAGCGAAATCGTCGCCGCTCTTGGTCACCGTGCCCTCGCGGAGCAGATCCGCGGTGATCTTTCCGACGCCTTCCTTCCCGGAAGGCTCACGGACGACGCCCGCCTCCAACAGCACGCCGGCGTAAGCCATGCGCTGCCCCGGCAGATGCGCCGCGACGACCTCGCCACCCGGCAGCTGAGTCCGCGTGACAGCGGGGAACACGTACGGGCGCGGCGGCCCACCGGCCGGCCGTTCGGAAATCAGGGTGTTCATTCCGAGTCCTCCTCAGCGGTCACGCTCTCGTCGACCGTGACACCCTCGCCACTCAGCTCCACGCCTTCACCGGCCGCAGCCCCCGCAGCCTCCGCGTCGCCCCCATCACCGACAGCACCAACCGCGCCATCCCCGGCCTCACCCCCACCCCCATCAGGCTTCACATACTCGATCACAACCCGGTTGTCCCCAGGCAGAATCACCGCACCCGCAGCCTGCACATCCTCAGCAGTAACCGCCTCCAGACGCTCCAGGTAGTCCAAAACCACCTTCGGATCGCCCTCCAACGTCGCATACTGCCCCAACATGTCCGCCCGCCCCCCCAACTCGCCGACCGCCCGCAGCCAGTCGCTCGTCAGAATGGCCTTCGCCCGCCCCAGCTCCGCCTCGCTGACCGGCGCCGAACCATCCGCCAGCCCGTCCAGCACACCCAGGAACTCGGCCTCCACCTCACCGGCCTCCACCCCGTCGCGCGGGCTGAACAGGCCGATGAACACCGACGCCCCGTACGCCAACCCCCACGTCGACGTATAAGCCTCTTCCCGCTGCGCCAGGTTCTTCTCAGTGATCAGCTTCCGGTAGAGCCGCGACCCCCGCCCCCGGCCCAGCACCGCCGCCAGCACCTCGGTCGCGATGAACGTCTCGTCCCGCGAGTCGGGCGCGCGGAACATGAAGAACGTCATCGGCCGCGGCACCGAGTCGTCGACCTCGACGCGCCGCCGGGTCTCGCCGATCTTCAGCTGCGGCAGCGCGCCGTCCGGCGCCGGCGGGATCGCGCCGTGCCGCTCGATGCCGCCGAAGTACTTCTCGGCCAGCCGGACCACTTCCGCCGGGTCGACGTCGCCGGCCACGGTCAGCACCGCGTTGTTCGGCGAGTAGTAGACCGCGTTGAAGTCCTGGAAGTCCTCCAGCGCCGCCGCCTGCAACTCCTCCATCGAGCCGATGGTGGTGTGGTGGTACGGGTGCCCCTCGGGGAAGGTGAGTTCGAACGCGTACTCCACCCAGCGGCCGTACGGCGGGTTGTCATAACGCTGCCGGCGCTCGTTCTTCACGACCTCGCGCTGGTTGTCCAGGGTCTCCTGGGTCAGGGCCAGCGAGCCCATGCGGTCGGCCTCCAGCCACAGCGCTAGCTCCAGCTGCGCGGAGGGCATGACCTGGAAGTAGTTGGTGCGGTCCGGGTTGGTCGTGGCGTTGATCGCCGCGCCGCCGGCCGCGGTCACCCACTCGAAGTGCTCACCCTTGGCCACGTGCGACGACCCCTCGAACATCAGGTGCTCGAAGAGGTGGGCGAAGCCGTGCTTGCCGGCCGGCTCGTGGCGGGAGCCGACGTCGTACCAGAGGTTCACGGCCGCGATCGGGGTGGTGGGATCGGGGCTGACCACGACGCGCAAGCCGTTTTCGAGCACTGCTTCGTGGATCGGCCAGGGGAATGACGCGGCGGCCGAATCGGCCTGCGGCGTGCCTGGTTCGCTCTTGACCTCTGTCACGTTTGCCAGTCAACGCGATCCGGTCGTGGTTCGTCCACTCAACGCGCGCAGCGTCCGCTTTAGGGGAACCCCGCCCACCTCCCGCCTCCCGGTCCGCCTCCCGGTCACCCCACCCGTTCCCCGCCCCGACCGACTAACGTAACCGCGTGCCCAAGGACCGCAGCCTGAACTTCGACCCGATCGAGCGCGCCTTCGAGTCGTGGAAGGACCACTGGGGCGAGTCCACCTCGATGCTCGCCATCACCTCGGTCATGCGCGCCCAGCAGCTGCTCCTGGCCCGGGTGGACGCCATCGTGAAGCCCTACGGCCTCACCTTCGCCCGCTACGAGGCGCTGGTGCTGCTCACCTTCTCCCGGGCCGGCGCGCTGCCGCTGTCGAAAGTGGGGGAGCGCCTCCAGGTGCACCCGACCTCGGTCACGAACATCATCGACCGTCTGGAGAAGTCCGGCCTGGTGGCCCGCCGTCCCAACCCCGACGACGGCCGCGGCACGCTGGCCGAGATCACCGCCAAGGGGCGTGAGGTTGTTGAGGAAGCGACCCGCGATCTGATGGCCGACGAGTTCGGGATGGCCGCGCTGTCCCCGGAGCAGCACCGGACGCTTTTCACCGTCCTGCGCGACCTGCGGGTCGCCGCCGGCGACTTCGGCGTCTAGTTCCCACCCCACTCCTCTCACCCTCCACTCCTCTCACCCCCCACCCCCTCCCCACCCCCGTTCAAATGCGGAAACCCCTCTTCCCCTCCCCGCCGGTCGCATTTAGTAGGACGTCCTAGTAAAATCTCGCACCATGGACTCCGAGCAGATCTCCGCGGGCCGCGCCCGCTGGCAGCAGCGCTACGACGCCGCGCGCAAGCGGGACGCCGACTTCACCACGATCTCCGGCTCCGACGTCGACCCCGTCTACGGTCCGGCCGAGGGCGCCGACGTGCCCGGATTCGAGCGGATCGGCTGGCCGGGGGAGTTCCCCTACACCCGCGGCATCCACCCCACCGGCTACCGGGGCAAGCCGTGGACGATCCGCCAGTTCGCCGGGTTCGGCAACGCCCAGCAGACCAACGAGCGCTACCGGATGATCCTGGACGCCGGCGGCGGCGGCCTGTCGGTGGCCTTCGACATGCCGACGCTGATGGGCTACGACTCGGACTCGCCGCGCTCCCTGGGCGAGGTCGGGCACTGCGGCGTGGCCATCGACTCCGCCGCCGACATGGAGGTGCTGTTCGGCGGCATCCCGCTGGGCGACGTCACCACCTCGATGACCATCTCCGGCCCCGCGGTCCCGGTGTTCTGCATGTACCTGGTCGCGGCCGAGCGCCAGGGCGTTGACATCAGCCGGCTCAACGGCACGCTCCAGACCGACATCTTCAAGGAGTACATCGCGCAGAAGGAGTGGCTTTTCGACCCCGAGCCGCACCTGCGCCTGATCGGCGACCTGATGGAGTTCTGCGCCGCCGAGGTGCCGGCCTACAAGCCGCTGTCGGTGTCCGGCTACCACATCCGCGAGGCCGGTGCGACGGCCGCGCAGGAGCTGGCGTTCACCCTGGCCGACGGCTTCGGCTACGTGGAGCTGGGCCTGTCCCGCGGGATGGACGTGGACGTCTTCGCCCCCGGCCTGTCCTTCTTCTTCGACGCGCATGTGGAGTTCTTCGAGGAGATCGCGAAGTTCCGCGCCGCCCGCCGGATCTGGGCCCGCTGGATGCGCGACGTCTACGGCGCCAAGACCGAGAAGGCGCAGTGGCTGCGCTTCCACACCCAGACCGCGGGGGTGTCCCTGACCGCGCAGCAGCCGGACAACAACGTGGTCCGGACCGCGATCGAGGCGCTGGCCGGCGTCCTGGGCGGCACCAACTCGCTGCACACCAACGCCCTGGACGAGGTCCTGGCGCTGCCGTCGGCGAAGTCCGCGGAGATCGCGCTGCGCACGCAGCAGGTGATACTCGAGGAGACCGGCGTGGCCAACGTCGCCGACCCGCTCGGCGGCTCCTGGTACGTCGAAGCGCTCACCGACCGCATCGAGGCCGAGGCCGAGGCCGTCTTCCAGCGGATCAAGGACCTGGCGCCGAACGGCGCCGCGCACCCGATCGGCCCGATGACCGCGGGCCTGCTGCGCGGCATCGAGGACGGCTGGTTCACCTCCGAGATCGCCGAGAGCTCCTTCGCCTACCAGCGGGCCGTCGAGAAGGGCGACAAGCGCGTCGTCGGCGTGAACGCCCACACCGACACGATCGAGGAGCCGCTGGAGATCCTGCGCGTCTCGCACGAGGTCGAGCGCGAGCAGGTCCGCGTGCTCGGCGGCCGCAAGGCGGCGCGGGACTCGGCGGCGGTGGAGTCGGCCCTGGCGCGGATGCTCGACGCCGCGCGGTCCGGCGCGAACATGGTGCCGGCGATGCTCGACGCGGTGCGGGCCGAGGCGACGCTGGGCGAGATCTGCGACGCGCTGCGCGCCGAATGGGGCGTCTATCGGGAGCCGGCGCGCATCTGACGCGGTGACGTTCGACGGTGACGTTCGACGGTGACGTTCGACGGTGACATCCGGCTGACTCCTGGCCGGAGAACAGCTGCATCACGGCTATAAGAGGTCTGGACCGCCGCCGGCGGTCCAGACCTCTTCCTCTTTCCTCTCCGTCTCAAATACAGCGCGAATACAGCGCGAATACAGCGCGAATACAGCGCGGCCTCAGACCCCGCCACTGATCCGCAGCTGCGCCAACCCCGCCAGCAACACCGTCACGAACCGCGTCAAGTACCCCTCGTCCACCGGCTCGCCCTTGATCAGGATCCGGTGCACCAACGTCCCGCAGATCATGTCGAAGACCAGATCGACGTCCGTCTCGCCGTCGACCTCGCCACGCGCGCAGGCCCGCTCCCAGGCCTCGTACACCAGCCGCCGCTGCGGATCGATCACCTGGCCGCGCACCTTCGCGCGCAGCGAGGGATCCCGGTCCGCCTCCGAGGCCAGGGCCAGCAGCGCCGCCTGCGTCTCCGGGAGCTGGAGCAGTTCGACGTACTGCCCGACGGTCGCCAGGGCGTCCTGCACCATCGAGCCCCGGTCCACGACCTCCAAGTGCGAGAACAGCTCCGCCATGGCGTCCACCACCAGATCGGCCTTCCCGGGCCAGCGGCGGTAGAGCGTGGTCTTGGCGACGCCGGCGCGGGAGGCCACCTCGGCGATCGTCAGATCGACCCAGCCGCGCTCGGCCAGCAGGGCGCGCGTCGCGGCCAGGATCGCGGTGTCGGCCTCGGGGCTGCGCGGACGGCCCCGGGTGCGCGCCGCCGACGCCGCCGGTATCCCGGCGCCGTCCCTGCTCGCGCTTGCCTTGCCGGCCTTGCCGTTCACAGAACCGGACACTCCTCCGACGTTCATCCGATGGTCGCGCGCGAGCGTTCCCTACCCCGCGCATTTGCGATACGCTTCGACGCGTATCTTAAAGATGAGTCTTGCTTCCACGAGCGGGACACGCAAGAGCGCCACGCCCTCTAGGTGGGGACCTGGAGGGCGGTTGGCGTGAGGTTAGCCGGAAAGGGGAGGATGGCGCCATGAGACAGCGACCGCAGTTCCCCGGGACGGCTTCGGGCGGAGGTGCGGGACTTCCCGCCTCCGCCCTGCGGGGAGTGGTGGACCTCGGGGCCCTCGCCGCCAAGCCCCCAGCCGCACCCGCCCCGACCGCCGCCGCCGGGGCCGGCCCGGCCGCCGCGGGCCCGGACGGGGCCGGCGGCACCGACTCGCCCCTGGTCTACGACACCACCGACGCCACCTTCGACGCCGACGTCATCGAGCGCTCGCTGACCGTGCCGGTGGTCATCGACTTCTGGGCCGAGTGGTGCGGGCCGTGCAAGCAGCTCTCGCCGGTGCTGGAGCGCCTGGCCGAGGAGTACGGCGGCCGCTTCGTGCTGGCCAAGCTGGACGTCGACGCGAACCCGGCGCTGGCGCAGGAGTTCGGCGTCCAGTCCATCCCGATGGTGCTGGCCGTGGTCGGCGGACGTCTGGTCCCGCTGTTCCAGGGTGCGCAGCCGGAGGCTCAAGTCAGAAGGCTGCTGGACGAGCTGCTGCGGCTGGCCGCCGAGAACGGCGTCACCGGCGTGGCCAGCGGGCAGGCGCCGGCCGAGGTGCCCGAGCCGCCGATGGACCCGGCGCTGGCCGCGGCCTACGGCGCGCTGGAGGAGAACGACCTGGAGGGCGCCGCGCAGGCGTTCCGGGACGTCGTCGCGGCCAACCCCGGCGACACCGAGGCCAAGCTGGCGCTGGCCCAGGTCGAGCTGATGCTCAGCACCCGTGATCTGGACGCCGGCCAGGTGCGGGCCGACGCCGCGGCGCGTCCGGACGACGTCCAGGCCCAGATCTCGGCCGCCGAGCTGGACCTGGCGCTCGGCGACGTCGAACCGGCGATCCAGCGGCTGGTCGGGTTCGTGGCCCGCAGCGCCGGCGCCGACCGCGACGCCGCGCGGGTGAAGCTGCTGAGTTTCTTCGAGCTCCTGGGGCCGGACGACCCCCGCACCGCGGCCGGCCGCCAGGCCCTGACCCGCGTGTTGTTCTGACCCTTTCGTCCTGAAGTGCCCCGACGGGCGGACCGGCCTTGTGCCGGTCCGCCCGTTCGTCGTTTCCCGGCTCGCCGCCGGCGTTCCAGCAGTTCCCGGCGGTGCGTCCACCGGCCGCCTTCTGGCCGACCACCGGCCCTCCACCAGCACTCCGTCGACCCTTCGCCGACCCTTCGCCGCCCCCGCGCCGGCCGCTCCGCCCCGGCGCCCATGCCCCTGATCACCAGGGCGCGGGGCGTTCTCTTTACCTTTTCTTTGCCGAGTGTCACACGGCACTGATGGGTTATCAGGGGTCCGATGAGATCGCGGTCACAGCCAGGGAGAATAAGCGTCTTTGTCCATATTCTTGAACTACACAGCGTATCCAATAGACCGTCAGTTCCCCGAAGTCGCCCGGGATCCCTCCCCGATCGGGCGACCGGAGTCCCTCGAACGTGTTACCGACGGGTAACGAACCCCTTGTGCGGCGGGCGCGAGTAGAACAGGATCACATCCGCTCGGTCTGTTCATCCGACGATCCCCGAAGCGATCGCGGCGGCAGGTCCCCACCGGGTCGGCAGAGTCTCTCGTCGCTGCCGTAGCCGACGGCGGCCCCACGGCCTCCTCGGCCGCATGCCGCGGTCCGGCACGCGCCGGCCCCGTCCCACCCGCTCGTGGAGGAGTAACGCATGAAGGACGCAATCGGCGCCCAGGTCCTGGGCGGCACCAAGTGGAAGCGCTTCGCCCTGGTCATGGTGCCGACCGTCGGGATCGCCGGCGCGATGACCGTGATGATGGCCAACGGGGTGCTGGCCAGCTCGTTCGCCGTCTCCGGCCAGCAGTTCAAGGTCTCCGCCGACTCGCTGATCGGCCAGACCTTCGCCCAGTCCGGCACCGTCATGGTCACCGCCGACGGCAAGCCGCACGCGGTGGCCGTGGCCGGCATCAAGACCGCCGACATCAAGAACATGTGCCAGTCGGTGGACGTGCCGATCCTGGGCCTGGGCAGCCTGACCATCGTGCTGCGGGCCGGCGCCGACACCCCGGTGCACGCCACCGACCTGGTGCTGGACGCCGACCAGGTGAACGCCGACGCGCTGTTCGAGGGCGTGAACATCGGCGCCTCGGCCGCCGACATCCAGGCGCACGCCAACATCGCCGGGTGGCAGAAGACCGACAAGACCGGCACCAAGCCCGAGGACTTCGCGGCCGGCGACTTCGGCCAGATCGTGGACAAGGCGACGCTGACCAACGTCACGCAGACCGCCTACTCCACCACCGCCGGCACCATGTCGCTGAAGGGCCTGTCGATCTCGGCCAACCTCAACGGCAAGCAGTGCTTCTAGCCATTCCTCGCGGGCGGGAAGCCGCCTGAGACACCCAGGGGCGGGCGCGAGTAGGGCGCGTCCGCCCCGATCCCATCAGCACGACGGCGGGAGAAGTAGTGAGCACCATGGACGCCGAATTCCCGGGGGCCCAGGAGAGCGCGATCGCCAGAGGCTGGCGCGCGTTCGGCTACTGGCGCCGCTCCCGGCCGTTCTGGGCCGGCCTGTGGACCCTGCTGGCCGCCCTGGAACTGTGGAGCATCCCGTTCCTGCAGCCGCTGCTGGTCCAGCACAAGCTGAACATCAAGGTGGCCGGCATCGCCGGCGTGTCCACGATGGCGATCACCCCGGCGCTGATCATGATGGCCGCGGCGATGTGGTTCGCGCCCAGCTACCGGATCTTCGCCGGCGTGTTCACGCTGGTGTGCGCGCTGCTGTCGATGGTGGTCTCGAACTTCGGCGGCTTCCTGCTCGGGATGCTGCTCGGCGTGTTCGGCGGCGGCCTGGCCTTCTCCTGGCAGCCCCGGCTGACCCAGGAGCAGATCACGGCCCAGGCCAGAGCCGAACAGGCCTACCGGGACGCGCTGGCCGGCGACATGCCGCCCTCGGCGCGCGCCCCGCTGGGCACCCCGGGCGCCGAGGACGCCGGCTTCGCCGAGTTCGCCGGCTCCACCGGTCCGGACTTCGCCGGCCCGGCCGGTCCGGGTACCGACGGCCGGGACGCCCTGTTCCTGCCGGAGGGCGAGTCGAGCAAGCTCGCCGCCGGGCCCATCGCGGGCGTCGCGGGCTACTCGGGGGCCCGGGGCGAAGTCGCCCCGTCGCTGCCGATGCCGGCCGCCGCCGACTCCGCACCCGACGACTCCGTTCCGGCCGCGCCGCCGCGGGAGCAGCAGGACGTGGTCCCGCCGCTGCCCCGCGCCGAGGACACTCCTATGGGGGCATGACGTCTTGAGTGCCACACACGGAAACGAGAGCACCACCGAGCCGGAGCGCGCACCCGAGCCGGACCGCGCCACCGAGCCGGGGCGCGCACCCGAGCCGCAGCGCATCCCCGAGCCCGAGGCTCCGCTGCGTTCGCGCGCCGGCGGCGTGAACCGGCCGCGCGCGGTCGTCCCGACGCCGCTGCTGACGGCCGAGGCCGCGCGGCTGGTGCACGCCGCGAGCGTCCGGCGGGCCCGCAAGCTCACCGCGTTCGGGCTGCCGGCCGTCGTGCTGGCCGCCACCGGTGTCGCGGTGATGCCGACGGTCGCGAACGCCGCGCAGTCGTCGTCGCCGTCGACGTCGTCCTGCCCGGCGGGGTCGCGGGTGGTGCCGAACCCGGCCGTGCCCTCCTCGGCCCAGACGCCGGCCGCGAAGACCAACGTCAAGACCACTGCGAAGGCGACCGGCGCTCCCAGCACCTCCCCGACCTCCTCTTCGGCGGCCAAGACCGGTGCCAAGTCCCCGGCCGCCGGGTCCGACAAGGTGCCGGCTCCCGGCCCGACCTCGGCCACGCATGTCCCGGCTCCGCCGGCCGCCACCTCCTCCGCGACCGCGAAGCCGCCGGCGTCCACCGCGCCGTCGGGTCCGGCCACGCCCACGCCGACCGGGACCACCGCCGCCAAGCCCAGCGCGCCGGCGAGCTCCAGCCCGGCCAAGCCCAGCAGCCCGGCCTCCAGCCCGCCGAGCCCGACCTCCACCGTCACCTGGTGGAACCCGCTGAGCTGGCTGGGGACCACCGTCGACGGGGTCTTCAACCCGGACGGCGCGACCACCGGCGCCGCGAACCAGCTGGCCGCGACCGGTCCGAACCAGGTGGCGCTGGCCGGCAGCACGCCCTCCGCCGATCCGTCGGCCCCGGCGTCGGCACCCTCGTCGGCGCCGTCCTCCGCGCCGAGTTCGGCCCCGAGCTCCGCGCCGTCGTCGGCGCCGTCCGGCTCGGCCCCGTCGTCCGCACCGTCCTCGGCCCCGAGTTCGGCGCCGTCCTCGGCCCCGTCCGAGCCGGCCCCGCCGCAGCCCACCGGCTCGGTGACCAGCGCCCCGTCGTCGGCGCCGAGCAGCACCGAGCCGTCGGCGCCGAACTCCTCGACGCCGGTGGTCATCGACGGCACGACGGTCCCGCCGCCGCCCGCCACGGTCTGTGTGCAGGACGCCTCGGACCAGGCCTACCGCGAGGTCGAGTGGCACCTGGACGCCTCGAACCTGACCCTGACCAATCAGAAGTTCGAGGGCTTCAAGGACATCACCACCGGGGACGGCCGGACGGTGACCGTCATGGTCATCCACGCCGACGCCGTCGACCTGACCGACATGGTCACCTACAACCTCGACGGCAACCGGAAGATCGACTCCAACGGCGGCAAGGGCAAGAACGTCCACCTGACCAACGTCACCCTGCACGTCCTGAAGCAGAACGGGATCATCAAGCCGCTGCTCGGCATCCCGCTCGGCGAGGTCACGCTGGGCCCGCCGAACGAGGCCGGCTCGGACTTCCTCAGCCAGTTCGTGATGACGCTGCTGCAGCTCAACCTGCCGCTGCCGCCGATCTCCTTCGGCGACGTCCACGTCGACCAGTACCTGCTGACCTCCGACACGCTGGCCATCCCGGGCTTCAACGTCCACCCGCAGTCCTGAGCCGGCGGCGCGCCGCGCCGCGCCGCGAAACGGATCACCAGGCCCGTCCCGCCCTCCCGGCGGGGCGGGCCTTCTGATTTGATGAGAACACCGAGAACCACCGGGACGACCGGGACTTGCGAGAAAGGCCAGCGCTGATCATGGGCGAGTTCGTACGCGTGGAGACCGAGGGCGCGGTGGGCGTCATCCGCCTGGACCGCCCGAAGATGAACGCGCTCAACGTGCAGGTGCAGCGCGAGCTGCACGAGGCCGCCGAGCAGGTGGGCGCCGACCCCGCGATCCGCGCCGTCGTCATCTGGGGCGGGGAGCGGGTGTTCGCCGCCGGGGCCGACATCAAGGAGATGGAGCAGATGTCCTACGCGGACATGGCGCACCACTCCGTGCGGCTCCAGGAGGCGTTCAAGGCGCTGGCGGACATCCCCAAGCCGGTCATCGCCGCGATCACCGGGTACGCCCTCGGCGGCGGCTGCGAGCTGGCGCTGACCGCCGACTTCCGGGTCGCGGCGCAGGACGCCAAGCTCGGGCAGCCGGAGATCCTGCTCGGCGTGATCCCGGGGGCCGGCGGCACCCAGCGGCTGCCCCGGCTGGTCGGCCCGGCCAAGGCCAAGGACCTGATCTTCTCCGGGCGCCAGGTGGACGCCGCCGAGGCGCTGGCCATCGGCCTGGTGGACCGGGTGGTGCCGGCCGCCGACGTCTACAAGACCGCCGTGGAGTGGGCCGCCGGCTTCGCCGACAGCGCGGCGCTGGCCCTCAAAGCCGCCAAGGAGGCCGTCAACCGCGGCCTGGAGGTGGACCTGGCCACCGGGCTGGAGCTGGAGCGCCTGCAGTTCACCGGCACCTTCGCCACCGAGGACCGGGCCGAGGGCATGCGCGCCTTCGTGGCCAAGGAGAAGCCGGGGTTCACCGGCCGCTGACGGCGCCGGTGGCGCCCGTCGCGACCCGGCACCGACCCGTACCGACCCGTATCGCCAGTACTGCCCGCACCGCCCGTACGGCCCCGCCAGGGGCTACCGACAGGCCAGGGAGGCTTGACAGGCATGGAACAGCTCCCGGAGGCAGCCCGGGCCCGGATGGAGGAGATCCGGGCCTCCGGCACCTGGGGCTCGGCGCTGACCACCAACGAGTTCGCCGCGGTGCGCGCCGCCGGCTTCGAACCGGTCGGCCAGGTGCTCGGCTCGTGCGTGTACCACCTCGGCTACACCGGCTCCTACCAGTGCCCCGGGGCCTGGATGGGCGGCGCCGGGTACACCCAGACCACGTCCTCGCGCGGCTACTACGCGGCCTACGGGCCGATGGTGCAGTCGCTGTACGACGCGCGGCGCCGGGCCCTGGACCGGATGACCACCGAGTGCTCGCTGCTCGGCGGCGACGGGGTGGTCGGCGTGCGGCTGGCGATCCGGCGCTTCCCGGCCGGCGGCGTGGAGTTCACGGCGATCGGCACCGCGGTGCGCGCCGCCGGCAGCCGGGTGCGGCCGCGGCGGCCCTTCACCTCGCACGTCACCGGCCAGGAGTTCGCCAAGCTGGTGCTCAACGGCTGGATCCCGGTGGCGCTGGTGCTCGGGATCGCCATCGGCACCCGGCACGACGACTGGTGGACCCGGATGTCGTCCCGGCGCTGGGCCGGCAACCAGGAGGTGGCGGGGTACACCGATCTGGTGAACCGGACCCGGCACGAGTCCCGGGTGGAGCTGAAGCGGCACGTGCAGGAGGCGCACGGCGAAGGCGTCGTGGTGTCCTCGATCGACCTGGAGATCCGGGAGCGCGAGTGCCCGGTCACCGACGGCCAGCGCGACCACATCTGCGAGTCGACGGCGATCGGCACCGCGATCGTCTCCTTCAAGAGCCGGGGCGCCCCGCCGCCGCCGGGATCGCTGGCGATCATGTCGTTGGACCCGGAGCGGCGCGCGGCCGCCCGGCGCGAGACCTCCCTGCGGTATCTGTGAGCTGAGGCTGGAGAAGAGACGAAGATGGCTGACAAGATCGCCCACACCGCCGAGGGCGTGCCCGAGGACGCGATGCGCCGGCTCGCCGAGCTCAAGCCCGGCGCGCCCGGCTCGATCTTCACCTCGGACCTGACGGTGAACGAGTTCCTGCTGGTCAAGGAGGCCGGGTTCCGGCCGCTGGGGCTGGTGCTGGGCTCCTCGATCTACCACGTCGGGCTGCAGGTGGCGCGCTGGGGCAAGAGCCAGGAGCTGGACGTGCTGTCCCAGGCCATGTACCACGCCCGGGAGCTGGCGATGACCCGGATGGAGGCCGAGGCCGACCAGCTCGGCGCGGACGGGATCGTCGGCGTCCGGCTGGAGGTGGAGTTCAAGGAGTTCGGCTCCGACGTCGCGGAGTTCATCGCGATCGGCACCGCGGTCAAGGACGACGGCAGCGGCCAGCACGGCGACGTCACCTGGCGCAACAACAAGAACCAGCCGTTCACCTCGGACCTGTCCGGGCAGGACTTCTGGACCCTGATCCGGGCCGGCTACGCGCCGCTGGGGATGGTGATGGGGTCGTGCGTCTACCACATCGCGCACCAGCGGTTCGGGGCGATGATGGGCAACATCGGCAAGAACGTGGAGCTGGAGCAGTTCACCCAGGCCCTGTACGACGCCCGGGAGCTGGCGATGGCCCGGATGCAGGCCGAGGCCGAGGCGCTGCACGCCGAGGGCATCGTCGGGGTGCAGCTGCGCAACCACAGCCACACCTGGGGCTCGCACACCACCGAGTTCTTCGCGCTGGGCACCGCGGTCCGCCCGCTGCGCCCGGACCACCGCATCGAACGCCCCACCATGGTGCTGAGCCTGGACTGACCGGCCATTAGGGAGACCTCGTATATATGAGCACTGAGAATTTGCCCGAGCCGGCCGACGGCGTCTCGGCGGAGCTGATCGCGGCCTCGCTGCGCGCGGACACCGCGGACCTGGAGGTCTACGCCCGGGTGCTGTCGGCCAGCCTGATCGAGACCCTGCCGCCGGGCGCCGTCACCCTGGAGCGCAAGCGCAGCCTGGCCGACCGGGCGGCCGGCCGGGAGGGCCGGGTGGAGTCGGTCGACGTCTCCCTCGGCGAGCAGCGCATGACGCTGCGCCTGGACAAGCACGGCCCGGTCGGCGAGATCTGCAAGGAGGTCCGCGGCATCGTGCTGTCCCGCCAGAAGGTGGGCCTGGACGTCTGGATCGAGACGCTGTCCGCGGCCATCGCCGAGGCCGCGCGCTCCAACGCCCGCGCCCGCGAGGTGCTGCAGCGCTTCGTCCTGGGCGAATAGCGCACACCCGCGGATCACGAATCGGCAAAGGCGCGCCACCCCGACTGGCGCGCCGACCGCCGCACCCGGCAGAGTATCGGGCGCGTACGCCCACCGGCCGCACGCCTGCCGCCACCACTTCACACCACGGACCCAGATGACCACGCCCCCCGCCGACGGGCCGGACCAGGACGCCCACGGGACACGGCGCGCACTGGAGAGCTACCCCGAGTTCTTCGCCTACCCGGCCCGCCCCGAAGACGGCCTCCCGCACATCCCCGCGGCCCGCGCCGAGGCCCCGCCGCGCCCGGCGGACCGCATCCCGGATCCGGCGCCGGAGGAACTGCCCGACCGGATACCGAGCCGGGAGCAGCTGACGCGCCCCGAACCGGGCGATCCGGACCGCGCACCTCTGAGCCAGGCACCGGTTCGGCCACAAACGCCGGCGCCGGGCGAGCGGCCGCGCACTGCGCAGCATCACGCGCAGAACCAGGCACCCGACCGGGACGAGCCGCCGCGAACCGCGCAGGCACCCCGGCCGCCGCAGGCTCAGCGCAGTGCCTTCGAGCCGGGCAACAACCTGCCGCCTCGGACCGCTCCGGCGATGCAGCCGTGGCCGGAGTCCGTGCCGACAACTCGACCGGTGTCCGAGCATGGGGTTCAGTCATCGCGTTCCGAAACGCCTGCGCAACATCAACATCCCGATGGCTATGACCGGAACACCGGCCTGCCGCCTCGAACTGCTCCGACGACGCAGCCCTGGCCGGAGCCGGCCGCGCGATCGTCGGCCGGGCAACGGTTTTCGGCACCGAGTCCGATGCAACCGTGGCCGGACCCCCAACCCCTGGCCGAACCGCAGGCCCGGCAAGGGAGCCAGCCGCCGGTCGACCCGCCCCTGACCACCCGGCCCTGGCCCGCGCCCGATCCGGCCTCGGACCCGCCGGCCCGCCGTCGAGCCGCCGCCTCGGCCGCCGCGTCACCGAACACCGCACCAACCACAGCTCCGCCATCCACCGCGCCGACCCCCGGCCGCGGACGCCGCCGGGCCAAGCGCAGCCTCGCCGCCAGCCTCTGGCCGTTCCACGCGATGCGGCGTCCGGCCGCCGCGCCGTCGAAGCGGATCCGGTCGCGGAGCACCGCCTCGACGGTGTGGCGCAAGCTCAAGGCGGACCGGGCGGCGGTCCTCGGCGGGTACACGATCGTGCTGCTCATCGTGCTGGCGGTGTTCGCGCCGGCGGTCACCGGGCTGTTCGGGGTGGATCCGAACACCCCGCATCCGGAGCTCACCGACGCCACGTTCGGGCCGCACGGTGCGTTCGGCGGCATGAGCTGGGCGCATCCGCTCGGGGTGGACCAGCGGATGGGGCGGGACGTGTTGGCGCGGCTGCTGTTCGGATCGCGGGTGAGCCTGCTCATCGCGTTCGGGGCGACGGTGCTCAGCGTGGTGCTGGGCGCCGGGCTCGGCGTGGTGTCGGGGTATCTCGGCGGCCGGGTGGACATGGTGGTCATGCGGTCCGCCGACGTGTTCCTGGCGTTCCCGCTGATGCTGTTCGCGCTCGGGCTCACCGGCGCGCTGTCGGACGAGGCGTTCGGGCTCAGCGGGAACGCGCTGCGGATCGGCATCATGATCTTCGTGATGGGCTTCTTCAGCTGGCCCTACCTGGCGCGGATCGTCCGCGCCGAGGTGCTGTCGCTGCGGGAGCGGGAGTTCGTCGACGCCGCGCGGGCCCTGGGGGCCGGCACCTGGTGGGTGGTGTGGCGCGAGCTGATGCCCAACCTGATGGCGCCGATCCTGGTGTACGCCACGCTGCTGATCCCGGCGAACATCATCTTCGAGGCCGGATTGTCCGCTTTGGGCATCGGCCTGGACCCGCCGGCCGCCTCCTGGGGCCAGATGATGACGGACGCCGTCGCCACGGTTTACACCGACCCGGCGTATCTCGTCGTCCCCGGCATGGCAGTATTCATCACCGTGCTGGCGTTCAACCTGTTCGGCGACGGGCTGCGCGACGCCCTCGACCCCACCGCACAGTGACGCTTAGCGGCACGGCGTTTCAGGCGATCTAGTGAGGAAACCGCTGTGATACCCAGACTCTCGATACGCGCCCTGGCCGCGGCCGCCGCGATCGCGCTGGCCGCCACGGCCTGCGGCTCCAGTTCCGGCGGCGGCGCGACCGGGGCCATGGGCCCCGGGTTCGACCTGGCCGCCAAACAGATCCTGAACCCGTCCACGAAGTCCGGCGGCACGATCAACCTGGTCTCCAGCCAGACCTTCGACTCGCTGGACCCCGGGGTCACCTACTCCGCCTCGACCTGGAACCTGTTCCGCACCTTCGCCCGGCCGATGATGACCTACCAGCACACGCCCGGCGGCAACCAGATCGTCGGCGACCTGGCCACCGGCCCCGGCGTGCAGAGCAACGGCGGCAAGACCTGGACCTACACGCTGCGCGACAACGCCACGTTCGAGGACGGCAAGACCATCACCTCGGCCGACGTGCGCTGGGCCATCGAGCGCTCCAACTGGTCCTCGCTGATCGGCAACGGCCCCACCTACTTCCGCAACATCCTGGTGCCGGCCGGCGACCCCAAGTTCAAGGACCTGGACGTCTACAAGGACGGCGACAGGGACTTCGACAACATCATCGTCACCACCGACCCGAAGAAGATCACCTTCAACCTGCCCGAGGCCTTCGGCGAGTTCGACTACGTGATGTCGTTGCTCCAGACCGCCCCGGTGGAGCGGGAGAAGGACAAGGACGCCGGCGACACCTACGGCAAGCAGCCGGTGTCCACCGGCGCCTACAAGATCCAGAGCTACTCCCCGGGCAAGGAGCTCAAGCTCGTCAAGAACGACGCCTACAACCAGCAGTCCGACCCCGACCACCTCCACGTGGCCCTGGCCGACACCATCGACGTGCAGCTCGCCGTCGACTCCGCCGAGCGCGACCAGCGGCTGCTGACCGGCCAGGCCGACGCCGACCTGGGCTCGGCGCTGACCGTGGCCAACCACGCCAAGGTGCTCCAGGACCCGGCCCTGAAGTCGCAGACCGACGACGCCGCGGACTCCTCGGTGGCCTACGCCTCGATCAACACCCAGCTGATCCCCAACGTCAGCTGCCGGCAGGCCATCGAGTACGGCGTGGACAAGAGCACCGTGCTGAACCAGCTCGGCGGCCAGTGGGGCGGCAAGATCGCCAGCAACCTGCTGCCGGACAGCATCCCCGGCGCGGTGGCGTTCCCGACCTACGACTTCAACGTGCCCAAGGCCCAGCAGCTGCTGGCCACCTGCAAGAGCCAGGCGCCGGAGCTGTTCCCCAACGGCAAGCTGACCTTCAAGATCGCCGCCCAGGTGAACGCCCCGGACCTGCAGAACGCCGCCACCGCGATCCAGTCCTCGCTGGCCCTGGTGGGCATCGACACCGAGGTCAAGCTCTACCCGTTCGGCCAGTACAGCCAGTACTGCGGCAACCAGGAGTACGCCAGGGCGCACCGCCTGGGCATGTGCCTGGCCAACTGGGGCCCGGACTGGCTCACCGGCTACGGCATGCTCGACCAGCTGGTGACCAAGAACGGTATCGCGGCCACCGGCAGCCAGAACTACGCCTTCCTCAGCGACAGCGTGGTGAACGCGCTGGAGGCGCACGCGCTGTCCAGCGTCGAGGCCACCACCCAGCAGCAGGACTGGGTGAAGATGGACCACCGGGTCATGGACCTGGCCGCTTTCGTCCCGCTGATCCAGCGGCACGTCATGCGGTTCCGCTCGGCCCGGCTCACCAACGTGATGATCGACCAGGCCGGCATGGGCGGCTACGACCTGTCGGTGCTCGGCGTGAAGTAGTCCGCGCCCGACGCCGCCGGCACCTGGGACAGCCTGGGCCCGGGCCGCGGCACCCGGAAACCATTGGGAAACAACGAGGGGAACGCACCGCGGCATGACGACCTTCCTAGTGCGCCGGGCCGTCACCGCGCTGGTCCTGATGTTCGGCGTGGCCACGGTCACCTTCGCGGTCTTCTACCTCGTGCCGGCCCTCGGCGGCCGCACCACCGACCAGCTGGCCGCCCAGTTCGCCAGCCGCGACCCGTCCCCGGACCAGCTCGCGGTGGTCAAGCACCGGCTGGGCCTGGACCAGTCGGTGCCGGTCCAGTTCTGGGACTATCTCAAGGCTCTGGTGGTCGGCACCGACCTGCCGCCGGGCTCCGGGGCGAGCCACTGCGACGCCCCCTGCTTCGGCTACTCCTGGCGGCTGCACGACTCGGTGCTGACGCTGATCCTGGACCGGCTCCCGGTCACGGTCTCCATCGCGGCCGGCGCCGCGGTGCTCTGGCTGACCCTCGGCGTCGCCTCCGGCGCGGTGGCCGCCGTGACCCGCGGCGGCCTGGCCGACCGGGCGATCCGGGTGGCGGCGCTGCTCGGCGTCTGCCTGCCGGTGGTGTTCATCGGCCCGCTGGCCCGCGCCAAGCTCGCCTGGCTGTTCCCGTCGGTGACCTACTCCTCGTTCCTGGACAACCCGCTGGTGTGGGCCGACCACCTGTTCCTGCCCTGGCTCACGCTGTCCCTGGGCTACTTCGCGCTCTACACCCGGCTCACCCGCTCGGGCATGATCGATGCCTTGTCCGGCCATTTCATCCGCACCGCGCACGCCAAGGGCCTGCCCCGGCGCCGGGTGGTCTGGCAGGCCCTGCGGGTCACCTTCCCGGCGGTGGCCACGGTCTTCGCCATGGACCTCGGGCTGCTGCTCGGCGGCGCGGTGCTGGCCGAGAAGATCTACGGCCTGCACGGCATCGGGGCGCTGGCCCAGGACGCGGTCGACGGCCAGGACCTGCCGGTGGTGCTGGGCGTCACCTTGTTCTCAGGGCTTTTCATCGTCGTGGCCAACTTCGCGGTGGACGCCGCCTACGCCGTCCTGGACCCCCGGATCCGGCTCGAATAGCCGCGGCCCGCACCGCGTAACCGGCGCTCCTCCCGACACCCTGCCCGACACCCTGCCCGACACCCGGCGTCACTGATCCACGGCGCTGGGCACCTTTGCGCGCGCCCGATCGCCGATTCACTATGCGTCCACGCCCCGGAGCGGCCACAATGTGGTGACGCCACAACCCCGCTCAGCTACCTTAGGCGAGCGATCACATCCCGCCTAAGGTCCCCCGTGTCAAGGGGCAACCGCCTAAGGATCCGGGTCGTCGGCGGTAATACTCCGTTTACCGGCAGGACGATTACTCCTGCGCTCCGATGAGGGGAAGCGGCCCTCTGATACCCGAAAAACCGTCGGTGACCGGCCGATCCAGGATTGATCACAGTTCGGACAAGCCTGCCCGGACCCCCTAGCCAAGCCGGTGCCGCAGGCGCCACTCTCCTGTGGAGGGCTCCGGCCCCGACAGTGCAATGTGCAATATCACCGGCGCTCGCAGGGGGCGATCGCCGGGCGCGATACGACTCCGCCCTGCCTGGCTCACCGGTGCGCTCACAAGGCCTTCCGAGTCAGACGACCACCAAGGATTCACATGA
This sequence comes from Catenulispora yoronensis, assembly GCF_039531695.1. Classification (NCBI taxonomy): domain Bacteria; kingdom Bacillati; phylum Actinomycetota; class Actinomycetes; order Catenulisporales; family Catenulisporaceae; genus Catenulispora; species Catenulispora yoronensis. The sequence continues at coordinate 20,511 of NZ_BAAAQN010000082.1, forward strand.
CAACGCTGCCAGGGGACGCCTCCACCCTGAATGACTTCGGCGAGGAGAACACGCCGGAACCGGGTACCGTGGCGGCGAAGGCGATCGAGGGCCGGTCGCTGACCCGGATCGGCTGGACCCGCCTGAAGCGGGACAAGGTCGCCATGGGCGCCGGAATCGTGGTGCTGGTCCTTGTCGTCATCGCCATCCTGGCCCCGCTGCTGGCCTCGGCCGCCGGCGCCGGCGATCCGCGGGCGCAGTACATGGACTACATCAACCCGGACACCTCGATGCCGCTGGGCAGCTTCGGCGGCATCAACAGCCACCACCTGCTGGGCGTGGAGCCGGTGAACGGCCGCGACGTGCTGTCCCGGGTGCTGTTCGGCTCGCGCATCAGCCTCCTGATAGCCACCGCGGCCTCGCTGGTGTCGCTGCTGATCGGGATCGCCGCCGGCGTCGTCGCCGGCTACTTCGGCGGCTGGGTGGACGCGGTCATCTCCCGCATCATGGACGTCTTCCTGGCCTTCCCGCTGCTGCTGTTCGCGCTGGCGCTGGCCGCCATCGTCCCGGACACCTTCTTCGGCATGACCGGGGACGCGCTGCGCATCGCCATGCTGGTGTTCATCATCGGGTTCTTCGGCTGGCCCTATGCCGGACGCATCGTCCGCGGTCAGACCATCGCCCTGCGCGAGCGCGAGTTCGTCGACGCCGCACGGGTGCTCGGCGCCAAGCCGCGCCGGATCATCCTGCGCGAGCTGATGCCGAACCTGGTCGCCCCGATCCTGGTGTACGGCACGCTGCTGATCCCGGCCAACATCCTGTTCGAGGCGGCGCTGTCCTTCCTGGGCGTCGGCATCCGGCCGCCGACACCGTCCTGGGGCAAGATGCTCAACGACGCCATCCAGTACTACCGGGTCGACCCGGAGTACCTGATCGTCCCGGGCGCCGCGATCTTCGTCACGGTGCTGGCGTTCAACCTGTTCGGCGACGGCCTGCGCGACGCCTTCGACCCGAAGGCGCACTGACGCGCCGCGCACCGTGCGTGCCGAACCACCACAAGGATTCCCCCGGCGTCGCACCGCCGGGGGGCAGGCGGGCCGAGCCCGCCACCACCTGCGAGATCCGCAAGATCAGATGCACAGACACCTCAAGCATCCCACCCGCTGGGATGCCGGGCTGACCAAGGGGGTCCACCCGTAATGAATCGTCACTCCAAGCTGTTGGGAGGCGTCGCGCTCGCCGCGTCCGTCGCCCTGGCAGCATCGGCGTGCTCGAGCTCCAAGAGCTCAGGCTCCAAGCCGACGACGCCGACCTCGGCCGTCACCACTCTGCCCTCGGGCAGCACGGGCGCGGCGACCGGCTTCAACGCCGCGGTCACCGGCATCGTGCGCCCGACCACGACCGAGGGCGGCACGCTGACCTTCGTCGACCGTTCCGACTGGGACTCGCCGGACACCGGTAACACCTACGCGGCGTTCTCCTGGGCGTTCGCCGGGTTCTACTCCCGTTCGATGATGACCTACGCGCCCAAGCCGGGCATCGACGGCGCCAAGGTCGTTCCGGACCTGGCCCAGGGCCCCGGCGTGGTCTCGGACAACGGTCTGACCTGGACCTACAAGATCAAGCCGGGCGTGAAGTACCAGGACGGCTCGGTCGTGAAGTCGGCCGACGTCAAGTACGCCATCGAGCGCTCCAACTGGGGCCAGGACGTGCTGGAGAACGGCCCGAACTACTTCAAGAACTTCGTCGAGGACAAGACCTCGTACGCCGGTCCCTACAAGGACAAGGACACCACGCACGGGGTGTCCGGCATCGAGACCCCGGACGACACCACCATCGTCTTCCACCTCACGCAGCCGTTCGCCGACTTCGACTACCTGATGGCGATCCCGGGCTCGGCCCCGGTGCCGCAGGCGGCCGACAAGGGTGCGGACTACTTCAAGTCCTACCTGTCCACCGGCCAGTACAAGATCGACAGCTACCAGGTCGGCGCCTCGATGGAGCTCTCGCCGAACCCGGCGTTCGACACCTCGACCGACCCGGACAAGCTGCACGTGCTGCGCGCCTCGAAGATCGTCGTCAAGCTCAAGCAGGACAAGGCGACCATCGACGACAAGCTGTTCGACGGCTCGGCGAACGCGGACCTGGCGGGCGTCGGCGTGCAGCCGGCCACCCAGACCAAGATCGTGAACGACCCGAAGCTGAAGGCGGACTCGGACTCGGCGTACGCCAACTCCACCGAGTTCTTCGCCATCAACACGCTGACGAAGCCGTTCGACAACATCGACTGCCGCCAGGCGGTCGAGTGGGTGGTCGACAAGAAGACGATCCTGACGCAGTCCGGTGGCGCGATCGGCGGTGGCGACATCGCCAGCACGATCACCCCGCCGACCGTGCCGGGCTGGGTCAAGGGCGACCAGTACATCACCGACGACAACAAGGGTGATGTCACCAAGGCCAAGGCCTCGCTGGCCAAGTGCCAGACCGCCGAGCCGACCTTCTTCAACACCGACGGTTCGCTGAAGGACACCTTCACGCTGACCATCCGTGACAACAGCACCAAGGAAGAGAACATCGCTCAGACGGTTCAGAACAACCTCAAGAGCATGGGCATGAACGTCACCATCGACGCCAAGCCCTTCGGCGAGTACAACTCCGCCTTCGCCGGCAACAAGAAGTACGACGCCGACCACAAGGTCGCGATCAGCTTCATGAAGTGGGGCGCGGACTTCCCGTCCGGCTACGGCTTCATGTACGGCATCCTGGCGTCCTCGGCGATCCACGACTCGGGTGGCTACAACCTGTCGTTCTACCCGGACCAGAAGATCGACGACGGCTTCAAGGCCGCCCTGGCCGAGAACGACCCGACCAAGCGCGGCGCGCTCTACGCCGCGGTCGACCACCAGGCTCTGGAAGACGCCCTCGTGGTGCCGCTGGTCTGGGACAAGAACCTGATCTACCGTCCGCAGTCCCTGACGAACGTCATGTTCAACCAGGGTCTGGGCATGCTCTACATGTCCCAGCTGGGCGTGAAGTAAGCCCGTCGAAGGCCACAACCCTCCGCTTTCACAGATAGGCAGGTGAAGGCAGGGAACCCCGGCGGCGCCGTCGGGATCCACAAGATCCCGGCGGCGCCCTCGGGCGACCGCCGCCGCACTCCGTGATTTCCTACATCATCAGGCGCCTGTTCGCCGCAGTCGTTCTGCTGTTCGTGATCAGCCTGATCACGTTCTTCATCTTCTACGTGTTCCCGCGGTTGGGCGGGCAGACCACGGAGTCTCTGGCGTCGCAGTTCGTCGGTAAGACCCAGGACCCGAACGCGATCCAGGGCGTGATCCACCGCTTCGGATTCGACCAGTCGGTCTGGGTGCAGTACGGCCGCTACCTCAAGGGCATCTTCTTCGGGTACGACTACGACAACGGCACCGGGCTGGTGCACTGCCCCGCCCCGTGCCTGGGCTACTCGTTCCGCACCAACACCCTGGTCTCCACCAGCATCGGCCAGTGGCTGCCGGTGACGCTGTCGCTGTCCCTGGGCGCGGCCGTGCTGTGGCTGATCTTCGGCGTCGCCGTGGGCGTCGCCTCCGCGCTCAAGCGCGGCACCTGGGTGGACCGCGCCGGCATGGTCACCGCGCTGATCGGCGTCTCGCTGCCGGTGTACTTCGTCGGCCCGCTGCTGGCCCTGGTCTTCGTGGTGAACTGGCACATCTTCCCGGACCCCGACTACGTCAAGCTTTTCGACGACCCGGTGGGCTGGGCGACGCACCTGATCCTGCCCTGGATCGCGGTGGCGTTCGGTCTGGCCGCGCTGTACGCCCGGCTCACCCGGGTCGGGATGCTGGACACCCTGAACGAGGACTTCATCCGCACCGCGCGGGCCAAGGGCCTGCCGGAGCGGACCGTGATCTTCAAGCACGCGCTGCGCGCGGCGCTCACCCCGATCGTCACCATCTTCGGCATGGACCTGGGCTTCGCGCTCGGCGGCGTGGTGCTGGCCGAGCAGGTGTTCAACCTGCCGGGCATCGGCCGCGAGGCGGTCGGCGCGGTGGGCCAGTCCGACCTGCCGGTGATCATCGGCGTGACCATCGTGGCCAGCGGTTTCATCGTGCTGGCGAACCTGGTCGTCGACCTGCTGTACGGCGTCGTCGACCCCCGAGTGAGGCTGTCATGAGCAACGACTTCAATCCGATCGTCGAGGACATCGCGCTGGAGAACACCAGCCCGCGCTCGTTCCTGGACGTGCGCGACCTGCGCGTGCACTTCCCGACCGACGACGGCGTGGTGAAGTCCGTCGACGGCATCACCTTCGCGCTGGAGCGCGGCAAGACGCTGGGCATCGTCGGCGAGTCCGGATCGGGCAAGTCGGTGACCTCGCTGGCCCTGATGGGCCTGCACCGCACCGCCACCGACAAGAAGAAGCAGCGCGGCGCCCAGATCTCCGGCGAGATCTGGCTGGACGGCCAGGACATCGTCTCGGCCAGTCCCGAGGAGGTCCGCCGGCTGCGCGGCCAGAAGCTGGCCATGATCTTCCAGGACCCGCTGTCCGCGATGCACCCGTTCTACACGGTGGGCGCGCAGATCATCGAGGCCTACCGGGTGCACAACAACGTCTCCAAGGACGTGGCCCGCAAGCGCGCGATCGAGATGCTGGAACTGGTCGGGATCCCGCAGCCGAACACCCGGGTGGACGACTACCCGCACCAGTTCTCCGGCGGTATGCGCCAGCGCGCGATGATCGCCATGGCGCTGGTCTGCAACCCGGCGCTGCTGATCGCCGACGAGCCGACCACCGCCCTGGACGTCACCGTGCAGGCCCAGATCCTGGACCTGATGCGGGACCTGCAGCGCGAGTTCAACAGCGCCCTGATCGTGATCACCCACGACCTGGGCGTGGTCGCCGAGCTGGCCGACGACATCATGGTGATGTACGGCGGCAAGGCCGTGGAGTACGGCCGGGCGCACGACGTGTTCAAGGCTCCGGAGCACCCCTACACCTGGGGGCTGCTGGCCTCGATGCCGCGGCTGGACCGGGAGCGGGCCGACCGCCTGACCCCGATCCAGGGCAACCCGCCCTCGCTCATCAACGTCCCGTCCGGCTGCGCCTTCCACCCGCGCTGCCCGTACACCGCCGAGACCGGCGGCCGCAGCTCCACCGAGATCCCGGAGCTGGCCGCGACCACGCCGGGCCACCTGGTGCGCTGCCACATGGACCCGGCCCGCCGGCGGGAGATATTCACCGAGAAGATCCAGGGGTCGCTGTGAGCACCGAAACCACGGCGCAGCCGTCCGAGACCTCCGCGGTGGAACCGGACTCGCTGCTGCAGGTCAACCAGTTGGTCAAGCACTTCCCGATCCGGCGCGGCCTGCTGCAGCGCCAGGTCGGCGCGGTGCAGGCGGTGGACGGCATCAGCTTCTCCGTCCGGGCCGGGGAGACCCTGGGCCTGGTCGGCGAGTCCGGCTGCGGCAAGTCCACCACCGGCAAGATGCTGGCCCGCCTGGACGAGCCCACCTCCGGGCAGATCCTGTTCGACGGCCAGGACATCGCGCACCTGAGCCAGGGCCGGCTGCGGCCGCTGCGCCGGGACATCCAGATGGTGTTCCAGGACCCGCAGTCCTCGCTGAACCCGCGGCACACGGTCGGCACCATCGTCGGCGCGCCGTTCCACATCCAGGGCATCCAGACCCCGAACGGCGTCAAGCGCGCGGTGCAGGACCTGCTCTCGATGGTCGGCCTGTCGCCGGAGCACTACAACCGCTACCCGCACGAGTTCTCCGGCGGTCAGCGCCAGCGCATCGGCATCGCCCGCGCGCTGGCCCTCAAGCCCAAGCTGATCATCGCCGACGAGCCGGTCTCCGCGCTCGACGTGTCGATCCAGGCCCAGGTCATGAACCTGCTGGAGGACCTGCAGACCGAGCTGAACCTGGCGTACGTGTTCATCGCCCACGACCTGTCGGTGGTGCGCCACATCTCCGACCGGGTCGCGGTGATGTACCTGGGCAAGATCGTGGAGATCGCCGACCAGGCCGACCTCTACACCAAGCCGCACCACCCGTACACCAACGCCCTGCTGTCCGCGGTGCCGATCCCGGACCCGGACCGCAAGGACGGCAAGGCCGAGGGCCAGGTCGACCGGATCCGGCTGGTGGGCGACGTGCCCTCGCCGATCAACCCGCCGCCGGCCTGCCGGTTCAACACCCGGTGCTGGAAGGCTCAGGAGGTCTGCCGGACCCAGGAGCCGCCGCTGCTGCAGATCGGGCAGCGCTCCGAGGCCGGCTACGCGCACCAGGTGGCGTGCCACTTCCCCGAGAACGTCTAGTCCCGGCGCCGGTCCTGGTACCGGTGCCGGAGGCGAAGCCCGGCGGGAACTTCCGTTCCCGCCGGGCTTTCGGCATTGTTGGGCGCGTGTTCTCCACGGGTGCCGGCGCCGACGCCGGAAGCGACATTGTCACCGACGTTCCAGCGGATCCTGACACCGGTGGTGACGGCGTCGTGCCGGGACCCCGGTCGCAGGAGGCCGAGGGGGCTGGGATGACCGAGGGTGCCGAGGGTGCCGAGGGGGCAGCCGACGGCGAAGCCCCCGAAGCCCCCGAAGCCCATGAGGGCCATGAGGGCTACGAGGGCTCCGAGGGCGCGGCCGACGAGGGGTCGTTCTTCGGCATGCAGAGCGAGGGCCTGGTGCTCACCGGCCTGGCGCTCGGCCCGGGACTGCGCCGACTGGCCCGCGTCTGCCTCGCGGCGGCGCTCGGCCTGGGCGTCCTGTTCTGGGCGGTGCTGGTCCTGGTGTACGGATACCGCGTGTGCTTCCAGGGCAGTTCCACGAACCCTGATATGCCGAACCTGGCCGACGGCCGGCCGTGGGCCGCGTACTACCTGGTCGGCGCGCTGTGGGCGGTCGGCGTGGGGGTCTGGGGCCTGGCCACCCGCGGCGGTTTCGCCCGGCTGGCGTGGTGCTTCGCCTGCCTGGTGACCGCCTTCTTCTGGCCGCTGGGCCTGGCCGCCTCGGTCGGCGCGATGGCCATCCGTCGCCCCGGAGCCGCGATGTCCCGCCGCCTGCTGCTGGCGGGCCTGGCCGTGCTGGTGGCCGCCGGCGGCGTCGCCTGGCGGGTCGACGCCCCGGCCTCGGACGCCGAACAGGTCGCCGTCGGCGCGGACGGCGACCTGCTGGGGACCTGGCACTCCCGGTCCGGGATGTCGGTGGAGCTGCGGCCCGACGGGACCTTCGCCGCGAGCCCGCTCACCGGAGGCGGGCTGCGCGACGGCGAGCCGATCGCGGCCTCGTCGGGGCGCTGGGACGCCGAGAGCGCGGACGGCCACTCCGGGGTGCGGTTGCTGGTGGACGGCGACTTGTCGAACTCGCTGTGGTTCGACCTCTACAAGGCCGGTCCCGATCTGCTGCTGTGCAGCACGAACGATCCTGACGACCCGTGCCAGGTCGCGTTGCGGCGCTACTAGGCGCCGGCGGCCGTTATCGCTGGTCCGTGAGCCCGGCGATGCCGTCGAGGACGGCGACGTCCTCGGCGGTCAGCGCGAGGTCCACGGCGGTGAGGTTCTCTTCGAGGTGCGCCGGGTTCCTGGTGCCGGGGATGGCGAGGATCACGGAGGAGCGGGCCAGCAGCCACGCGATGGTGGTCTGCGCGGGCGTGGCGCCGTGTTTCGCGGCGACGGTCCGCAGTGCGGCTCGTTGCGCGGCGTGGGGGAGATCCATGCCGGCCGCCAGCGGGAAGTAGGGGACGAACGCGATGCCGAGCTGTTCGCACGCGGCGAGCACGTCGTCGCTGGAGCGGTCGAACAGGAAGAACCGGTTCTGGACGGCGGCGATCGGGACCTCGGCGCTCCCGAGCTGTTCGACGGTGCAGCCGGACAGCCCCAGCTCGCGTATCAGGCCTTTGTCACGCAGATCGCTGAGCGCGCCAAGGGATTCGGCGACCGGCGTCGGGTCCGGAGCCAGCAGACCGTCGCCGCCGACGCGCAGATAGACCAACGGAAGGCTGTCCGCGCCGAGGGTTTCGAGGTTGCGGTGCACCTGCGCGGTCAGCTGATCGGGTGAGGCGGCCGGCCGGAACGTGCCCTCGGAACCGCGCTCGACGCCCACCTTCGTGGCGACCACGAGGTCGTCGCCGTGGGGGTGCAGCGCTTCGCGAATCAGTTCGTTGGCGACGTCCGGGCCGTAGGCGGCGCTGGTGTCGAGGTGGGTGATGCCGGCGTCCGCGACCCGCCGCAGCACCGTCAGCACGGCACTGCGATCGGCGGGCGGTCCCCAGACGCCGGGGCCGGGGAGTTGCATGGTCCCGTACCCGAGGCGGGTGACGGTGAGGCTGGGTGCGGTGGTCGGGGTGAATGTGCGCATGGGGAAGCGAGATCCCTTCGCTGATGGGAGTGTCGGGCAGCGGTCGCGGTGGATCGACCGGCCGCGGCGGCGTTGGAACGGCTCGGCCGGACCGTCAGGCCCTCAGGCCGTCAGACCGTCAGGCCGTCGTGACTTCGGCGTCCGCAAGCAGGCGGTCCCGCAGCCGGGCCCGCACCGACGCCACGGTCACGCCGCCGTCGGGATGCGCCCGCACCTTGCCGCGCCTGGCGAGGTCGTGCACCCCCTGCCGGGTGATGCCGAGCATCGCCGCCGCGACCGCGAACGACACCGCCTCGGCGCTCGGATGCCCCGCCCGCAACAGCACCGCCCGCCCGAACGGCGTACCCCACCACCGCGGCTCCGGATCGAAGGGCGCGTCGCCCGGAAACAGGGTGCCGACCAGGCGGATGGCGGTCCGGCACGCGGTCTCGTCGTCGGGCCCGAGCAGCGTCAGGGTCCATTCGAGGAGTTGCTCGCGGGCCCGCCGGCGCAGCGGGTCGTCGAGGCCGAACAGCACATCGACCGGACCGAGCACCCGGGCTTCGACGACGCGCTCCAGATCCCGCGCCAGCTCCTCATGGGCCGCACTCCAGGGTGGTGACTGCGGCACGGGTGCCTCCGGGGCTCGTCACGGCTACTTGACGGATAGCGTCTAGTACTTGCTCTGTCATGTCAAGTAGTCCGGGGCGCCGAGGCGGCGGAGTACCGGCAACGGCGCCCGCCATCGCGGTCGAAGCCTCGGAACCGGTGCTCACCAGCACCGTCGAAGCCCCTCACCGCCCGGACTCGACCTCGTGGACCTCCTCGGCCGCGGTCTTCGCGATCGCCGATCCCAGCCCCTTCGGCCCGTCGCCGTCGATCGGCAGGCCGGTCTCCATCCCGATGATCGCGTCGGCGCCGCGCTCGGCCGCGCGGAGCACCGCCCCGGCTCCGCGCATCTCCGCCAGACCGCCCTGGGCCTGCCGCACCGCTCGCAGCCTCCTGAGACCGTGCGCCGCCGCGATGCCGTCCCTGATCGCCTTCAACTCCGCCAGTTCCGTGGCCAGCCGCTCCAGCGCCACTCCGAACTCCGCCGCCACCCGCTCGGCCCGCACCACGAACGCCGCCAGCGTCGCCGACTCGGCGAGCGCTCCGCCGATCGTGGCCAGCCCCAGGGTCAGCACGTCGGCCACCGCCGTCGCCGCCAACTCGGCGGCCGCCCACTCCGCGGCGTCGGTGACGATCCCGGTGACCAGGTCCCGCGCCGCGCCGGCCGTCACCCCGGCCTCGTTGAGCAGATGCGCGGTCGCCGCCGTCTCGCAGGCCAGGCGGTCCACCGCCGCCACCCACGTCCCCATCGCCTCGCCGAACTCCCGCGCCGCCGCGCCACGCCAACTCCCCGCGACCCCCGCGCCGTCCCCACGCACGCGCGCCGATATGCCGCGCACCGCCAACGCCTGCTCCATCCACACCACCGCGGCCTCGTGCAGCTCCCCGGCGTCGCCGCTGACCCGGTCCAGCACCGCCAGCAGCCCGGCCTCCCGCAGGATCCAGTCCACCCCGGACTCCACCACCCCGGCCAGACCCGCCCGCATCGCCCGGTGCACCGCCGCCAGCCCGGAGTCGAAGCCCGCGGGCTGCTCCACCACCCACCTGAACCCGACCCCGAACGAGTCCCCGCCGCACCCCGCCGAGCTGCTCATTCCCGCGCCCCGTCGGCCAGGTCCGGGACGGAGTCGGCTCCGCTCTCGATCCCCACCCCCAGTCCCGTCGCGACCGTCCCCGCGAGATCCGCCACCATCTGATCAGCCGCCGAATACCGCCCCGCCGTCCCGCACAGCCCGACACCGGCCTGCGCCGCCCACGCGCTCAGCTGTTCGACCACCGCGAGCTCGTTCTCCCTATGCACCCCATAGCGATCGAACAAGAACCCGGACTGCGGCAACTCCCCGAACCACGACCGCTCGACCCGTATTCTCGACAGCGCCTCGCCGACCGCTCCGAGCCCGCTCGCGGCGGCCTGGAGGGCGTCCGCGTACTCGGCCAGGATCCGCGGACTCACCTCGAACTCGAAGTCCCGCGCGCCCCGCGCGCCCCGCCCTCCCGGCCCGATCATCCGAACCACCGCCCCCATTGGTCAAAGTGTTTCCATCATCCTACCTGGTGTGTTTTACCCACGGTAGTCACTCGAATACCGTAGGGCTTCACTCGAATGGAGTGACGCGCGTCGCGCACAGCGGTACTACCAAGCGGTAACTTTGTCGCGATAGCATTCCACTAGTCGCAATCGCAGGCGGCACCGTCGGTGACGACCGGGCCGCACCAACGAAGATGCGGGACGCCTCACGCGCGAGAAGACCCCGTGTTCGGATCATCGGTCCGACCATGGCAAGCTGCGGAGGAGAGACCGGAAGCTAGCCCTCAAGCAGGAGGTCGGACAGCGATATGAAGATCGTCGTCTGTGTGAAGCAGGTGCCGGACACGGAGGCCGAGAAGCGGCTCCTCCCGGACACCCTGACCGTGGACCGGGACAGCTCGAACCCGGTGCTGAACGAGATGGACGAGTTCGCCATCGAGGAGGCGCTCAAGCTCGTCGAGGCGCACGGGGGCGAGGTCACCGTGCTGACCATGGGCCCGGACGGCGCCGACGCCGCGGTGCGCAAGGCCCTGTCGATGGGCGCCGACTCGGGCATCCTGCTGTCCGACCCGGCGCTGGCCGGCTCCGACGCCGTGGCCACCTCCTACGCCCTCGCGCAGGCCCTGGCCACCACCGAGTACGACCTGGTGATCCTGGGCTCGGAGGCCTCCGACGCCCGCACCTCGCTGGTCCCGGCGATGCTCGCCGAGCGGCTGAACGTGCCGCAGCTCACCTTCGCCTCGAAGGTCGAGATCGACGGCACCGCCGTCACCGTCAACCGCCTCACCGACTACGGCCACGACGTGGTCCGGGCCGAGCTGCCGGCCGTGGTCTCGGTGGTCGAGAAGATCAACGAGCCCCGCTACCCCTCGTTCAAGGGCATCATGGCGGCCAAGAAGAAGCCGATCGCCACCCTGGACGCGGCCGCCGCCGGCATCGACACCGCGCTGGTCGGCGCGGCCGGGGCGTGGACCGCGGTGGCCGACGCCGCGCAGCGCCCGCCGCGCAGCGCCGGGGTGAAGGTGACCGACGAGGGCGACGGCGGCGTGCAGCTCGCCGAGTTCCTGTCCGCGCAGAAGTTCATCTAAGGGAGCGTTGGAAGATGGCTGAGATCCTGGTCCTCGTCGACCACGCCGACGGCGCGGTCAAGAAGGTCACGCTGGAGCTGCTGACCAAGGCCCGCGCGCTGGGCACGCCGAGCGCGGTGTTCGTCGGCGCCGGCTTCGACAAGGCCGCCGAGAAGCTGGGCGAGTACGGCGCCGCCAAGGTCTACGTGGCCGAGGACGCCGAGCTCGACGGCTACGTCACCGCCCCCAAGGCCGAGCTGCTGGCCAAGCTGGTCGCCGACACCGGCGCCGCGGCCGTGCTGGTCCCGGCCACCGCCGAGGGCAAGGAGGTGGGCGCCCGCCTGGCGGTCAAGTCCGGCTCCGGCATCCTCACCGACGCCGTCGACGTCAGCGCCGAGCTGATCGCCGAGCAGTCCATCTTCGGCGGTTCGACGGTGGCGCACACCAAGGTCACCCGGGGCACCCCGATCATCGCGATGCGCCCGAACGCCACCGCCCCGCAGGCCGCCCCGGTCGCCCCCGAGCGGATCGACGTGGCCGTGGAGCTCTCCGACGGGGCCAAGCTGGCCAAGGTCGTGGAGAAGGTCGTGCTCCCCAAGGGCGACCGCCCCGAGCTCACCGAGGCCTCGATCGTGGTCTCCGGCGGCCGCGGCGTCGGCAGCGGCGAGAACTTCGCGATCATCGAGGGCCTGGCCGACGCCCTGGGCGCCGCGGTCGGCGCCTCCCGCGCCGCGGTCGACGCCGGGTGGTACCCGCACCAGGCGCAGGTCGGCCAGACCGGCAAGACCGTCTCCCCGCAGCTGTACATCGCCGCCGGCATCTCCGGCGCGATCCAGCACCGGGCCGGGATGCAGACCTCGAAGACCATCGTCGCGATCAACAAGGACGACGAGGCGCCGATCTTCGAGCTCGCCGACTACGGCGTGATCGGCGACCTGTTCAAGGTGGTCCCGCAGGTCACCGAGGAGATCCTGAAGCGGAAGTAGTCGGCGCGCCCGGGCTGCGCCCCGGGGTTCCGGTCCGCTCCGAAGCACCGCTCCGCCGCCCTGAAGGGCCGGCCGGGGCGGTCTTCTGCGTTCCGGCGGCCGAGGGCGGCGTGGGCGGTGTGCTCGGTGTGCCCGGCGCACCCGGTCCGGTGCTCGCCGTCGCGGTCGGGCTCTGAGGGGGCTGCGTGCCGTCGGCGCCGCGATGGTGGAGCAGGAGGACCGTCGTGGCCGCCGCGGCGCCCAGGAGGGCGCCGAGGGCCGCGTAGACGGGAAAGCGGAGACGGCGGCCGGAGCGGCGGTGCGACGTCCGCTTCGACGTGCGCGGGCCCGGGTTCGGGGCCGATCGGCGCTTCGGGCCCGGTTCCTGGTCCGGGTCCTGGGCCCGGCCCTGATCCCGGCCCTGATTCCAGCCCTGATCCGAGCGCTGATTCGAGCCCTGGTTCGAGCGCAGATCCCGGCCCTGATCCGAGCCCTGGTTCGAGCGTGGATCCCCGTCGTGATTCGAGCGCGCATCCCAGTCCGCATCCGAGTCCTGCTTCGCCGAACGGCCCGGGCCCGGACCCACCCCGACCGCTCCGCCTCCCGCGTTCGCCAGCTCGATCGCGCTCCCGGCCGCCAGCTCGAACTCGAACCCGGCGTTCGCCAGCTCCAGCGCGCTGTCCGCCGCGATCTCGAACTCGATCCCCGCGTTCGCCAGCTCCAGGGCGCTGTCGGCCGCCACCTCGAAGTCGATTCCGGCCGAGACCGCCCGTTCCCACAGCGGGCCCGGTCCGCCGGCCACCTCGATCCACGCGGCCAGCTCGGCCTCGCGCCGGGAGATGTCGGCGAGCACCTGCTCGGAGAGCCAGTGCCCGGTCTCGGCGCCGTACACCGTGCCGGCCCCGCCGACGCCCTCCGACCCCCGCAGCCCCGCCACCCGCTGCGCGATCTCCGCCGCCGACGGCCGGTCCCCGGGGTCCTTCACCAGGCACGCCGCCAGCACCTCGCCGAGCTCCGGCGCCACGTTGACCAGCTTCGGCGCCTCGTGCACCACGCGGTACAGCAGCGCCGGCCCGGCCCCGGCCCCGAACGGCCCCACCCCGCAGGCCGCGTACGCCACCACCGACGCCATCGAGAACACGTCCGACCCGAAGCTCGCCGGCTTGCCGGTGGCCTGTTCCGGCGACAGGAAGCCCGGCGACCCGATCACCGCGCCGACCCGGGTCAGCTGCACGTCGTCGATGGCGCGCGCCACCCCGAAGTCGATCAGCCGCGGCCCGTCCCGCGCCAGCAGCACGTTCGACGGCTTCACGTCCCGGTGCACCACCCCCGCCGCGTGCACTTCGGCCAGGGCCAGCGCCAGCCCGAGGGCCAGGGTCCGCAGGCCGACCGCCGACAGCGGCCCGAACCCCATCAGCGCCTCGGTCACCGACGGCCCCGGCACGTACTCCGACGCCAGCCACGGCAGCTCCGCGTCCGGGTCGGCCGCCACCACCGGCGCGATCCAGGCCTCGCCGCCGGGCCGGCCCCAGCCGCTCCCGATCCCGCGCCCGGTCTCCACCTCCCGCCGGAACCGCGCCCGGAACCGCGGATCGGCCGCGAACTCGGTCCGCGCGACCTTCAGCGCCACCGCGCGCCGGTCCGCGCCCAGCGCCAGGTACACCCGCCCCATGCCCCCCACGGCCAGCAGCGCCAGCACCCGGAAACCGCCCAGGGACCTGGGGTCGTCCTCCCGCAGCGGTTCCATACCGGACAAGCTAGGAGCGAAGTGGATCGCGGGGAAGACCGTGACCGTTCGGGTTCTTCTTCGTTGGGGGTTATGACCCATCTTCCCGAAACCCGCCACCCGGGACAGGCGCCTTGATCTTCCCCACCGTGCAGTTCGCGTTCTTCTTCGCCCTCGTCCTGCCGCTGTCCTGGGCCCTGATGCCCAGGCAGCGCCTGTGGCGGCCGTTCATCCTCGCGGCCTCGTACTACTTCTACGCGGCCGCCGGCTGGCAGTACGTGTTCCTGCTCGCGGGCTCCACAGCCGTCAACCAGACGGCCGCCACGCTCATCACCCGTCAGGACTCCGAGAAGGTTCGCAGAGCCGTGCTGGTCGGCGCGATCGGCCTGAACCTCGGCGCGCTCGGCTTCTTCAAGTATCTGGACTTCTTCAGCGACACCGTCAGCAACTCCCTGGGACTCTCGCTCGGCCTGCTGCACCTCGTGCTCCCGATCGGCGTGTCCTTCTACACCTTCCAGGCCATCTCCTACGTCGTCGACGTCTACCGGGGCCGGACTCCCCTCGCCCGGCCACTGGACTACGCCATCTACGCGTGCTTCTTTCCGCACTTGGTCGCGGGCCCGATCGTGCGTGCCTCGGAGTTCGTTCCGCAGCTGGACGGCCCGCGCGACCCCGACCGGATCCCGGCGGCCCGCGCCTTCGCCCTGATCGGCGGCGGGCTGGTCAAGAAGATGGTGGTCGCCGATGTGATCGGCACCCGGCTGGTCGACCCGGTGTTCGGTTCGCCGCAGGCGCACAGCGGTACCGAGACCCTCTTCGCCGTCTATGGGTACGCGGTCCAGATCTACTGCGACTTCTCCGCCTATACGGACATGGCGATCGGCCTGGCCCTGCTCATGGGCTTCCGGTTCCCCGACAACTTCGACCGTCCCTATACGGCCCGCTCGCTCCAGGATTTCTGGCGGCGCTGGCACATGACGCTGTCCCGTTGGCTGCGCGACTACCTCTACATCCCGCTGGGCGGGAACCGTGGCGGCAGTCTCAAGACCTACCGCAACCTCATGCTGACCATGCTTCTGGGAGGTCTGTGGCACGGCGCGGCCTGGACCTTCGTGCTCTGGGGCGGCATCCACGGTGTCGGCCTCGCGATCGAGCGGGCGTGGCCGACGGTCGCCCGCCGCGTCTGGCCGCCGCTTGCCGGATTCCTGCGAATCCCTGTGAATGCGCCCGGGCGCGTCCCGCGGAGCGTCCGTACTACGGCCGCCCGCGTGCTGACCTTCCATGTCGTCTGCCTGGCCTGGGTCTTCTTCCGCGCGCCGGACGTCAGCACCGCGCTCAGCGTCCTCGGGCAGGTGTTCGCCGGCGGCCCGGGGTCCGGCGTCCTCACGCCGACCGTGGTCCTGCTGATCGCCGCGGCGCTGCTCGTGCAGTGGCTGCCCGCGGGCGCGGGAGCGCGCCTGCGCGGTGCCTTCGTCACTCTTCCGGTCTACGCCCAGGGCGTCTCGCTCGGCGTCCTGCTTCTGGTGGTCGCGGCCGTGAGCGGGGGCCGCGGGGTCGCGCCGTTCATCTACTTCCGGTTCTAGGAGCGAGCAGTGCCCGAGGAACAGGCGGGGTCCGAACCCGTCACCACCGCGCGCCAGGCCGGCCGCGTGATCCGCGTCGCCCTGGTGACGGCGCTGCTGCTGAACACCGCCGGAGTGGTGCGCGCCGGGCTCGGGATGGCCCCCGGGCCGACCCGGGACCTGCTCCTGGACGTGGCCCGCCCGCTGAACAGCGCGGCGCACGTCCTGGACCTGGACCGCCCCCGGACCTCCCTCGACGCGATGCTCGGCCATCCGGACCGGGGCGTCGGCGACGGCGGCCGGACCCATCTGGAGGAGGACGCGGACAAGCAGCCGATGGCCGATGGGGCGCCGGCCGGCAGGGCGGGCTCGGTTCCGGGGGGCTCCGGCGCCGGGGCGGCGGCCGGGTCCGCCGGGGCGGCCGGGACGCCGGGAGCGTCTGGAACCCCCGGAGCGCCCGGAGCGCCCGACGACGGCCAGAGCCCCGAGCCCCGCCTCGCCCCGGTCGCCGCCGCCGTCCGCCACCCGACCGCCGACGATCCGCTGCGCGTCCTGGTCACCGGCGACTCGCTGTCCGACTTCGACGGCCAGCAGCTGGCGCGACTGGTGGCCGCGCAGCACCTGCCGGCCAAGGTCCGGGTGGAGCCGCGCAACGGCACCGGGCTGACCCAGCCGAACGTCTTCGACTGGTCCGACGAGGCGGCGCAGGAGGCCGCCGGCTACGACCCGGACGTGGTGATCATGGTTCTCGGGGCGAACGACGGCTGGCCGCTGGACGGCGCCGACGTCGGCTCGGCCCGCTGGGTGGCCGAGTACTCCCGCCGGGTCGCCGCCGTCTCCCGCGACTTCCTGGCCGGGGACCCGCAGCGCCGGGTCTACTGGGCCGGCCCGCCGGTGCCGCGCTCGGCGCCGTGGATCCACATCTTCGAGCGGATCAACGCCGCGGTCCGGGCCGCCGTGCCGACCGTGCCCGGCCTGCGCTACGTCGACGTCGCCGGGCCGACCTCCGACAACGGCGCCTACACCGACTACCTCACCGACACCGACGGCCACCGGGTGCTGGCCCGCCAGCACGACGGGATCCACTTCAGCTTTCCGGGCTCGGTCTTCCCGGCCAGGATCGTGCTGGCCGCGCTGCGCGGGGAATACGCGCTGGCCTGACCGCCTTGGGCCTGGGGACGGGCGCATCTCCAGGCTCCCGCCGCCGCGCGCCCGGCGGCACCCCGGACCCCCGGGGCGACGGCGGACGCGGGCCGATCCCCGCCACCGCCGAGCCAGCCCTTAGAATCGCAGCTAATCATGGCCGTATATCTGGATCACGCCGCGACGACCCCCATGCTCCCGGCCGCCGTCGACGCGATGACGGCCCGCCTGGGGGTCACGGGCAACGCCAACTCGCTGCACGCCGCCGGCCGCGCCGCGCGGCGCGTCGTCGAGGAGTCCCGCGAGCAGATCGCCGAGGCGCTGGGCGCCCGCCCCTCCGAGGTGGTCTTCACCTCCGGCGGCACCGAGAGCGACAACCTCGCGGTCAAGGGCCTGTACTGGGCCCGAAGGGACGCCGACCCCCGCCGCCGCCGGGTGCTGGCCGCCAAGATCGAGCACCACGCCGTCCTGGACCCGCTGAGCTGGCTCGGCGAGCACGAGGGCGCCGAGCTCGAATGGCTGCCGGTGGACCGGGCCGGCCGCGTGGACCCCGAGGCCCTGCGCGCGGCCATCGAACGCGACCCGGACACCGTGGCGCTGACCACCGTGATGTGGGCCAACAACGAGGTCGGCACCGTCCAGCCGATCCACGCCCTGGCCGCGGTCGCCCACGAGTACGGCATCCCGATGCACTCCGACGCCGTCCAGGCCGTGGGCGCCCTGGAGGTGGACTGGACCTCCAGCGGCCTGTCGGCGATGACCTTCACCGCCCACAAGGTCGGCGGCCCGATCGGAGTCGGCGCACTGCTCCTGGGCCGCAAGACCTCCGCCGTCCCGGTCCTGCACGGCGGCGGCCAGGAACGGGACGTCCGCTCCGGCACCCTCGACACCCCGGCCGTCGCCGGCTTCGCGGCGGCGGTGGTGGAGAGCGTGAAGAACCGCGAGGCGAAGTCCGAACTCCTCACCGCCCTGCGCGACGACCTGGTGACCCGAGTCCGCGAAGCGGTGCCGGACGTGATCGTCAACGGCGACCGCGGCCCGGGCACCGGCCTGCCCGGCATCGCCAACATGGCCTTCCCGGGCTGCGAAGGCGACTCCCTCCTGATGCTGCTGGACGCCCGCGGCATCGAATGCTCCACCGGCTCAGCCTGCTCAGCCGGCGTGGCCCAACCAAGCCACGTCCTGCTCGCGATGGGACTGTCCGGCGAACTGGCCCGCGGCTCACTGCGCTTCTCCCTCGGCCACACCTCGACCAAGGCGGACGTGGACGCCCTGGCCGAGGCGATCGGGCCGGTGGTGGCCCGGGCCCGCGCTGCGGGGCTCAGCTAGCTGTCACCCCACCACCGGCAGCACGATCTGACACGGCACCGGCCTCGGATGCGCCGGATCCAGCGCGTTCAGGACGTCGCCGAGGGCCACGGGGGAGTAGGCGATCTCCAGGTGGTCGCTCTGGTCCAGCGGGCACTGGCTCTCCAGCAGGATGTTCCGCACGTTCGGCGCGGCGGCCAGGAACGCCCCCTGGTACGGCGTGACGACCTCGTCGTTGGTCGACTCGATCACCGTGTACTGGACGCCCGGCGCCGTCTCGCCGCCGGCGTTCAGTGCTGTGATGAACGGTGAGCCGATCTCCTGCTCCACGCAGGCTGCGCAGGCCGGGCCGACGACGAACTGGTTGGCCGGCTCCAGGATCTGCAGTGCCGCGCCGAGCTTGGTGATGCCGTCGAGGGTGGTGCCGTGGTTACTGGGTGCGAGCGCGACGAGTTTGCCGACCTTCGCCGCGCCGCCGAGGTTCTTGATGTAGTAGCGCGGCATCATCCCGCCCTGGGAGTGCCCGACCAGGTCCACCTTCGCCGCGCCGGTGCGGTCCAGCACCGTGTCCACGAACGACGACAGCTGCGCCGCGCTGTTCTCGATGGCGCCGGTGCCCTGGATCGGGGAGGCCGCGGCCGGGCCGCCGTAGCTGAAGGTGTAGATGCAGTAGCCGTTGTTCGCCAGCAGCGGGGCGGCGCCGCGCCAGTTGTCGTTCTGGTTCTCCAGGGTGCCGTGGACGAGCACCACGGGGTTCGGGTGCGCGGTGCTGTGACACGACCAGTCGTTCGCCCCCGGCGGCGCGGTCTGCGGCGAGAAGAAGCCCTGGACGAAGCCGCTGGCGAAGCTGTAGTCGACCGGCAGCGTGGACGAGCCGCCGGCGTGCGCGGTGACACTGGCCGTGGCGGCCAGTAGCGCGGCGCCGAGGGCGGCGGCGGTGGCGCGGAGGGTGTTCCGGGTGGGCATGGTGCGACTCCTCACTCGTGGCGGAAGCAGGTGGTCGTGGCGGTGGTCGTGATCAGTGTTCGTGATCAGTGGTCGTGACGCGTGGTTCCGATCATGACCGTGGTCGAGGGTGCCGCGACGTCCCCACGCCGCGGCGCGGGCCAAAGTAGGGCGCTATTGGAACCGAGGTAAATAACTCCGGGCCGGACTGGTGCGAACTCGCACAGGAAGTGCTCGAATCCGCGGTGCGCCGGGTGTGTTTTGTGTCACGCGGATGAGCGGGTTCTCCGCCCGGAACCCTGATGTTGACTCGCCGGTAACATCGGCGCATCCTGCCCGCGTGACCGTCACCCCGCTCGCCGTCGCCGCGCTGCCGAAAGGCTTCGCCGCCGGGCTGCGTCAGGAGAACAGCAGTATCGCCGCCGAGATCATCCATCAGATCCGGGTCCAGATCCCGCAGTTCGGGCGTCCGCTGGCGGGGCAGTTCGGGCACGGGATCCGGATGGGCGTGGAGGCGGCGCTCGCCGACTTCGTGGACCAGGTGACCGGCGCCGACGACGGTGAGAACCGGGCCAAGGCCCTGGCCGGCGCCCGGGCCGTGGCCGCCGGCGAGTTCGCCGACGACCGGATCCGCATCTACCGCCACCTGGGCCGTGGGGAGTTCTCCGAGGGCCGCAGCCTGGACGCGCTCCAAGCCGCGTACCGGCTCGGCGCGCGCATCGCCTGGCGGCGCTACGCCCGCGTCGGCGCCCGCTTCCACCTCCGGCAGGACCTCATGGTGCAGCTGGCCGAGGCGGCGTTCGCGTTCATCGACGAGCTGTCCGCCGAGTCGGTGCGCGGCTACGCCGAGGCGATAGCGCGCCAGGCCGGCAATGAGGGGTTCCGGCGTCATCGGCTGCTGCATCTGTTGGTCAGTGGGGCGGCGCGCGAGGTCCTCGCCGACGCCGCCACGGCCGCCGGCTGGCCGCTGCCCAGGACGGTGAGCTGCGTCGCGCTGCCCGGGCCGGCCGTCGCGCCGCCGGACCTGCCGGACGGCGTCCTGGCCGACCTGGACCGGACCGACGCCTACCTCGTCGTGCCCGCTCCCGCCGAGCTGCTCCCGGACCGGCGTTTCAGGGCCCTGCTGGACGCCGCGGGCGCGGTGGTCGGCCCGGAGGTGCCCATCGAGTCGGCCGCGGACTCCCTGCGCTGGGCCCGGGCCGTCCGGAGCCGCCCGGCGGCGCCGGGGACCCCGTTCGCCGAGGCCGTGTACTGCGACGCGCACCTGGCCGACCTGCTGCTGCTCGCCGATCCGGTGCTGGTGCGGCTGATCGCGGACCGCCGGCTGGCCCCGCTGGCCGGTCTCACGGCCAAACGCCGCCGGCGGCTGGAGGAGACCCTGCTCGCCTGGATCCAGTCCAACCGTTCGGCCCCGGAGGTCGCCGCGCGGCTGGGCGTACACCCCCAGACGGCGCGCCAGCGCCTGCACCATCTCCAAGCCCTGTTCGGACCGGCCCTGGCTGATCCGGCCGCCTGTTTCGAATTGGAGATCGCTTTGCGCGAACGGTCTTTCCGGCCACTCTATTGACACTCCGGCGAGTGAAACAGGACTCTGATTCCCTGGTCGCATCACCTACGCTGATGGAGGAATCATGCCTGGTTCGACAAGGACACCCCCGGGCCGCCGACGGCCGATCGCGCTGCTGGCCCTGCTCGCGGCTCTGACGACGGCCGGAGCCGGTCTGCCGGCGATCGCCCGGGCGGCCACGCCCGCGACGCCTGCGTTGCCCGTGACGCTCGCGACGTCCGCGGCGCCCACGCTACCCGCGACGTCCGCGACGCCCACCGACACCGGGCAGCAATGGGTCGCCGACTCCATCGCCGCGCAGCTGGCCCGGCATCCCGGAGGTGTGGCCTCCGGGAACACGATCCGTTATGCCAAGGACGACGTGACTCTCACCTACAAACCCGCGACCGCCCCGGGTGCGGTGGCGGCAGCCGAGTTCGGGTGCAGCACCGGCGAGATATGCCTTTACTCCACCTCGAACGTGGATGCCGCGGGGGTGCGATTGAGCACCGGCTCGCTGTGGTGCCCGGAGGAGCACACCAACGGCTGGCTCGACTTGAGCGCGTACGGCCTGGCGAACCAGATCCGGTCGGCCGACAGCGAGAACGGCTGGTGGGCCGAGGGGATCTGGTCGCGGCTGGGCTGGCGCGGTCGGCAGTGGGAGCTGACGCCCTACGGCATCCTCTCCGGGCTGAGCCCCACCAACATCACCTATGTGAACATCTGCATCTACGAACGCGACCTGGACTACTGACTTCTAAGCCGCCACCTCCGCCAGCGGGACGCCCGGATCCTCCAGCCGTGCCACGTCGATCTCGGCGCGGCCGAGGATCAGGGCCCGGATCTCGTCCACCACGTCCCAGACGTTGACGTTCATCCCGGCCAGGATCCGGTTGTCGGCGCTGAGCCAGAAGGCGATGTAGGCGCCGGACGCCCGGTCGCCGCGGAAGACCACGCGGTCGTAGCCCGCCGACGGCAGATGGCCCACGAACTCCATGCCCAGGTCGTACTGGTCGCTGAAGAAGTACGGCAGCCGGGTGTATGCCAGGTCTGTCACGCCCATCATCGAGGCCGCGGCGACCTTGGGCTGGTTGAGCGCGTTGGCCCAGTGCTCGACCCGGATCCCCTCCTCGTAGAAGGGGTGCCAGGCCCGGGCCACGTCGCCGGCCGCGAACACGTCGGGGTCGGCGGTGCGCAGCGTCCGGTCCACCACGACGCCGTTGTCGACTTCGAGGCCCGCCGCCTCGGCCAGACCGGTGTTGGGGGTGATGCCCACCGCCACCAGGATGTGGTCGGCCTCGATCTCGGTGCCGTCGGTCAGGCGGACGCGGGCGGCCACCTCGACGCCGTCCCGCTCCTGGAGCGCGAAGGAGTCCACGCCGGCGTTCAGGCGCAGGTCCACGCCGTGGGACCGGTGCAGCTCGGCGAACAGCGCGCCGACCTCGGGGCCGAGCGCGCGCACCAGCGGCTGGTCCGCCGCCTCCAGCACGGTCACCTCGACGTCCTGCTCCCGCGCCGCGGCCGCGACCTCCAGGCCGATCCAGCCGGCGCCGATCACCACCAGGCGTGAGCCCGGCAGCAGTTGGGCGCGGGTCCGCTCGCTGTCCTCCAGGGTGCGGAAGTACGACAGGTTCGGTGCGTCGCCGCCGGGGATCGGCAGCCGCTTCGGGCTGGAGCCGGTGGCGAGCAGGAGCTTGCCGTAGGGGACCTCGGTGCCGTCGTCGAGGGTGACGACGTGGCGGTCCCGGTCCAGGGACACCGCGGTGCGGCCCAGCCGCAGGCCCACCCGGTTCTCGACGTACCAGGCGCCGGACTCGTGGACGAAGACCTTGTCCCGGCCCTCCTTGCCCAGGAGGTACCCCTTCGACAGCGGGGGGCGCTCGTAGGGGAGGTCCAGCTCGGTGCCGATCAGCTCGATCGGGCCGTCCCAGCCGTCCTCGCGCAGCGCCTGTGCCGTTTTCGCCCCGGCCAGGCTCGCGCCGACGATGACCATGGCGTCCGTGCTTCCGGCGGTGTCCGCGCCGCTCATGGCGTCCTCCAGTCGTGGTGCCGTTCCCCGGCCGTTATGACCCATCTCACAGTCAACCATTGCACGTACTCTTGAGGCATGCGTGTCTTGGCGGCGATGTCCGGTGGTGTCGACTCCGCGGTGGCGGCTGCGCGGGTCCGGGATGCTGGTCATGAGGTGACCGGGGTCCATTTGGCGCTGTCTCGTAACCGTCAGGCGTTGCGTGATGGCGCGCGCGGATGCTGCACGATCGAGGATTCGCACGATGCCAGACGCGCCGCGGACATGCTTGGTATCCCCTTCTACATCTGGGACATGGCCGAGCGGTTCCACGAGGACGTGATCGACGACTTCGTCGCCGAGTACCGGGCCGGGCGGACGCCGAACCCGTGCCTGCGCTGCAACGAGAAGATCAAGTTCGCGGCGGTGCTGGACAAGGCGCGGGCGCTGGGCTTCGACGCGGTGGCGACCGGCCACTACGCGCGGCTGCTCGACGGGCCGGACGGGGTCGAGCTGCACCGGGCCGCCGATCCGGCCAAGGACCAGTCCTACGTGCTCGGGGTGCTGGACGCCGAGCAGCTGGCGCACTCGATGTTCCCGCTCGGTGACGACACGAAGACGGCGGTGCGGGCCGAGGCGGCTGAGCGCGGGCTGTATGTGGCGAAGAAGCCGGACAGCCACGATGTGTGCTTCATTCCGGATGGGGATACCAAGGCGTATCTGGCCAAGACGCTCGGCACCTCCTCCGGGCCGATCGTGGACAGTACCGGGCGTACGGTCGGTGAGCACGACGGGGCGTGGGGGTTCACCATCGGGCAGCGGCGTGGGCTGCGGATCGGCGATCCGGCCGGGGACGGTCGGCCGCGTTATGTGCTGGACATCTCACCGGTCACGAACACTGTGACTGTCGGTACCGCCGAGGAGCTCGACGTCACCGGGCTGTCCGGGATCAGGCTGCGGTGGTGCGGTCCGGAGTTCACCGGGCGGATCGAGTGCCACGCGCAGCTGCGGGCGCACGGGGAGCCGGTCCCGGCCACGGCCGAGCGCACCGGGCCGGACCGCGTCGAGGTCGTGCTGCACGAGGCGGTGCGCGGGCTGGCGCCCGGACAGGCGGCGGTTTTGTACGACGGCTCGCGGGTTATCGGGTCCGCGACGGTGGCCGACACCTCCCGGTGACGGCGCGGTGATGGTGGCGGGAACGTCACTGTCCGCTTGTCAACCATCTGGCCCTCACGCGCGTCGGTTAGGGTCGTAGGCTGGAAAACCCGATCCGAAAGAACTGGGGAGGGACCTTATGGGTTCTCGACGTGTGCTCCTGGCGATAGCCGCGACCGCCACCTCGCTCGCGGTGGTCACCGCCGGCTGCTCCGGTGGGAGCTCGAAGCCGAAGGCGGCGGCGAACGGGGCCCCGGGGTCCGCGACGTCCTCCGCCGACACCGGGCCCACGCCCGAGTCGGTGGCGCAGGCGTTCCTGGCCGCGTGGAAGTCCGGTGACTACACCAAGGCCGGCTCCTACACCGACCTGCCGGACAAGGCCGGGCCGCGGTTGAAGCAGGTCATGACCTCGCTGGCGCCCAAGACGGTCGACCTCAAGCTCGGCTCGCAGGTGAACGCCCCGCAGCCGGCCAAGTCCGCGGTGTCGGGGTCCGCGACGCCGGGGGCGACGTCCTCCGGCGCGCCGTCCTCGGGGGCGTCTTCGTCCGGTGCGCCGTCGTCCGGGGCGCCGAGCAGCGCGGCCACGCCGAATCCGCTGGACAACGCAGTGCACTTCGACTTCAACGTCACCGACACCTTCGACGGCGACCTGGTGTGGCAGTACACATCGACGCTGGCGGTGGTGCCGGCCAACGGCAGCACGCCGCCGCTGGTGCACTTCGCCTCCTCGATCATCAACCCGCAGCTGAGCGCGGCCTCGAACCTGAAGGCGGTGCCGCCGTCGGTGCCGGTCGCGGACCGCAACGGCGTCCTGCTGTCGGCCACCGCGCACCCGAGCCTGAGCAGCATCCTGGCCAAGCTGGCGATCGCCAAGCCGCAGAACGGCACCTCGGCGTCGCTGCAGATCCAGTTCGTGGACAACAACACCGGCAACCCGATACCCGGGTCCAACCCGATCCAGCTGGGTGCCCAGAACGCGACCGGGTCGCTGCAACTGGCCTCCACGCTCGACGACAAGATCCAGACCCAGGCCGAGAAGGCGCTGGCGCCGTTCCCGAACTCCGGCATGGTGGTGATCAAGCCGTCCACCGGCGAGGTGCTGGCGATCGCCTCCAACGCCAAGGACAACCCGAAGCTGGCCACGATGGCCACCCGGGCTCCCGGCTCCACGTTCAAGACGGTGACCTCGACCGCGCTACTACTGGCCGGCATGAAGCTCACCGACCCGGCGGAGTGCACCCCCACCGCGACCGTCGGCTCGCAGACCTACCACAACGACGAGGGCCTGGCCAACGGCTTCACCGGCGCGAACCTGCTGACCGCCTACGAGATGTCGTGCAACACCTCCTTCGTCAACGCGGCCCTGGGCCACAACCTGGCCCTGGACACCCTGACCAAGACCGCGCACGACTACTACGGCATGAACCAGCCCTGGGACATGGGCCTGGGCGCCGCCACCTACGGCACCTCCGGCCAGCAGCAAGTCCCCGCCGCCGACGGCCGCGACCTCTTCGCCGCCGAGGCCTTCGGCCAGGGCCGGATCACGATGTCCCCCCTGACCATGGCCTCCGTCGCCGCGACCGTGGCCACGGGCCAGTTCCACCAGCCCATCCTGATCCCCGGCTTCCAAGGCCCGGCCAAGGCCCAGGCTCTGCCCGCCGACGTGAAGACCAACCTCCAGACAATGATGCGGGGCGTGATCACCAACGGCACCGCCACCTCGCTCCAGGGCATCTCGACAACGCTCGGCGCGAAGACCGGCTCGGCCGAACCGAACAGCAAGGACAAGACCGACTCCTGGATGATCGCCATGGACCCCGACCACGACATCGCAGTCGCGGCACTGGTGCTCAACGCCGGGTTCGGCAACTCTGCTGCCGGGCCGGCGATCGCGGCGATGTTGAAGGGGTCTGGGTTGAGCTGAGCCTCAACTTGGTTTTGGGGTTGGGGTTGGAGCTGGTGTTGGAGCTGGAGCTGGAGCTGGGGCTGGGGCTGGGGCTGGTCCTGGTGTTGGGGCTGGCTCTGGTTCTGGTGCTGAGCTGGTATTTGATTGGTGAGTTCGTTCTGATCGCCCATCGCAGACTTCTGTGGTGGGCGATCGGTCTGAATCCGGTTAAAAGCCAGTCAAAAGCCAGGCAAAGTCAAGAGCTGGGTAAGGCAGGCGCCTCCGGCGAGGGCCTCGGATCCCTCGGAGAACTGGCGCCAGCTCCATAGGGGGGTCTGGTTAGTCTCTGCGCTGGCGGTTTGTGGGGTGGGGGTTTGTTCCCCTCGCTCACGTCGGCAGCCCTACGGGTACAGCACCGCCGCCCAGGTATCAAGTCCATGCCGTTGCGGTGATGGTTGTTGGGCTGCGGTTGGGCTTGCATGAACTTGACACCTGGTCGGCGGTACTGTAGGCAAAGCCCTGCCGACGTGACCGAGGAGAACAAACCAAAACCCCGGGAGAGGACTGAAGGATCCGGAGGCAGAGGTGGGTCGCTTCAGGCTTGCGGCCGCCGGTGGGGCAAACCTTCGGCCGCCGGTAGAGCGAGTCTTCGACTGCCGGTAGAGCAGGTCCTCGATTGCCGGTCGGGCAGGTCATTAGGGCGCCGGTGCGGTAGGTCGCCGGTGGGCCAGGTCTTTTGGGGTGCCGGTGCGGCTGGACTTCGGCCGCCGGTCAGGCAGATCTCTCGGGCGCTAGCGCGGTAGGTCGCCGGTGAAGCAGGTCTTCGGGGCGTCAGTGCGGCAGGTCGCCGGTGAGGCAAGTGTTTGGGGTGCTGGCGCGGGAGTCCTTCAACTGTCCTCCGCTTTTGCTTTGAACCTTCCCGGCGGCCGTAGTCAGAGAGGCGCCCAGCCCCCTACCCAGTGATTGTCAGCTCTCTCCCTGGGTTTTGGTTTGTTCTCCTCGGTCACGTCGGCAGGGCTTTGCCTACAGTACCGCCGACCAGGTGTCAAGTTCATGCAAGCCCAACCGCAGCGCTAGA
>NZ_BAAAQN010000083.1:0-45006 GCF_039531695.1 Catenulispora yoronensis
CAGGTATCAAGTCCATGCCGGAACCTTGTTGTTCTAGCGCTGCGGTTGGGCTTGCATGAACTTGACACCTGGTCGGCGGTACTGTAGGCAAAGCCCTGCCGACGTGACCGAGGAGAACAAACCAAAAACCCAGGCAGAGAGCTGACAATCACTGGGGAGGGGGCTGAGCGCCTTGCTGACTACGGCCGCCGGGAAGGTTCAAAGCAAAAGCGGCGGACAGCTGAAGGCCTCCCGCACCAGCATCCCAAAGACCTGCCGCGCCGGTACCTCAGAAACCTGCCTCACCCGGCGGCCGAAGGTTTGCCTACCGGCGGCCGGATGGCTGAAGTGACCGCCCACCGCCCCCGGATCCTTCAGTCCTCTCCCGGGTTTTTGGTTTGTTCTCCTCGGTCACGTCGGCAGGGCTTTGCCTACAGTACCGCCGACCAGGTGTCAAGTTCATGCAAGCCCAACCGCAGCGCTAGGACTCTTACCGCAGCGGCATGGACTTGATACCTGGGCGGCGGTGCTGTACCCGTAGGGCTGCCGACGTGAGCGAGGGGAACAAACCCCCACCCCACAAACCGCCAGCGCAGAGACTGACCAGACCACCCTATGGAGCTGGCGCCAGTTCTCCGAGGGATCCGAGGCCCTCGCCGGAGGCGCCTGCCTTACCCAGCTCTTGACTTTGACTGGCTTTTGACCTTCAGCTCTTGACCTTTGCCCCCCACCCCCCACCCCTCAACCCTCAGCCCCAACCAGCCGCACCCCACCCTCACCCCCCACTCAACTCCCGCTCCAACGGCACCCGAAACCTCGGCGTCACCCGCGTCTCCCCCAACAACCCCTCCCAGCGCTGAGCCTCAACCCCAACCGCCTTTACCGCATCACTCCCCACATCCCGCAGCACCCGCGTCGCGATCGTCCCGTCGGCGCGCTGAGCCCAGCCCCCGATCACCTCGCCGTTCCACCACACCGTTGGGCCGACGTTGCCCGCGCGGTCGAACAGTTGAGGGCGTAGCGCCTCCGGCAGATACCACTCGCGGGATTGCCAGCCCATCGCCGTCGGGTCCAGCCCTGGCAGGAGTGCGGCCCAGGGTTCGGTCGTTGTTGTTGACCCCAGCCGGCCCGCAGGTTCCAGGTCGTCGGGGAGTAGCCAGCCGACGCCCTCGTGGAGTGCCACCTCGACCGCTGCGATCGCCTTCAGGGCCCGGCGGGCGTCGGTGACCTTCCATCCGGTCCACCACTTCAGGTCGGCCTCGGTGGCTGGTCCGAAGGTTCGGAGCCAGCGGCGGGCGAGTTGAGCTTGCGCCTCCGCCACCGGCATCTCGGTGTGGCCGGCGCCGGGTTCCCAGCGGTGCTGGCTCGACAGCCAGGAGCCGACCGGGCGGCCTCGGGTCACGGCGCCGTCGAAGCCGAGGACGCGGAGTACGCGCGCGGAGGCCGGCTGCCAGGTCTCCCACTTCGTGCCCTTGCCGTAGAGGACCTTGTCGCGCAGGCCCGGGACCGCTTTGCCCAGCTCGGCGCCGGTGGCGGTGCCGCGGCGGCGGACTTCGGCGAGGGTCTCCGTCTCGACGCGGTCCAGCCAGGTCTCGTCGAGGCCGGCGTCGCGGGCGCTTTTCATCAGGTTCGCGCGTTCCTTGGCCCACAGCTCGCGGGTGATCGACGCCTGCACGACGGAGGCCAGGTCGGCCGGGAACACGAACAGCGTCTGGCGCATTCCGTGCATGCGGACCAGGGTGCGGTCGTCGTAGAGGGCCCGTTCGACCTCGGCGGTGGCGGGCTCGGCCAGGCGGGCCAGTGCCGTCAAGTAGACGGTCGCGGCGTCCGTCGCGTGGAGCGCCACCAGCGCCTCGGCCACGTCCTCGGCGGTGGCCGCTCGCCGGCTCGGCGCCAGCAGGTGGCGGTCGGCCAGGCGGGCCCGGCGCTCGGCGGCGTCGACGGTGCGGAGGGTCACCCGTCCATCCTGCGCAGCGCCCGCACCGAGCGCCACCCGATAACGCCGATCGCGATCCCGGCGCTGACGGAGACCGCGACCAGGACCGCGTGGATCAGGAAGAACGAGGTCGGCCCGCCGTCCCAGGACCGGTGGTCCTGCCAGATGGCCTTCATGAACCGCGGCCAAATGATCAGCGACCACAGGCCGAACGCGACCAGGAACCACGACGCGACACGCCCGAGTTTCACTTGCTCTCCTCGCCTACCTGGGATCCAGAAAACCCTACCCGCCCGAGCGCCACGCCCCCCTCGCGACCTGTTTTAGACTTCACGTGCCCCGCCAGCCGCACCCCCGCAGGAGGATGTTCCCGTGTCTGATTCCTTCGTCCACCTGCACGTTCACACCGAGTACTCGATGCTCGACGGTGCGGCACGGTTGAAGGACATGTTCAAGCACGCGTCATCCCTCGGGATGCCGGCGGTGGCCATGACCGACCACGGGAACATGCACGGCGCGGCCGACTTCACCAAGCAGGCCCAGGGCGCCGGGGTGAAGCCGATCATCGGCATCGAGGCGTACGTGGCCCCGGAGTCGCGCTACAACCAGAAGCCGATCCGCTGGGGCCAGCCGCACCAGAAGTCCGACGATGTCTCCGGCGGCGGCCTGTACGGCCACGCCACCATCTGGGCACGGAACGTCACCGGCCTGCAGAACCTCACCAAGCTCTCCTCCCGCGCCTTCACCGAGGGCTTCGCGCGCAAGTACCCGCGCATGGACGCCGAGCTGATGGCCGAGCACTCCGAGGGCCTGATGGCCACCACCGGCTGCCCCTCCGGCTTCGTCCAGACCCGGCTGCGCCTGGGCCACGAGAAGGAGGCCCTGGAGGCGGCGGCGCAGTACCAGGACATCTTCGGCAAGGACAACTTCTACCTGGAGCTGATGGACCACGGCCTCGACATCGAGACCCGGGTCCGCGAGGGCCTGCTGGACATCGGCCGCAAGCTCAACATCCCGCCGGTGGTGACCAACGACTCGCACTACACCTACCGCGAGGAGTCCGTCGCCCACGACGCCCTGCTGTGCATCCAGACCGCCTCCAACATCGCCGACCCGGACCGCTTCAAGTTCGGCGGCGACGGCTACTACCTGAAGACCGCCGACGAGATGCGCGCCCTCAACAGCGACGACGTCTGGCAGGAGGGCTGCCGGAACACGCTGCTGATCGCGGAG
Source organism: Catenulispora yoronensis (assembly GCF_039531695.1). Lineage (NCBI taxonomy): Bacteria > Bacillati > Actinomycetota > Actinomycetes > Catenulisporales > Catenulisporaceae > Catenulispora > Catenulispora yoronensis. Next base: position 3,149 of record NZ_BAAAQN010000083.1, read on the forward strand.
AAGGTGGACCCGGAGGGCATGTTCGCCTACCGGAACCTGATGCCGCGCCTGGAGGCGCCGGACGGCCTCACCGAGGACCAGTGGTTCCGCAAACTCGCCTACGACGGCCTGAACAAGCGCTTCCCGGCCGGCGTCCCGGACCAGAAGACCTACCACGACCGCCTGGAGTTCGAGCTCGACGTCATCCTGTCGATGGGCTTCCCCTCCTACTTCATCGTGGTCGCGGACTTCATCAACTGGGCCAAGGACAACGGCATCGCCGTGGGCCCGGGCCGCGGTTCGGCCGCGGGATCGCTGGTGGCGTGGTCGCTCGGCATCACCGACGTCGACCCGATCCCCTTCGACCTCCTCTTCGAGCGGTTCCTGAACCCCGACCGGGTCACCCCGCCCGACATCGACATCGACTTCGACGACCGCCGCCGCTCGGACGTGATCCGCTACGTCACCGAGAAGTACGGCGAGGACAAGGTCGCGATGATCGCCACCTTCGGGCGGATCAAGGCCAAGGCCGCCGTGAAGGACTCCAGCCGCATCCTGGGCTACCCCTTCGCGATGGGCGACCGGATCACCAAGGCGCTGCCGCCGGACGTGATGGGCAAGTCGATGCCGCTGTCCGGCGTGTTCGACAGCAACCACCCGCGCTACGGCGAGGCCGGCGAGATCCGCGGCATGTACGAGCAGGACCCGGACGTCAAGAAGGTGATCGACACCGGCCGCGGCGTCGAGGGCCTGATCCGCCAGCCCGGCGTGCACGCGGCCGGCGTGATCATCTCCCCGGAGACCATCACCGACCACGTCCCGGTCATGATGCGCCCGGCCGACGGCGTCATCATCACGCAGTTCGACTATCCGACCTGCGAGGAAATCGGCCTGATCAAGATGGACTTCCTCGGCCTGAGGAACCTGACGATCATCACCGACGCTCTGACCAACGTCGAGACCACCACCGGCGCCCGCCTGAACACCCTGGAGTTCCCGCTCGACGACCCGCTGACCTACGAGCTGCTGTGCCGCGGCGACACCCTCGGCGTGTTCCAGCTGGACGGCGGCCCGCTGCGCTCGCTGCTGCGCCAGATGCGCCCGGACAACTTCGAGGACGTCTCGGCCATCATCGCCCTGTACCGCCCCGGCCCGATGGGCGCCAACTCGCACATCAACTACGCCGAGCGCAAGAACAACCGGCAGCCGATCACGCCGATCCACCCGGAGCTGGAGGAGCCGCTCAAGGAGGTGCTCGGCGTCAGCTACGGCCTGATCATCTACCAGGAGCAGGTGATGGCGGCCGCGCGGGTGCTCGCCGGCTACTCCCTGGCCCAGGCCGACCTGCTGCGCCGGGCGATGGGCAAGAAGAAGAAGGAAGTCCTCGACAAGGAGTACGTGGGCTTCGAGAAGGGCATGGCCGACAACGGGTACTCGGCCCAGGCCACCAAGGCGGTGTGGGACGTCCTGGTCCCGTTCGCCGACTACGCGTTCAACAAGTCGCACTCGGTGGCCTACGGGTTCATCGCGTATCAGACCGCGTATCTCAAGGCCCACTATCCGGCCGAGTACATGGCCGCGCTGCTCACCTCCACGGCCACCGACAAGGACCGCTCGGCCATCTACCTGGCCGAGTGCCGCCGGATGGGCATCAAGGTGCTGCCGCCGGACGTCAACGACTCGCTGCACCAGTTCACCCCGGTCGGCTCGGACATCCGCTTCGGCCTCGGCGCCATCCGCAACGTCGGCGAGAACGTGGTCTCCTCGGTCATCGCCACCCGCAAGGCCAAGGGCCGGTTCACCTCCTTCAACGACTTCCTGGCCAAGGTGGACCTCCCGGTCTGCAACAAGCGGACGATCGAGTCGCTGATCAAGGCCGGCGCCTTCGACTCCCTGGGCCACTCCCGCCGCGGCCTGATCGAGCAGCACGAGCGCGCCATCGACTCGGTGGTGGACGTCAAGAAGCAGGAGGCGCTGGGCCAGGACTCGCTGTTCGGCTCGCTGCTGGACGGCGGCCAGGAGGCCATCACCGGCGGCGTCGAGCTGGCCTTCTCCGACATCGAGTGGGACAAGAAGGTGCTGCTCGGCTTCGAGCGGGAGATGCTGGGCCTGTACGTCTCGGACCATCCGCTCTCCGGCGTGGAGCACGTCCTGGCCTCCAAGGCCGACTGCTCGATCGCCTCGCTCACCTCCGACAGCGAGCGCGCCGACGGCTCGATCGTGACCATCGCCGGCATCGTCTCGGGCCTGGCCCGCAAGGTCACCAAGCAGGGCAACACCTGGGCCGCGGCCGCCATCGAGGACCTCGAGGGCGGCATCGAGACCATGTTCTTCCCGCAGACCTACCAGCTCTACGCCACCCAGCTGGCCGAGGACGCGGTGGTGGTGGTCAAGGGCCGCCTGGACCGCCGCGACGAGGTGCCGAAGCTGATCGCGATGGAGGTGGCGATGCTCGACATCTCCTCGGCCGGCAGCAGCGCCCCGGTGGTGCTGCACGTCTCCGAGGCCCGGGTGATCCCGGCCACCGTGGAGCGGCTGAAGCGGATCCTGACCAGCCACCCGGGCACCACGCCGGTGCGCATGCACCTGCGCAGCCGGGACGAGAAGGTGGTCCGCTACCAGCTCGGCGACAACCTGCGGGTGTCGAACTCGCCGGCCCTGAGCTCGGACCTGAAGGTGCTGCTCGGCGCCGGATGCTTCGGCTCGGAGCCGGCGGCGGCCGAGTAGCGTCGGTCGCGGTGGGTCGCAATGAGTCGCGCCGGGTGGCGCTGAGGGGGGCGCCGCGGGGGGCTGAGGGGGGCGCCGAGCAGCGCTGAGAGGCGCCGAGTCAAGCCGAGCAAGGGACAGGAACATGGAATTCCAGGACGTGATCCGCAAGCGCAAGATGGTGCGGGCGTTCACCACCGAGCCGATCGCGCCGGAGGCCGCGGACCGGCTGCTGCGCGCCGCGAACCGGGCGCCGTCGGCCGGCTTCTCGCAGGGCTATGCGATGCTGGTGCTGGAGTCGGAGACGGACCGCACGGCCTTCTGGACCGCGATGGACCCCGAGGACGACTACGCCGGCACGCCGCTGCGCAACGCGCAGATGATCGTGATCCCCTGCTCCAACAAGGACATCTACCTCGACCGCTACGCCCGGGAGGACAAGGGCTGGACCGACCGCGACGAGGCCCGGTGGCCGGTTCCCTTCTGGCACATCGACACCGGCATGCTGACGATGCTGTTGCTGCTGGCCGTCGTCGAGGAGGGCCTGGGGGCGCTGTACTTCGGGATCCCGCCGTCGGTGATCGGCGCGGTCCGCGAGCAGTTCCGGATCCCGGACGACTTCACGCCGATCGGGGCGGTCGCCATCGGCCACCCGGACCAGGACCGGGACGCGAAGCAGCGGACGTCGCGCAAGACGATCGCGCGGCGCACGGTGGAGGACATCACGCACCGGGGCCGGTGGGGTTCAGCAGAGGCCTGACAGCCCCTCACCCCCCTCACCGGTCCGATGCGTGGACCGAGGATGACCGGCCCTTGCCGTCGTCTGCGAGAGTGAGGGAGTGATTTCCCTCGCGGACCTGGCAGAAGTCGAAGACATCATCCGTTCCGTCAATGAAGCAGTGGTCCTGCCGCGGTTTCGGAGCCTGCGCGACTCCGACATCGCCATGAAGGGCCCCATGGACCCGGTCACGGTCGCCGACCGGGAGGCCGAGGAACTGCTCCGCGACCGCCTCACCGCCTTCCTGCCCGGCTCGGTGGTGGTCGGCGAGGAGGCGGTGTCCGACGACCCGCTGGCCCTACGCGCGCTGACCGGTCCGGCGCCGGTGTGGATCGTCGACCCGATCGACGGCACCCGCAACTTCGTGGCCGGCTCCAGCCGGTTCTCCACGCTGGTGGCGCTGTCGGTGGAGGGCGTGCTGCAGGCGTCGTGGTCGTACGCGCCGGTGCTGGGCCGCGTCGGCACAGCGCTGGCCGGCCAGGGGGCCTGGGTGGACGGCGCGCCGGCCCGGGTGGCGGCGGCGAGCGAGCCGCCCGCGCTGCCGGTGACCACCTCGCACCCGGTGTGGTGGCCGGCCGGCTACGGCCGGAGCTACGACGCCCTGAACGCCGCGGGCCTGGACGTCCGCTACTTCGACGCGTGCGGGATCGAGTACCTGGACCTGGCCGTCGGCCGGCGCTCGGCGATGATCCTGACCTGGGAGCACTGCTGGGACCACGCCGCCGGCCTGCTGCTGGTCGCCGAGGCCGGCGGCCACGTCGCGGCGCTGGACGGCAGCGCGGTGCGGCTGGCGGGCGGCAACGCGCTGCCGTTCGTCGCGTCCAGCGACGCGGCGGGCAACGCGCTGATCCGGCAGCTCATCACGGGGTCGGCGCAGTCTGTGGCGTGAACGTACGTCGCTGCGGTGGCCTGAAGGTACGTCGCTGCGGTGGGGTTCGCGGTTCCGGGCCGCGAACCCACACCTCCACTATATTCCTTGACGGGCATATAACCGAAGAGGCAAACTCGATGCCATGACCGTCGCCGCCGCCTTCCAAGCCCTGGCCGAGCCTCGCCGCCTGGCCCTCCTGGAGCTGTTGCGCGACGGCGAGAAGTCGGTGGGCGAGCTCGCCGAGCGCCTGGACGCCAGCCAGCCGGCGGTGTCCAAGCACCTGCGGGCCCTGAAGGAGGCCGGGCTGGTGGAGGTGCGGCCGGACGCGCAGCACCGCTTCTACCGCATACGCCCGGAGCCCCTGGCCGAGGTGGACGACTGGCTGGCGCAGTACCGCTGGCTGTGGAACCGGAGCCTGGACCGCCTGGAAGCCCACCTGGAGCAGCGGAGGAAGACATGAGCGACACCCCGGCGACCCTGACCACCCCCGGCCCCCAGGGCGCGGCCGTCCGCCTGGAGCGCGTCCTGCCCGACCCCCCGGAGGTGGTGTGGCGCGCCCTCACCGAACGGGACCAGCTCAAGGCCTGGTTCCCCTGCGACGTGATCGTCGCCGGCGGAGCCTGGCGACCGGGCGCGGCCATCTCCTTCCCCTTCGGCCCGGAACCGGACGCCCTGACCCTGACCGGCGAGGTCCTCGAAGTCCGCGAACCCGAACTCCTGGCCTTCACCTGGGCCGACGAGACCCTCCGCTTCGAACTCACCCCCCACCCCTCCGGCACCCACCTGGTCCTCATCGACGAACTACGCCCCGGCATCGCCGCCCGCAACGCCGCCGGCTGGGACGTGTGCCTGGACCGCTTGCTGGGCCGCGATCCGGCCGACGACGCCTGGCGCGGCCTGTTCGAGCGGTACACGGCCGCGTTCGCGCCGACGCTGGGCGCGCAGGAGGGGCCGCCGGAGGGCTTGGGGTAGGGGGACGGCGGGGGCGGTGGCGGCGGTGGCGCTTGCGATTGCGGAAAAAGCCGTTGGGCCGATGCCCCGGGCAGCCCTACCGTGGGACGCGCAACAGCGGCACGGGCTTTCGGGACGACTCTTCGGGTCTGCCTTTCGAGGCGACCTTTGGAGGCGACCTTCCGACCGGCCGCATCGTGCGGGTGCGCCGGAGTGGGAGAGCCGGGCCTGGCTGTAACCCAGGTGGCCTCGTGCCTGAGCAGGTTCGAATCCTGCCGCCCGCACCCGACGTGCGCCGCGACTAACCTCGCTCCACAGCCTCGAAAATGTCGCTATTCGTCTCCCGCTGCCACTCGGGCTGTTCACTCCAGTCCGCCACGTAGCTCGGCTTCGGGTCGCCGAAGTGCTTGTAGATCTGGGCGATCCAGCACAGCGACACAAACCGGCCTTTCTGCTCACGGGTCAGTTTGGCGGCACTGCCTTCACTCACCTGAAGGAACGCCCGCAATTGCTCGCACACCGTGGCAGCCGCCTGCCGTTCCCATTCAGGCGTCTCTTCCCAACGCGCGATATAGCCAGGCTTGGGCTCACCGGGGTAGTGCTTCTTCACGCCTGCGATCCACGCCTCACGGAACACGCGGCCGGCTTCTTCGGACAAGGCTCTCCCTTTCATCTTCCAGCGACGGGGAACGCTGAGATCGCTTCGCTCAGGTCATGGATCTGGCTGTCGGTAACGAGCGGTGTGAGTTGGTTGTTCAGCGCGTGGAGCTTCCGCCCGATGTACCCCGACCCCGTTGCATCAGCCAGCTCGAGAGCCGCGCTGCCGTAGTGCGCAGTCTGGCCGACGTCATTGCGCTGCATACCGAGCACAGCAAGATCAACGAGTACGCTTCCGCGTCGACGAGCGGAGAGCTTCTGACTCAACGCTGCGATGAGCGCGGACTCTGCACGGTCAGGATGTCCCAGCTCGATGTAGCACCTACCGCGCTCCTCAGCCAGGCGGGAATCATCGAACCGCAGCCAGCCACCGTTCTGGAATGCTCCGGTCATGGCGCTGACGGTCTCAGCCTCGTCGAGCGCCCGGCTGCACCCGTCGAAGTCTCCCGCACCGGCCAGGGCCTGCGCTCGCACTTGCGCCACCCAATAGCGAGTAGAGAGCTGATTGTCACCGCGCTTGGCGAGCGAGGAAGCGACGTTCAGGAGCGGGAGCGTCTGCGTGAAGTGCTGCTCGGACATGGCGACGAAGGCGTGACGAGTCAGCGCACAGGCCCACAGGTCGAAAGCCTTCGCCTCCTTGCTCGCGCTGGCGGCCAAGGTGTAGCAGTGTCCGGCATCAACCAGGCGATTACTGTCGAAGAAGACCTCACCGGCGAGCTGGAACAGGTCGCCCGCCAGGGCGCACAGCTTTTCATGGGTCGCAATGCCTTGGTTGCGCTCCAATGCCGCAGTGAGCAGCCCCAGCTGCTGCCGGACGAGCGGGTACACCGCGCGCTTGGATTGCGACAGCGCAAAGGCCTGCCACAAATGGCTGTTCATCTGCTCGAGTTCGTCGATCGACTCCGGCATGACATGGCGTTCCGCACCATCGAGCTGCGGGACGGCAACGAGCGCGCCCGCGATGCTCAGCAGCTGAAGCAGCTCCCGACGGTTCATGTCACTATCTATGACTTCCAGTTCAGAAGGCGCCGGCAGACTGACCGTGCCCGCTGGCGTGGTGGCCGGTGTCCGTAGCAGCGTCATCAGCTCTCTGGTGCTGACTTCGAGGATACGGGCAAGCTTGGGACGGATGTACGGTTGCGGATCAGTCCCGCCGAGCTCCCACCGAACGACCGTCGAACGTTCTACGCCGAGCGCCTCGGCGAGCGTCTCTTGTGTGAACCCAAGGGCCTTGCGACGTTCGGCGAATCGGCGGCGCTTCGTCGGCATGACCCTCCTTCTGGCGATCTACCTTGAGTGACGTTTTCCGCGCTCAGAGTACGGGATGCGTCATCGATGCGCCTCGAATGCGCCATTTTCGATCTGTTGGGCACCGAATGCCGATGCCTTACTTCTTGTGGGGCGTGGTTGCGCGGCCCCGTCGATCGCATGGCAAGGATTTTCGATCATGGTGAGTGTGCCCCGCCGACAAGCATCGGTCACGAACAGCGAATCCCGGAATCGCTATGCCGCCCTTCCGATTGAAGGTACGCAGATTGTCCGCCAGGTTCGGGGGCCGAACGAAGCCCCGGGTTTCGCTGTGCGTTGCTGCTGTGGATACCGGGCCGGGCCGTGGAACGGCGTCGAAGCGGCCGAGGCGGCCAGGGCGCTTCACGCCGACGCCTGCCACTGGCCGAAGCCGTGACTTCAGCCGCCCGCACCCACCACCCCCCTCAATGATCATCCACCTTCAACACATACAACCCCAGCACCTTCCCCTCCGCATCAAGCGTCACCCGCCCCTTCATCCGCGCGGTCTCGTAGATCAGCGGGATCTCGACCACCGTCCGTAGGCCCGCGCGGCGGACTCTGGGTATGCCTGACATTCGTTGGAAGGCGCCCATCTTCCGTTCCAGGTTGTCGCGGGCGCCGGCCAGGTGTTCGATGGTGGCGACTTCGGCGAGGGGGGCGCTGAACCAGGGCCAGAGGCGGTCGAAGCGGCCGGTGACGAAGGCGGCGAGGGTCAGGGAGGCGCGTTCTACGGCTTCGTCGATCGCGTGGAGGGATTCCAGGGCCACTACTGGGGCGGCTGTGTGGGGGGAGCCGTTGCCGTGGGTGGCTTTGGAGGTGCCGCCGTCGAGGATGCGGCGGTGGAGGGCTCGGAGTTCGGCGCCGGGTTCTATGCCTAGTTCGGCGATGAGGGCTCGGCGGGCGTCTTGGTAGACCGCCAGGGCTTCGGCGCGGCGGCCGCTGCCTTCCAGGGCCAGCATGAGTTGGGCGTGGAAGTGTTCGTAGAGCGGGTGCCGTTTCACGAGTTCGCGTAGGCGGGGTATCACGTCGCCGTGGCGGCCGAGGGCCAGGTCGGCCTCGCAGCGGTCGTCCAGGACCTGGAGGCGCAGCTGTTCCAGGTACGGGACGCAGGCGTCGCGCAGGCGTTGGGACGGCACGTCGACCAGCGGCTGTCCGCGCCACAGGCGCATGGCGCGTTCGGCCGCGCTCGCCGCCACGGCCCAGCTGCCGCCGGCCAGGGCGACCGCGGCGCGGCCGCAGGCGGTCTCGAAGGCGAGGGTGTCGAGTTCGCCGACGGCGACGCGGCAGAGGTAGCCCGGCGGCTTCGTCACGATGCGGTCCGCGGCGGGGCCCAGGGCCCGGCGCAGCCGCAGGACGTAGACCCGCACGGTGCGGGCCGCGTCCGCCGGTGGTTCGCCGTCCCAGAGGATGTCGCAGAGCTCGTCGACCGAGACCGGATGGTTGGCGTGCAGCAGTAAGGCGGCAAGCAGCGTCCGCAGCCGGGATCCCGGGATGCGAACCTCCTGTCCGGACTCGTCGCTGACTAGGAACGGTCCGAGGATCGCCCAGTGCATCGTCTTCCCCTCGTCGGCGGCGTCGGTGGCCACGCGCCGTCAGTGTCCTGCTGTAGTCGCAATGTAGTCGGATTGTCACGCACTGCGCAGAGCCTGGTACCCAGCGCCACGGGCCGTGACCGGAGTCGGGGAAATCAAGGTCCTTCGACCGCGAGCCCTTAGAGAGGGGAAACCCCATGAATCCAGTCTCGCGACGCCGCTTGCTCGCGGGCGGAGCGGTGGCGGGAACCAGTGCCGCCGTTCCTCAAATACTTCAGACTGCGCGGGCCGACGCGCCGTCCGCGCCGCCCCCGGCGACCACTCCGACAGTAGTGGTCGGCGGACCCGCGAACGCCCAGTGGATCACCCCGTCGAACGACCCCACCGGGGTGCTCGACACCCCAGTGATCCAGGCCGGGCTGACGAGCGGAAGCGGAGTATGGCTCGCTCCCGGCGACTTCTACATCAACACCACGCTCACCTTCGCCGCGAACAACACCGTGCTCTACGGCCAGGGCCGCCGCGCCTCCCGGATCCACGTGGCCCCCGGGTTCACCGGGGCGCACGCCGTGGACCTCGGCGGCCATCAGTTTTGCGAGGTACGGGACCTCTCGATCGAGGCCCCGGCCGGCACGCTCGGCACGTCCACCCAGCTCAACGGCATCCACCTGGGCGGCGGCGGCATCCGCAATCGGATCGCAGGGGTCTACTTCCTCAACCTCAACGGCTGGGGCTTCACCTTCGACAGCACCACCGCCAACTGCGCGGGCCTGGTCCTGGAGGACCTGGTGGCGGACACCTGCGCGGGCGCGATCTCGTTGCGCGGCCCGGCCTCCCCGGCCTATCACGGCTCGGCGGCGATCATCGCCCCGTCGGCGGTGAACATGGGGACCGGCTCGGGCCCGCTGGCCGGCGCGCCGGCGTTCGCGTTCACCGACTTCGAGGACGTGACCTTCTTCGCCCATCCGGCGACCACGCCCCGCAACGGCGGCGGCGCGATCGTCATCACCGGCGACTGCGCGGCGCTGTTCTTCTACGGCGCCGACATGGGCGGCACGCCGAACAGCCCGGCGGTCGTCATCCAGGACGACGGCACGGCCTCGCCGACCGCCATCAGCTTCCACGGCGGCTTCCTCCAGCTGGCCTCGATCGGCGCTCAGATCATCGGTAGCGCGAGCAAGATCCTCTTCGAGGGCGTCCACTTCCAGCACAACCAGACCCACGGCCTGTCGATCGAGAACGCCGGCCCCGTGACCGCCACCGGTCACGACGTCCTGGTCTCGCGCTGCTTCTTCGCCGCGAACGGCAACGGCGCGACCGGCACCGACTACGACCTGAACTGGGCCGGGGGCAGCACCGGCGACGTGCTCGGCTGCCACTTCGGTTCGACGATCGTGAACCCGGTGATCCCGCCGCAAGCCCCCGGGGTGCGGTTCTCGGTCAACAACGCGACTGCGAACGTGCGCTACGAGCTGAACACGTTCCCCGCCACGAGCGACAACTACACCGCCGATCCGCCTTCTCACGTTCTGCCCACGCCCTGACGGGGCTCCTGGAAGGCTGGCCACGTGCCGGTCTTCCGGGCCCGACCAGCGCCATCACCCCCGTTCATCTAAAAGTCCTGCTAAATACCCTTTGCACGCTAAGCGCCGATCTGTACTTTCCGGTGTGGGTTCCCCCGGTACCCTCCGAACCCCACCATCAGGAGAGACGGAATGCTGAGATCCGCCCTCCGGCGCGTCGGCCTCCGCGATCTACAACTTCATCACCAGCGCCCAGAAGTCCATCGACGTGACGATGTACGAGCTGCGCGACACCACGGTGACGACGGCCCTGGTGAACAAGAAGAAGGCCGGGATCCCGGTCCGGGTGATCCTGGACGGGAAGCAGACCAGCGTGAACGGCGCCGCCTACAGCGCCCTGCAGGCCGGCGGCGTGAGCGTCGTCTACAGCTCCTCGGCGTTCACCTACACCCATCAGAAGACGATCACCGTCGACGGCGCCACCAAGACGCTGGACGTGCAGGAGGAGGAGTTCGGCGACACCGCGCTGATCAACGCGATCGTCGCGGCGGCGCAGCGCGGCGTGACAGTGCGCTGCGTGCTGGAGAACACCGGCGGCTCCTACAACTCGGAGATCAGCCAGGTCCAGGCCGCCGGGGTGCAGGTGATGCAGTACACGTCGCAGACCGGCTATTACATCCACGCCAAGGCGATCGTCGCCGACTACGGCACGGCGAACGCGAAGGTGTTCGCCGGCTCGGAGAACTTCTCCGACAACTCGCTGAACCACAACCGCGAACTCAGGCTGATCCTCACCGACAGTGGTGTGCTGTCCGGCATCGAGAACGCGTTCACCGCCGACTTCACCAAGGGCACGAGCACCGGCGTGACGGTCACCAACCCGGGCGCCCAGTCGGCCACCGTCGGCACCGCCGCCGGAACCAGCAGCGTGACCGTCACCGCGACGGACTCCACCGGCCCGTCGGGCACGGCGGCGTTCAGCTGGACGGTGACCGGCGCCTCGTCCTGCGGCAGCGCCAACCTGCTCGGAGACCCCGGTTTCGAGAACGGGACCAACGCGGCGCCGTGGACCGCGTCCTCCGGCGTCATCGCCAACAGCTCCAGCGAACCCGCCCGCACCGGCAGTTGGGACGCGTGGTTGGGCGGTACCGCCTCCGGCACCGGCACCCTGGCCCAGACCGTGGCGCTGCCGAGCGGCTGCACGACGTATACCTTCGGCTTCTGGATGCACATCGACACCTCGGAGACCAGCACCACGACCGCCTACGACACGCTCAAAGTGCAGGTCCTGAACAGCGCGGGCACCGTGCTGAGCACCCTGTACACCTACTCCAACAAGAACGCCAACACTGGTTACTCCCAGCACAACCTCTCGTTGGCGTCCTACGCCGGCCAGACCGTGACGCTGAAGCTCACCGCGACGAACGACTACGAGTACCCCACCTCGTTCGTGGTCGACGACACCTCGGTGACGACCAGCTGACGCTCTCTGGCCGATGAGTTCCCGGCCCGCGGAGGCCACCGCGGGCCGGGAACGCCTTCAGGACGCTGCGGCGTGGTCCTGGACCTTTCAGAACGCTGCGGCGTGGTCCTGGACCCACGTCGCGAAGCTCCGGGCCGGGTGTCCGGTGACCCGCTCCACGGCGTCCGTCACCGGGCGTGGGTTGCCGACGGAGGCGGCCCAGATGCCGATGATGTCGTCCAGGATCGGCGCCGGAACGTGCGCGCTCATCTGCTCGCGGACCGCGTCGACCGGCACCTCGACGAAGCGGATCGGGCGGTCGAGGACCTCGCCGAGGATCCGGGCCTGGTCGGCGTGCGTCAGGGACTCAGGGCCCGACAGGTGGTAGACACGGCCCGCGTGGCTGGTGGCCCCGACCTGGCCCGCCGGGTCAGCGCCGGTCAGCGCAGCGACGGCGACCTCGGCGATGTCCACCTCATGAATCGGCGACCCCGCGGCGGCGGCATACGCGCCGCGGACGTCGTCGCCAGCCTTCGTCTGGTAGCCCCACGGCAGGGTGTTGGCCGCGAAGACCTCGCCGCGCAGGAACGTCCACTCCAGGTCCGACGCCCGCAGCGCCTGCTCGGCCCGCCAGTGGTACTCGGCGATCGGGCCGCTCTGCGTCTCGGCGTCGTCGTCCACCGAGCCCGAGGACAGCAGCACGACGCGCCGCACGCCGGCCGCCTCCGCGGCGGCGACGAAGTCCGCGCCGGAGGCCGTGGGCACGGCCAGCAGGAACACCGCCTCGACCCCGGCCAGGGCCGCCCCCAGCGACGCCGCGTCGGCCAGGTCGCCCGCGACCGCGTCGACGCCGGCCGGCCACTGCGCCCGCTCCGGGTTCCGGCTCAGCGCCCGCACCTTGTGCCCGGCGGCGGCCAGCTGCTCGACGACGTTCCGGCCGACGTTCCCCGTGGCACCAGTGATCAAGAACATGAGATCTCCCCAGAGACTGCAATGGATGCGCGCTACCCGGATCGGGCTCGCATCAGCGAGACTAGAACCCCTTGCGGACAGGTTCTGTCCTCGATCCAGGAGCGATTCCAAGGAGTTCGGCGCCCATGCTCCAGACCTCGGCCCGGCTGCTCCGGCTGCTGTCGCTGTTGCAGTCCCGTCCCGACTGGCCCGGCGGCGAGCTGGCCGAACGCCTCGAAGTGACGCCCCGCACGGTCCGCCGCGACGTCGACCGGCTGCGCGACCTCGGCTACCCGGTGGAGTCCGCGCCGGGGACCGCGGGCGGCTACCGCCTCGGCGTCGGCGCCGCCCTGCCGCCGTTGCTGCTGGACGACGACGAGGCGGTCGCGGTGGCGGTGGGCCTGCGCGGAGCCGCCGCCGGATGGCTGACCGGGATCGAGGAGACCTCGCTGCGCGCCCTGAGCAAGATCGAGCAGATCCTGCCGTCGCGGCTGCGGCACCGGGTGGACTCGGTCCAGACCGCCATCATGCTGCTGCCGGGCGACTGCCCGGTGGTGGACGCCGCGCTGCTCATAGCCCTCGCCGGAGCCTGCCGGGCACACGAGGGCGTCCGCTTCCGCTACCGGGACCAGACGCGGCGCGTCGAGCCGTATCGGGTGGTCCGGGCCGGGCGGAACTGGTATCTGCTCGCCTACGACCTGGACCGGGACGACTGGCGGACGTTCCGCGTGGACCGCGTCGGCGGCCCGATCCAGCCGGGTGCGCGGTTCACGCCGCGGCCGGAGCCGGACGGCGACGCGGTGACGTACTTGTCGGACGCCATCACGCGCGCGCCCTATCGGTATCAGGCCACGATCTTGTTCCATGCGCCGGTGAAGGATGTCGCGGCCGGGACCACTCCCACCGCCGGCCGCCTGGAGGCGCGGGACGAGAATTCCTGCTTCTACTACACCGGCGCCGAGGCGCTGGACACCATCGCGGTCTACATCGCGTTGAAGGGCTTCGAGTTCGAGGTCATCGATCCGCCGGAGCTCCGCGACTACATAGCGGCGCTGGCCGCGCGGATGGACCGCGCGGTGGCGTCGACGGTCGCGCAGCCGGTTGCCGAGGCAGGCGACGAGCCCGCACCAGGTGCTGAACCGATTGCCAAACTAGGTGCCGAACCAGTTGCCGAGCCCGCCACCGACTCCGCCGCCGAACCGGCCACCGACTCCGCCACCGAACCGGGCACCGGGCAGGACGCCAAGCAGATCTCCGAGCAGGTCGGCGAACCGATCGCCGAACCGATCGCCGAGCAGGTCGCCGAACCGATTCCGGCCTAGAACCCGGCCGCCCCCTGGCTCGCCAACAAGCCCGTCGGACCCGAACCCCTCACTCGGCGTCCGGCGGCACCGTCATCGCCCTCGGGTCCACGATCCGGTCGAACTCCTCGGCGCTGAGGAATCCGCTGGCGATCGCCGCCTCCCGCAGCGTCGCCCTGGTCGTGTCCGCGCTGTGCGCGATCTGCGCGGCCTTGTCGTAGCCGATCTCCGGCGTCAGCGCCGTCACCAGCATCAGCGAGCGCCCCAGGTCGCGGTCGATGCGTTCACGGTTGAGCTCGATGCCTTCCAGGCAGAACACGCGGAAGTTGCGGGCCGCGTCGGTGAGGATGCGGGCCGAGTGCAGGAACGAGGAGGCGATCAGGGGTCGCATGGTGTTGAGTTCGAAGCTGCCGGAGGCGGCGGCGTGGGCCAGGGCCGAGTCGTCGGCCAGGACGCGGGTGCAGACCATCATGGTCGCTTCGCACTGGGTCGGGTTGACCTTGCCGGGCATGATCGAGCTGCCGGGTTCGTTCTCCGGGAGGCGGAGTTCGCCGAGGCCGGTGCGGGGGCCGGAGCCGAGCCAGCGGACGTCGTTGGCGATCTTGTGGAGCGCGGTGGCGACGCCGCGCAGGCCGGCCGAGGCCGCGGCCATGGCGTCGGCGCCGGCCAGGGCCGCGAACTTGTTCGGGGCGGTGACGAAGGGGTGGCCGGTCAGCTCGGCGAGTTCGGCGGCGAAGTGGCCGGCGAAGCCGCGGGGGGCGTTCAGGCCGGTGCCGACCGCGGTGCCGCCGGCGGCGAGTTCGTACAGGCCCGGCAGGGCTGTCTCCAGGCGGGCCGTGGTGGCGGCGATCTGCGCGGCGTAGCCGGACCATTCCTGGCCGACGGTGAGCGGGACCGCGTCCTGCAGGTGGGTGCGGCCGGTCTTCGGCACATCGGCCCATTTGCCGGCGTTGGCGTCCAGGGCGGCGTGCAGGGCGCGGAGTTCGGGCAGGACGCGGTCGTGGAGCGCCAGCACCGCCGCGACGTGGGTCGCGGTCGGGAAGCTGTCGTTGGAGGACTGGCCGAGGTTGACGTGGTCGTTGGGGTGGACCGGGGTCTTGCTGCCGAGGGTGCCGCCGACGAGTTGGATCGCGCGGTTGCTGATGACCTCGTTGACGTTCATGTTGGTCTGGGTGCCCGAACCGGTCTGCCAGACGAACAGGGGGAAGTGCTCGTCGAGGTCACCGGAGACGACCTCGGCGGCGACGCGGGCGATCAGGTCGGCCAGCCAGCCGGGCAGCCGGCCGGCCTTGCCGTTGACCAGCGCGGCGGCCATCTTCACGTGGCCGTAGGCGTGGTGGATGCCGGGCGGCATGTGGTCGTCGCCGATGGAGAAGTGCTCCAGGGAGCGCTGGGTCTGGGCGCCCCAGTAGCGGTCGGCCGGGACGTCGATCGCGCCGAGCGCGTCACTCTCGCGGCGCAGGCCGGTGGCGTCGATCCCGATCGGCAGGTCGAGGATCTCGGGAACTGGTCCGTCCATGCGGCAAGGTTATCGAGCATCCTTGAAATGCGCAGATCCGCGATGTGCACAAGAATTCGATCGACGACTGCCGACCCGACGGGTCCGGCGCACGATGAAATCCGCTCAGGCGGGTAGGGAGTGGACGTGTACGAAACGACAACGGCGCGCCGGGCCGGCTATGGCATCTCGACGAACACCTTGTTCGCGCGCACCATGACGTATGTCGCGGCCACCGCCGGGCTGTTCGCGGTCGGCGCCTACCTGGGCCGCAACCTGAACCACGGGGCCGGGTTCATCGCCTTCATCGCCGCCTTCGTGGCGCTGATCGCGATGCGGTTCACGGCCGAGAAGTCGCGGGAGGCCACGGTCGTCCTGCTCGGGGCGTTCGGCCTGATGATGGGCATCGCGATCTCGCCCACGCTGGTCTACTACGCGACCACGGATCCGAAGGCGCTGTGGCAGGCCGGCGGCGCGACGGCGCTGTTCATCCTGGCCCTGGGCTCGGCCGGGTACGCCACCAACCGGGACCTGTCCGGCGTGGCCCGGATGAGCTTCTGGGCGCTGGTGGCGCTGCTGATCTTCGGCGTGGTGGCCATCTTCGTGAACATCCCGCACGCCTCGGTGATCTACAGCGTGGCGGGCCTGGTGATCTTCGCCGGCTTCACGCTGGTGGACTTCCAGCGGCTGCGGCGCAACCAGGACATCGTCTCGGCGCCGCTGCTGGCCGCGTCGATCTTCCTGGACATCCTCAACGTGTTCCTGTTCTTCCTGAGCCTGTTCGGCGGCCGCAGGAACTGAGCGGAAAAGAGCGGAAAAGAGCGGGCCGGAGCCGGGCCGGAGAACCGGAACCGGGTCGCGACGACGAGAAGGCCGCCGGGCGATCCGCCCGGCGGCCTTCTCGCGTCTGCCCGGTCCTCAGCTCTCCGGGATGCGGGCCAGCACGCCGTACGTCCGCAGGATCGATACCTCGTTGCTGTTCGGCTCCGGCTGCCACTGGTCCACCGTGACCAGGCCCGGGTCCTCGATCTCCAGCCCGGTCAGCCAGGCGGCGATCTCCTGGGGCTCGCGGTTGATGAACGGCACCTTGGTGGAGCGCCGGTAGTCGTCGAGCATCTCGGCCTGCTCGCCGGGGTGCGCCAGGTCGGGCGCGGCGTGCGAGAGCGCCAGATAGCTGCCGGGGGCGACGGCGCCGATGTAGGAGCGCAGGATCCCGGCCGGGTCCTCCTCGTCCGGGATGAAGTGCAGCACCGCGTTCATCAGGACCGCCACCGGCCGGGACAGGTCCAGGGTGCGCCCGACCAGCGGGTGCTCCAGCACGCTCTCCGGGCGCCGCAGGTCGGCCAGGACGGCCTCGGCGCCGTCGACGTCCTTGAGCAGGTGCCGGGCGTGCGCGATGGCGACCTGGTCGATGTCGACGTAGAGCACCTTGACGTCGGGGTTCACGGCCATCGCGACCTCGTGCACGTTGCCGACCGTCGGCACGCCGGAGCCCAGGTCCAGGAACTGCGTGATCCCGGCCGGGCCGGCCAGGTGCCGCACCACCCGGCCCAGGAAGGCGCGGTTCGCGCGGATCGCCGCCACCAGCGTCGGCATCGCGGTGGCGGCCCGCCGGCCGGCCTCCCGGTCGGCCTCGAAGTTCTGGCTGCCGCCGAGCCAGAAGTCGTAGATCCGGGCCGGGCTCGGCTGTGAGGGGTCAACATCGGGAAGGCTCAGCGCGAGCTCCGCAACCTCGATCGCGTCCATGCGCACAAAGGTACGCGCGCGGCGCGGATTTCACGACAGGACGATCAGTACAGAGCGATCAGTCCCCTCACGTTTCAATCGCCGCAACCGGGTACCCGGAGCATCGATCGACGGCTGCACCGCTCGGCGGCCCACGGGGGCCCGAGCCGACCTGGAACAACCCACGGAGGAACGACGATGACCACTGTCTTCGCGGAGGCGGCTGTGGTCCGCCGCGCCCGGCTCACGATGGTGATCCGGCGGATGCTGATGATGTGGATCGTCCGCGGCGGCTGAGGGGCGCGACTGAGGGGTGCGCCGATGGGGCGCGCCGGTGGGGCGCGGTCGACCCGTTGTTACTTGTTAGTGAGTAGTAACATGCCAGCATGGCGACGGTGTCGAAGAAGATGACCGCCGACGAGCGCCGGGCGCAGATCCTGGCGGTCGCGGCGGAGGAGTTCGCGCTCGGGGGCCTGCACGGCACCTCGACGGAGACCATCGCGCGGCGCGCGGAGATCACGCAGGCGTACGTCTTCCGGTTGTTCGGCTCGAAGAAGGCGTTGTTCATCCAGGTGGTGCAGCGGGCCTTCGAGCAGTTGACCGGCGCCATGCGGGAGGCGGCCGGGGACCGCACCGGCCTGGAGGCGCTGTCGGCGATGGGCCTGACGTACGACTCGTTGCTCGGCGATCGCACCGCGCTGCTGTTGCAGTTGCAGGGGTTCGCGGCGGCGAGCGAGCCGGAGGTCCGGGACGCGGTCCGCGACAGTTTCGCGCGGATGTGGGGCACGGTCGCGGACACGACGGGGCTGGAACCGGTGACGGTGAAGTCGTTCCTGGCGTTCGGGATGCTGCTGAACAACAGCGCGGCGCTGGAGCTGCGGGACGTGGACGAGCCGTGGGCGCTGGGCGTGCGGACCCGTATCCAGCCCGGCTTGTTCACTCATATCACCAGTGAGACCAACCAATGACCGCCGCCACGGTGGCCGCCGAGGACCGGCGGGCCGCGGACGCGCTGACCCGGACGCTGCTGCTGATCGCGCTGGTCGTGGCGATCGCCGGGAGCCTGGGCTCGCCGCTGATCACCAGCGTCGCGACCACGCTGCACGTGTCGTTGGCGGCGGCGCAGTGGACGCTCACGGTGTCGCTGCTGGTCGGCGCGGTGGCCACGCCGGTGCTGGGCCGGCTGGGCACCGGCGCCCGGCGGCGTCCGGTGGTGCTGGGCACGCTCGGCGTCATCGTCGTCGGCAGTGTCCTGACGGTCCTTCCGCTGTCGCTCCCGGTGCTGATCGCGGGGCGGGCGGCGCAGGGCTGCGGGCTGGCGTTGCTGCCGTTGTTGATGGCGGCGGCGCGGGAGCGGCTGGACGCGGCCCGGTCGGCGGCGGCGATCGCGATGATCTCGGTGGCCTCGACGGTCGGCGTCGGCATCGGCTATCCGCTGGCCGGGTACCTGACCGACGTCGGCGGGATCCGGGCCGCCTACGGCGCCGGGCTGGTCGGGACGACGGTGGCGTTCGTCGCGGCGGCGCGGGCGTTCCCGGAGTCGCGGCAGCCGTCGGCGCCCGCGCCGGACGCGGCCGCGAGCGCGCTGCTCGGCGCCGGGCTGCTGGTGCTGTTGTTCGTGCTGGGCGAGGTCAGCCTGTGGCAGCACCATCTGCCGGTGGCCGCCGCGCTGGTGCTGGCGGCGGCCGCGCTGCTGGCCGGGTGGGTGCTGCGGGAGCGGCGGCTGCCGACACCGCTGGTGGACCTGCGGCTGCTGCGGCACCGCGCGGTGGCGGCGGCGAACGCCGCGATGCTGGTCGCCGGGGTGGGCATGTATCTGCTGCTGTCCTGCATCACGCGCTACGTCCAGACGCCGCACGCGGCCGGGTACGGCTTCGGGCTGAGCACGTTCGCGGCCGGGCTGTTCCTGGTGCCGTTCTCCATCCTCGGATTCGTCGCCGGGCGTATCAGTCCTCGGCTTCGCGAGAAGCTGTCGGCTCCGGCGTTGTTGAGCGGCGCCACGGCCGTCGTGCTCGTCGCGTTCGTGGTCTTCGCCTTGGTGCGGAGCACTGTGGCCGGGCCGCTGGTCTCCATGTCGCTGCTCGGGTTTGGCGTCGGTGCGTTCTCGGCGGCGATGCCCGCGGTGATCCTCGCCGTGACTCCGGCGCAGGAGACGGCCAGCGCGATGGGCGTCAACCAGGTGGTGCGGAGCATCGGGTTCTCGATCGGCAGCACGCTCAGTGCGCTGGTGCTGGCGGCCGCCACGCCGGCCGGCTCCGTCTTCCCGAAGGAGGACGGCTACGGCACCGCAGCGTGGATCGGCGTCGGCGTGACGCTGTTGGCGCTGGGCCTGGCTAGCGGCGCTTCCGCGTCCCGAACAAGTTCCGAGTGATCTCGCGGACCGCGGTGTTCACGGCCTGCTTCACAGTGCCGTTGCCCAGGTACTGGTCGATGAGGTTCGGCGGCGCCTTCTGACTGGCCGGGGCACGCCGGGCTTCCTTCTCGGCGCGGGCGGCTTCGGTTTGCTGCCGTTTGGCTTCCTCGTCGGCGGCTTTCTGCGCCGCCGCGTCCGCCGCCGCCTTCTCAGCGGCCATCTGCGCCTCGAGTTCGCGCGCGGCGAGGATTTCGTAGGCTGATTCGCGGTCGATCGCCGCGCCGTACTTCGCCATCTGCGGGGAGGCCGTGACGGCGCCCTGCACGAGGGCCGGGTCCGCCTCGGCCATCAGCGACTCCGGCGCCCGCAGCCGGGTCCACGCCACCGGCGTCGGCGCGCCCTTCTCCGACAGCACGGTCACCACGGCCTCGCCGATGCCCAGCTGCTGCAGCAGTTCGCCGAGGTCGTAGCCGGACTTGGGGAACGTCGACACGGTCGCCTTGAGCGCCTTGGCGTCGTCGGGGGTGTAGGCGCGCAGGGCGTGCTGGACGCGGTTGCCGAGCTGCGCGAGGACGTCGCCGGGGACGTCCTTAGGGGTCTGGGTGACGAAGAAGATGCCGACGCCCTTGGACCGGATCAGCCGCACGGCCTGGGTGATCGCGGACAGGAAGTCCTTGGAGGCGCCGTTGAACAGCAGGTGCGCCTCGTCGAAGAAGAAGACGAGCTTGGGCCGGTCCAGGTCGCCGACCTCGGGCAGGCGCTCGAAGAGTTCCGCGATGAGCCACATCAGGAACGTGGAAAAGAGCTCGGGCCTGGTGGCCACGCCCGGCAGCTCCAGCAGCGAGACCACGCCGCGGCCGTCGGGGGCGGTGCGGATCAGGTCCATCGCGTCGAACTCGGTCTCGCCGAAGAACGGCTCGGCGCCCTTCGCCTCGAACGCGACCAGCTCGCGCAGGATCACCCCGGCGGTCTGCGACGACAGGCCGCCGATGGTCTTCAGCTCGGCCTTGCCCTCATCGCTGACCAGGTACTGCACAACGCTGCGCAGGTCCTTGAGGTCCAGCAGCAGCCAGCCCTTGGTGTCGGCGTAGTGGAAGACCAGGCCCAGCGAGGACTCCTGGGTGGCGTTGAGCCCGAGGACCTTGGCCAGCATGGTCGGCCCGAACGCGGTGACGGTGGCCCGGATCGGCACCCCGGTGCCCTGCCCGCCGAGAGTGTAGAACTCGCACGGGAACGCCGTGGCGCTCCACTGCTGACCGAGCCCGGCGGTCCGGGCCAGCAGCTTCTCATCGCCACTGCCGGGCACGGCCATGCCCGACAGGTCGCCCTTCATATCGGCCAGGAACACCGGCACCCCGGCCGCCGACAGCTGCTCGGCCAAGCCCTGCAAGGTCTTGGTCTTGCCGGTACCGGTCGCACCCGCGACCAGACCATGCCGGTTGAGCATCGCCAACGGCACCTGGATCTGAAGATCGGCCCGCGGCTCGCCATCGACGACCAGCGCGCCGAAGTTCAGGACCGGGCCGTCGAAGGCGTAGCCGTCGGCGATGGCGCGCGCCGGGTCGGCGGGTGGCTCGGCAGCTGGCTCGGCGGGTGGTTCGGCGGGTGGTTTCGGGTCGGCGGATGGTTGTGGAGCGGCTTCGGCAGCTGGTTGCGGAGCATCTGCGGCTTCGGTTTCGGCGGCAGCTGGCTCGGCGGCGGCCGTCGGTTCGGCGGCAGTCGGCTTTGGAGCAGCCGGTTGCGGAGCATCTTCGGCTTCGGCTTGGGCAGCAGCTGGCTTGGCGGCGGCAGTCGGTTTGGCTTTGGCAGGCGGTTTGGTCGTAGTCGGCTCGGGCTCGGCGGCGGCCGTCCGGCCCGCCGAAGCGCTCCCGGCGCTCTCAGTACTCTCAGTACTCTCGGCAGTCTTCTTCATCGTCGTCACTGTGCTTTCAGCGCGGCCAGGCGCTTGGCGACCTCGGCCTGGTCGGCGAGGCCTTCGAGGTCGTTGAACTGTGCGTCGAGCGAGGAGGCGGCGAGTTCCTGGGCGCCCTTCACCTTCGCTTCTTCGCGGCGGACCTTGTCCTCGAAGCGGCTCACCTCGCTGGACGGGTCCATGATGTCGATGCTCTTGAGGGCGTCGTTGACGCGGGACTGGGCTTCGGCGGACTTGGAGCGGGCCACCAGTTCGTCGCGTTTTGTCTTGAGCTGGTCGAGTTTCTCCTTCATGGAGTTCAGGCCGGCCTTCAGCTGGTCGACGACTTCCTGCTGGTTCTTGATCAGTGGGGTGGCGGCCTTGGTCTGGCGCTCGGCGGCCAGCTGGCGTTCCAGCGCGACCTTGGCGAGGTTGTCGAAGCGGTCGGCCTCGGGGGTGTCGCCGCCGGCTCGTAGCGTGTCGGCGCGCTGGCTGGCCGCCAGGGCCTTCTCGCCCCATTCCTGCGCGGCCTTGGCGTCCTCGGCGTTGTCGGCCTCCATCAGGCGCAGGTTGCCGATCGTGGAGGACACCGCCTGCTCGGCCTCGGCGATGTTGTTGGTGTAGTCGCGGATCAGCTGGTCCAGCATCTTCTGCGGGTCCTCGGCGGAGTCCAGCAGGGCGTTGATGTTGGCCTTGGCCAGCTGCTTCACGCGGCCGAGGATGGTCTGCTTGGTCATCGGGGTGCCTTTCTCGCCGTTGGTGCCGCCGGAGGGCGGACGGGTCAGAACCTGCCCCCGCCGCCGAGCCGGCCGCGGGTGCCGCCGCCGCCGAAGCTGCCCGGTCCCCCGCCGCCGCTTCCGAATCCGCCGCGTGACGGCGCGGACCACCCGCCGCCGCGTCCGGTGCCGCCCCGGCCACTCCGGCCACCGCCCCGGCCGCCGCCGAGCAGGTCCCCGAGGATGATGCCGCCCAGCACGGCGCCGCCCATCGAGCCGCCGGAGCGGCCGCCGCCATAAGGGGACTGATACTGGTCGGCGTCGTTCTGCGCGGCGGACAGCGCCTGCCGGGCGCGCTGGTCGGCCTGTTGCGCCAGCGTCAGGGCCTGCGCGGCGTCGGTGCCGGCGGCCGCCGCGGACTGCTGGAGCAGCCGCTTGGCCTCGGCCAGGCGGGTCCGGGCCTGGCTGCCGACGGCGCCGCGCCGGGTGGCGACGAAGTCCTCGGCGGCGGCGATCTCGCTGCGCGCGGTCATTGTGGCCTGCTCCAGCAGGCTGCGGGCCCGCCGGTCGTTCTGCTCCTGCTCACGCACCGCGTTCAGCGCCTCGTCGAGCAGTGCGTCGGCCTCCTCGGCGCGGCGCAGGGCGTCGATCGGGTCGTAGCGGCCCGCGAGCTCGGCTCGCAGCGCGGTCACCACCTGCTCGGCCCGGCCCGCGCGGCCGGCCAGGTCGGCCAGGTCCGGCGCGGCCGCGGCGCCCCGGGACGCCGCCAGCGCCCGGGCGTCGGCCAGGTCGGTGTCCATCTCGGCCAGCGCGGCGGGCAGCTTCGAGGCGGCGGTGTCGAGCTCGGCGGCGCGCCGGTCGACGGCGTCCAACAGCAGCTGGGCCTGCTCTACGCCGGCCTCGGCGCCGCGGATCAGGACCGCCGCGCGCCGCTTGTCACCGGCATCCAGCGCGACCCCGGCCGCGCCGAGGCTGTCGTCGGCGAACGCCAGCCGGTCGGCGATCTGCTGCGGGTGCCCGGCCAGCGGTGCGGTGGCGGAGTCGGCGTATCCGTCGCACAGGCGCTGGAAGGCGGCCAGCACCGGCGCGACGCGCTCGTGCTGCGCGTCGGCCGCGCGGCGGGCCGTGGCGAGCGCCTGCGGCGCGTGCTGGACCAGGGCGCGGAGCCGGTCGAAGGACTTCACCTCGGCGTCCAGCCGGTCGTTGGCCCGGCGGCAGCGGTCGATGATCTCGGTCAGCATCCGACGCCTGGTGGGCTCGTCCTCGGGGATCTCGTCGTCGAGCGCCTGCCGGATCCGGAAGGCGGCGGTGAGCTCGGCTTTGGCGTCGGCCAGCGCGTCGGCGAACTGCGCGGTGGTCTCGTCGCCGAACTCGGCGGAGGCGAAGCCGAGTTCCTCCTCGCTGGTGCGGACGGCGTCGTCGGTGGCGACAAGCGCGTGTTTGGCGGTGGCGTCCAGCTCGACGACCGGCGCCGGGCCGCCGGCGCTGTGCGTCGGCGCCGGCCGCCGCCGCCTGGTGCGCGAGTAGGCCCAGACCCCGGCCGCGCCGAGGCCGCCTACCACGACCACCGTCCCGGCGAGCGCGGCGCCGCTGACGCCGGTGGAGGAGTCGCCGGGGTCGGGGACGCCCGGGGTGACGGCGACGGCGGGTATGGGCAGGCCGGAGACGACGGCGCCGATGCCCTGCGCGGCCCCGATCGCGGCGCCGGCCCAGTCGTTCAGGCGCAGCGCGGGCTCGACGGCGGCGGTGGCGACGGAGGCCATCTGCGCGGCGGTGACGCCGGAGTCGGTGTCCGTGGAGTACCCGTACTGGCGCGCATGAGTGGCGACGGCGAGCAGCACGTCGTGCAGGCCCAGGCCGCTCTTGGCGGCGGTCTCGTTGGCCCAGTCGGCGGGCGCCCGGCCGGAGAAGTCGCGGACGTAGGCGACGAACAGCTGGATGCCGTGCTGGGTGTCGAGCTGGGTGAGCGCGGCGGCTACCTCGCCGCGGCGGCCGCCCAGAGCGTTGACCTTGTCGGTGATCTGGCCGACGCGTTCGAGCTGGATCGGCGCGTCGGCCGGGAACGGCGCGCCGGTCGGCTGCGGGATCGCGGCGTGTGCGGGGGCCCAGGCGGCCGAAGCCCAGGCCGCTCCGGCCCCGAGCAGCAGCGTCCCCAGCGCGGCGGTACGGCAGGCGAGCGCCCGCGTCCGTGTCGCCTTCGCCATGGCCGCCTCTCAGCTTTCGCCGTCAAGCACTTGATCGACCTGCTGGGATCGACCCTAGGCAGCGCTCCGGCGCCCCCGCGACTTGAGGCACCCCGAAGGGTCACGCGGCCTACCGCGCCGCCCGACGGCACTTGCGCGCGAGCACCGCCCACGCCGCGACCAGGAACAGCACCGTGAACCCGCCGAGCCAGAGCCAGCCACGGACCGCGGAATGCGCGAAGGTGTCGCCGTAGGACGCCAGCAGCGGCGGGCCCATCGGGGAGGCGCCGTGCGCCCACAGCGCGTCCAGGTCCACGCCGGAGCCGAGCGCCTCGAACGCCCAGCGGTTGGTCATCGCCCAGCTCAGGCCCGCGCCGAGCGCGCTCATCCGCGGGACCGGGACGAACGCGCCGCTGAACAGGACCTGCGGGAAGCACAGCAGCGGCAGCATGAGGGTGGCCTGCCCGGGCTCGGCGACCGCCGCCGAGGCCAGCAGACCGAGCGCCAGGGCTGCGGCCGAAGCCAGGACCGCGGTGACGAACAGCGAACCGAGGACGCCCGCGTCGGCGGCGGGCAGCCGGTCGAGGAGCCGGAGCACGGCCAGCAGCAGCGCGTCGGCCGCGACCAGCACCGGCAACAGGATCGCGACCTTCGCCATCAGATAGGGGCCGAGCCGCAGCATCGTGAGACGTTCGCGACGGACGATGGGGAGCTCGGTGCAGATCTGGAGCAGGCCGTAGGTGAGGCCGAAGAAGAAGGCGCCGAACGCGATCCAGAAGCAGATCATCGCGGTGGAGGAAGGATCCGGCGAGGCCGGGTCGAAGGCCCCGGGGCGGAACAGCATCGCGAACATGGCGATGATGACGAGCGGGGACCCGACGAGAACGGCCGCGGACAGCCGGTTGCGGGCCAGGATCTCGGCCGAGCGGCGGGTCAGGAGCCACCATTGGCGCAGGGGGCCGATGAGCTTCGGGTCGGTCGCGCTGTCGGCGGCGGACGACATCGGATTCTCCGACTTGGTGTCCGCGCGAGGCGCGCCTTCGAGCCCGGTCTGAAATGCGGACTCGGATTCGGGCTCGGATTCGGGCTCGGATTCGGTCTCGGATTCGGGCTCAAGTTCGGACTCGCGCTCAGCTTCGGATTTGAACTCCGGCTCGGACCCGGGCTCGGATTCCGACTCGGACCCGGCTCCGAGGGCTTCGAGTTCGCGGTCGCGGTCATAGTCGTGGTCGGATTCGGGCGCGGATTCGGACTCGGCCGGGACCGAGGGCGCTTCCGCCGCCGCGCCGTAGGCCTCCTCAACGCTGTCCGTACCGAAATGCTTCAGCAAGCCGTCCGGCGCGCCGCGATAGACCAGGCGCCCGTCCGGGGACAGGAACGCCACCGTGTCGGCGCGCAGCAGGTCCGCCGGGGTGTGGGTGGTCAGCACGATCGTCGTGCCCTGATGCGCCAGGCCGCGCAACAGCTTGAGCAGTGCCGCGCCGGCGGCGGGATCGAGCCCCGATGTCGGTTCGTCCAGGAACAGCACGCGCGGGCGGATCAGCAGCTCCACGGCGATGCTGGCCCGCTTGCGCTCGCCACCGCTGAGCAGTCCGACCCGCTGGCCGGCCACAGCGGTCAGGCCGAGGTCCGCCAGCGCGCGCCGGACCGCCCCGTCGATGTCCTCGGACCGGGTCCCGGCCGGGAGGCGGAGCTCGGCGGCGTAGCGCAGGGTGCGGGACAGTGGCAGGTCGCGGTGCACGATGTCGTCCTGCGGGACGTAGCCGAAGCCGCCGCCGCGCGGGGCGGGCGGACGGGTGCCGTGCCGGACCGAGCCCTCGTCCGGGGGCCGGATGCCGGCCAGCACCTCCAGCAGCGTGGTCTTTCCGGCGCCGCTGGCTCCGGCGATGACGAGCACCGAGCCGGGCCGGGCGGACAGCGACACGTCGCGCAGTACCTCGCGGTCGCCGGCCACGCGCAGCCGGACGCCTCGGGCTCTTATTCCGGTCGCCGTCATCGCAGCCCCTTCATGAAGAATTTGTGTCGAGCTGATACGGCACCCTGGCAGATCAGGTGCACATAATGAGCCATGACCGCCATTTCCACGCTCCGTGCCACCGAGTTCGGCTATCTGGACGAGCAAGGGCAGGTCTATCTCGACCACACGGGCGCGGGGCTGCCCGCGCGGCGCCAGCTCGACGCGCACGCGGAGCGGATCCGCAGTGCCTGCTTCGGGAATCCGCACTCTGAGAATCCCACGTCGCTGGCCTCGTCGCTGCTGGTGGAGCAGACCCGCACGGCCGTGCTCCAGCACTTCAACGCCGATCCGGCGGAGTACGCGGTGGTGTTCACGCCGAACGCCACCGGCGCGTGCCGGCTGGTCGGCGAGGCGTTCCCGTTCGACAAGCGCTCGCGGCTGGTGCTGCCGTTGGACAACCACAACTCGGTGAACGGCTTGCGGGAGTACGCGCGGGCCGGCGGGGCACGGACGGTCTACGTGCCCTTCTCAGGTCCGGACCTGCGGATCGACGACGACGCGATCCGGCAGGCGCTGGCCGAGGGCCGCTCGCGTCGCGGCCTGTTCGCCTATCCGGCGCAGAGCAACTTCACCGGCGTGCAGCATCCGCTGCGCTGGATAGCGACGGCCCAGGACCTCGGATACCAAGTACTGCTGGACGCGGCCGCGTATGTGCCGACGAACCGCTTGGACCTCGGCGCCGTCCACCCCGATTTCGTGACGGTGAGCTGGTACAAGGTCTTCGGCTATCCGACCGGTCTGGGCTGTCTGATCGCCCGCCGCGCGGCCCTGGCGGGGCTGCGGCGGCCGTGGTTCTCCGGCGGCACGATCCATGTGGTCAGCGCGCAGGGCGACTGGCACAAGATGGCCGACGACGAGACGGCGTTCGAGGACGGGACCCTCAACTTCTTGAGCATCCCGGATGTCACGGTCGGGCTGCGCTGGATCTCCGACATCGGCCTGGACGCCATCCACGAGCATGTCGCCGGCCTCACCGAGCGCCTGCTGACCGGGGCCGCCGCGCTGCGGCACGGCAACGGCGAACCGCTGGTCCGCCTCTACGGCCCGACCGACGGTTCCCGCCGGGGTGCCACGGTGACGCTCAACGTCCTGGATCCCGAGGGCGCGATCGTCGACGAGCGCACCGTCAGCCGGGACAGCGCCGCGCGCGGCATCTCGTTACGGACCGGCTGTTTCTGCAACCCCGGCGCGGGCGAGGCGGCCTTCTCCATATCCCGCCGCCTGCTGTCCGGCGCGATCCGCCGCACGACCGGGACCATCGACGACTATCTCCAGCGGCTCGGGCTGCCGTCCGGGGGCGCGGTCCGGGTCTCGTTCGGGCTGTCGTCGTCGCCGGAGGACGTCGACACGTTCTTGGAGTTCGTCGCGGCGCAGTATCGGGACCGGCCGCGGGCGGACGACGGGCTGACTCCTCGCGAACGCTGTTGAGCTGCGCTGACCTGCGTGTCTTCCTTGATAGACCGATCCCGACCCGCCTATGGTGTGGCGCATGAGGATCCGTCTCACCAGCGTCTACGTCGACGACCAGGCCAAGGCTCTGAGTTTCTACACCGACGTGCTCGGCTTCGTGAAGAAGCACGACGTGCCCGTGGGCGCGGACCGATGGCTCACGGTGGTCTCGCCGCGCGAGCCGGAAGGCACCGAGCTGCTGCTGGAGCCGTCGGACCATCCGGCGG
This sequence comes from Catenulispora yoronensis, assembly GCF_039531695.1. NCBI lineage: Bacteria > Bacillati > Actinomycetota > Actinomycetes > Catenulisporales > Catenulisporaceae > Catenulispora > Catenulispora yoronensis. The sequence continues at coordinate 31,209 of NZ_BAAAQN010000083.1, forward strand.
TGGGCCCGTACAAGGCGGCGTTGGTCGCCGACGGGATCCCGGCCGCGCAGTTCGCGGTCGAGGACATGCAGGCCGAGTACGAGCGGCTGATCGGGCTCGGGGTGCGGTTCACGCAGGAACCGCGGGAGACCGGGCCGGTGACCACGGCGGTGCTGGACGACACGTGCGGCAACCTGATCCAGCTGCTGTACCGCGAGTCCTGAGGTCGCGCTCACAGCGACCGGCGTCATGAACGGCCCGGCGCCGGCGGGAAACCTCCCGCCGGCGCCGGACCGTCGTCACGGAAGCCTCGGTCACTTCTTGGCGCCGGCCTCCGCGGGCTTGGCCGGACCGGGCTTGGCCACACCGGGCTTGGCCGCTCCCGGCTTGACCGCACCGGGCTTGACCGCACCGGCCTTGACCGCGCCGCTCTTGACCGCCGACGCCGCGTCGGCCGCACCGGCCGCGTAGGACTCGTCCTCCGAGAACGCGGCGCGCAGCTGCGCCTCCTGCTCGGCGCTCAGGTTGGTGCTGATCAGCTCGGCGTGCGCGCCCTCGAAGGCCGGCTTCACCCGGTCCGCGACCGCGTCCTGGGTCAGCAGGAACAGCGCCGAGGTGCCGGGCTTGATCTTCGCCTTCACCTGCTCGATGAAGTCCTTGCTGATCCCGACGTCGGCCATCGAGCCGCCGAGCGCGCCGGCCGCGGCGCCGATCGCCGCCCCGAGCAGCGGGACGAAGAAGATCAGGCCGAACAGCAGGCCCCAGAACGCGCCGCCGAGGGCGCCGGAGCCGGTCAGGTTCGACAGCTGCCTGGTCTTGGGCTTCTTGGCCTGCTCCGGCCAGGCCACCACCGCCCCGTCCTTGATCGAGACGAGTTCCTGCTTCTGCATCTGCTCCAGCTGGCCGAGCAGTTTCTCCGCGCCGTCCGCCTCGTGGAACTTCCATACCGTCAGGGTCGCCACGTGCTGTGCCTCCTTCGCGTTCACACACCGGTCGTGATCAGTCGATCACGAGACGGAGCCGATCGCCTCCGGAGAGCGGTAACCGAGAAGATCACCGGGCTGGCAGCCGAGCGCGGCGCACAGAGCGGTCAAGGTCGAGAAGCGGACAGCCTTGGCGCGGCCGTTCTTCAAGATCGACAGGTTCACGACACTGACGCCGACCTTCTCGGACAGCTCGGTCAGGGTCATGCCGCGCTCGGCGAGCAGCCGGTCGAGGTGGACGGTGATGGCGTGCGGCTCGCCGTCGTCGGGCATCAGATGGTCCCGTCCAGGTCTTCGCGCATGCCGACGCCCTCGCGCAGGATGCGGGCCAGCGTGATCAAGGCCACGGCGATCAGCAGGACGGTCCAGTTCACATGCCAGAACGGGGCCCAGAAGGTGCCGTTGAAGTGCTCCGGGACCAGGTCGTTGTAAAGGTGCACGCTGCCGACGGTACGCAGCGCCGCCACCGCCGTCTCGCCGGCCAGCAGCGTCCAGCCCAGGAACTGGACCCGGCTGACGACCTCGGTCCGGTAGACGCCGCCCTTGGCGGCGATGGTCAGCAGCCGCGAGGTCAGGCCGAAGGCGACGAGGAAGAACGGGAGGCCGAGGCCGTTGGCCAGGGTACTGGCGAAGGCTTGGTGGTTGTTCGCGTACTGGACGCAGACCCGGGACTCGTGGACGTTGGTGGTGACGGAGGTCCACTCCATGGTGTGGATCTGCGGCGGCATGAGCTGGTCCGGGACGGTCAGGCAGGCCGTGCCGCGGTGCCAGCCGAACGAGTGGCCGCGGGCGAACAGGAGGTTGATCGCGGCGATCAGGAAGACGACGAGCGCCACGTAGTAGGTGACGCGCACGATGACGACCAGTGGCTGGAGCGGGTTGCGGAGCCGGCGCGGGCGGGCGGCGGCATTGCTCGGTGTCGTCACGGTTCCCCCTGGCATATCGAATATCGATGGTATCGATAAACGTAATGGAGGGATCGGGGGATGGCAATGGGGCGGGCGGGGCGGGCGGATCAGGCGTCGGCCAGGACGGTCGGCTGCGCGGAGGCGTCCGGGGAGGAATCCGCAGAGGAATCCGCAGACGCCTCCGAGGCGTCCGAAGCACTCGAAACGTCGCCGGCGTAGGCCTGCGCGACCGCCGCCCGGTTGAAGACCGGCCAGGTCGTGGCGGCCACCGCGACGGCGACGACGAAGGCGACCCAGTAGGTCGCGGTCAACCCGAAGTGCGCGCTCACCACGCCGCCGAGCAGCGCGCCGACGCAGTTGCCGCCGGCGGCGATGAACAAGTTGGTGCTGCCGACGCGGCCGAACATCTCCGGCGGTGTCAGCCGCTGGCGCAGAGAGTTGGCGACGATGGACCACAGCGCGCCATGGATGCCGAAGGCAAAGAACGCCGCACCGACGACGTAGGCGTTCAGCGAGGTCGCCAGCACCAGGTGGAAGGCGGCTTCGACGATCAGGCCGACGCGGATCGTCCAGGTCGCCGTGACGGCGCGGACCAGGCGGTCGCCGAGCGCGGAGCCGAGGATGCTGCCCACGGCCATGGCCGTGAACAGCGCGCCGTAGCCGACCGAGCCGAGGTGCAGGCGGTCCTTCGTGAGCAGCACCAGGACCGCGAGGGCGGCGGTGAGGGTGACGTTGAGCAGGCCGATCAGGACGGCCATCGTGCGCAGCAGCCGCTGGCGGATCAGCCAGCGGAAGCCTTCGGCCATCTCGGACCAGACGGCGCGGAGGCGTTCGGGTTTCGGCGGCGGGGCGGCCGCTCCCCCAGCGATCTCGGCCATCTCGGCCATCTCGGCCGTTCCGGCGCGCCTCGGTCGCGGAACCCCGCGATACGTGCCCACGACCGCCGTGGTGAGCACGGCGCTGACCGCGTACGTCGCCGCGTTCCCCCAGTACGGGATGCTGGCGGCGACGACGAACAGCGCGGCGCCGAGCGGGCCGGCGATCATGTTCTGCGTCACCGTGACGCCGCCGATCAGCCAGCCGTTGGCCTTCTCCAGCCCCTCGCGCGGCACCACGGCGGGGATCATCGCCTGGCTCGCCGAGCGGAACACCACCTCGCCGGCGTTCACCATGAACAGCACGGTGTAGATGAGCGGGATGCCGGCGTGCCCGGTCACGAGGGCGGCGGCGAGCAGCGTCATCAGGGCCACCCGGGCCCAGTCGATCCAGATCATCAGCCGGCGCCGGTCGACGCGGTCCACCAGCACGCCCCCGGGCAGCGCGAACAGCAGCCAGGGCAGCCAGGCCACGGCCTGCGCGGCCGAGATCGTCAGCGGGCTGTCGGTGCGGGAGGCGATCAGCAGCGGCGTGGCGACCGTGGCCAGGCCGACGCCGAGCGCCGAGGCGGTGCCGGCGAGCCAGAGCTTCGTGAAGGCGGGACCGAGCCGCACCGTGTTGCCCGCACCGCCCGCACTGCCCGGACTGCCCGCACCGCCCTTACCGATCTTCGCCACAATCAACGACGGTAACAGCAGCACAAGGACCGAAGTCCGCAGTTAGCGCTTACTGCACGGCCCGGATCAGGGAAGTAGGCAAACGATCACCGTCAGCGAGCTCACTGGTAGTCCGGAGGCGGCGGCGCGGGCACCGGACCGAGCTTGTCGCCGACCCACCGGGTGTAGATGGCGGTCCACGTCCCGTCGGCGCGGATCTTCTCCAGCACGCCGTTGACGAAGCGGACGAAGTCCGGCTCGCCCAGGGGCATGCCCAGGCCGTGCCGCTCGTAGGTGAAGCGCGGCCCGACGATCGTGGTGTAGGGGTCCTGGATCTGCAGGCCGAGCAGGATCAGGTCGGTGGTCGACACCGCGTCCACCTGGCCCTGCTGGAGCATGACCAGGCAGTCGGCCCAGTTCACCGCCGAGACCGGCACCACATGGTAGGCGGGGTTGGCCAGCGTCTGGATCGACGTGGTCCCGGCCGCCGCGCACGCCTTCCGCCCCGCCAGATCGGCCAGACTCCTCACCGGCGACGACTGGTTCACCAGGATCCGCTGCCCGGCGTCGAAGTAGTCCGAACTGAACGCCACCTGCTTGGCCCGCTCGCAGTCGACGGTGAAGATGTCCGCGACGATGTCCACCGAGCCGTCCGTCAGGGAACTGATCCGCTGCGCCTTGGTGATCGCCTTGTACCGCACCTTGTCCGGCGACCCGAAGATCGCCTTGGCGACCTCCCGCACGAAGTCGATGTCGAACCCGATCAACGGCGCCGCGCCGGGATCCGTCGACGGATTGCGGTACCCGAACAGATAGCTGTCCTCATCCACGCCCGCGATCAAATACCCGCGCTGCGAGATCCGCGCCATCGTCGACCCGGCCGGCATCTGCCCCGGCGGCGGCAACGGCCCCGGCCGCGGCGTCTTCTCGCACCCCGAGACCGGCACCCCGCCCGACGGCCCCGGCGGCATCGTGGTGACCCCGTCCGGGAACGGCGTGAGCTGCGGCGGATTCGCGGCCGCGCGCGAAGAGGCGGCGGAGGGCGGTGCGGGAAGAGTGCTACAGGCTGCTGTCAACGCGGCGGCGACGGTGAGGAGCGCCGCGAGCAGCGCGGTGCCGACGCCACGGTTCCGCTGATCTGCCCTCGTCATCGGTACTCCCTCAGCCGTCGGTACATCCCGTACCCCGCCGCCGCCAGCGCCACCACGGTCAGCGCCACCGTCGCCGCGGCGAGGCCGTCCAGGTCGCCGTGCCCCGCACGGACCGCGGCCAGGTATTGCGCCTCCTCCGCGTCCGCGCCCTGGCGCAGGTCCTGGTCCACGCGGAGGAAGGCCGCGTCCGAGCCGCCGGCGGCGGGCTGGGTCAGCAGTCGCAGTGCCTGTACGTTCGCCGCGTTGTCCGGTTGCGGCAGGGTCTCGGCCGGCACCAGTGCGAGGTGGGCCGCTCCCCAGCTCTGGCGCGCCAGCCGGGCATCGTCCGCGTAGGCGCCGTGGTCGTTCTTCAGGAGGCTGTCCAGGGTCGCGGTCGCCTTGGCGAAGTCGTTCTCGTAAGCGCCCACGTCCTCGCCGCGCGCCGCCAGGCCGAGCAGTTCGTCGCCGTGGGCCTCCACCGCCGCCAGGTCGGTCGCGATCGCCGTGTCCGCGGCCTGCCAGTGCGTCTTGGCCTTCGCCACCGCGTCGCCCTCGTCGGGGCCGGCGAACCCGGTCCACACCGCGATCACGGCCACCAGCGTCGTCGCCCCGAGCAAGCCGGGGTTGATCCGCCGCCGGGTGCGCCGCCGGACGAAGGTCTGCGTCACGAGCAGCGCCACGATCGTGGCCCCGGCCATCACCAGTTCCAGGGTGTAGTCCGTTCCCGCGGCGTCGTCGTCGGCCTTCAGCCGGTCGCTCTCCACCTTCAGCGCGGTCTGCGCGGCGGGCAGCAGCCGGTCCCGCAGCAGCGCCGAGGCCTCCCGCAGATACGCCGCGCCGACCGGCAGGTTCTGGCGGGCATCGGCCAGCGCGGTGCCGATCAGCTTCGTGAACACCGGCAGCCCCGCCAGCAGTTCGCCGTCGGCCGCCCGCAGGGCCGCCGAGCCGCGGGTGTCGGCGTCGACCGCCGCCAGGTTGGCCGACACGCGGCTCAGGTCCGCCGCGTAGCGCTCCTCGCCGGAGGTGCCGGCCTGCGCCGCGCTCAGGAACGTCTCGGCGGAGGCCGCGTCAGCGTCGGACAGGTCGCGGTAGATGTCCTCGGCGGCCACCGCCAGCGGTTCGGCGGTGCTCACCGCGTGCCGCAGATCGGCCTGCCGGTCCGCCACGGACACCGAGACGGTCACCCCCAGCACCGCGATCAGCGCCGACGACACCGCGCTCCCGAGCCGCAGCCCGGTCCTGGTCGACACCCGCCGCCGGGGCGGCGTGGCAAGGTACTGCGTCACCTACGCGACTCTAGGGAGGCGCTCCCCGCGACGACAAGACAAATCCTTGTTCCCGCGCGCACCGCTGTTCGCCGCGCCACCTAGGGGACACTCCCGTTCCCTCGATCGGGCGACCCCGGGACAGCGACACAGGACTCTGAGTCAATGCGGCCCTATGCTCGGGCCGCCTCGACCACCGAGGCCGCCCGCAGGGGCGGCCGCTCCCCCTAGGAGCCCGCGTGACCTGGTCTTCTCAGCACCACTCCACTCCGTCCGCCGCGCAGCCGCCACCGCGGTCCGCCGCCGGCCGCCGCACCACGGCGTTCGCCGTCAGTGTGCTGACAGCCGCCACGCTGTCGGCCTTCGCCGCCGTCCCGGGCCACGCCGACACCGGCGCCCCGCTGCCAGGCGGCACCTACGTGTACGTGGCGAACGCGGGCTCCAACACGGTCTCCGTCATCGACACCGCCTCCCAGTCCGTCGTCGCGAGCATCCCGGTCGGCTCCGCCCCGACCGCCGTCGCGGCCTCCGCCGACGGGCACCGCGTCTACGTCACCGACTCCGGCTCGTCCGACGTCGCGGTCATCGACACCGGCGCCGCCTCCGGCCCGGCGGTGGTGGCCACCATCCCGGTCGGCCGCCAGCCGCAGTCCGCCGCGCTGTCGCCGGACGGCGGCCGCCTGTACGTGGGCAACGACATCGCCGGCACGGTGTCGGTCATCGACACCGCCACGAACACCGTCCTCACCACGGTCGGCGCCGGGCCCGGCGCCGAGGGTCTGGCCGTCTCCCCCGACGGCTCCCGGGTCTACGTCGCCGACACCGGCGGCTCCTCGGTCACCGTCCTGAACGCCGCCGACAACACCGTCGTCACGACGGTCCCGGTCGGCGCCGCCCCGATCAACCTCGCGGTCACCCCCGACGGCAAGCACGTCTACGTGCCCGACTACGGCAGCGGCGACGTGGCCGTGATCGACACCGCGACGAACGCCGTCACCTCGATCCCGATCGGCGGCCGCCCGCACAGCGCCGCCGTGAAGCCCGACGGCTCCACCGTCTACGTCACCGACGCCGCCTCTGGCAGCGTGGCCGTCATCGCCACCGCCTCCAACACCGTCACCACCTCGTTCAGCGTCGGGGCCGCGCCGCACGGCATCGCGCTGAAGATCGTCCCCGGCGGCTCGTCGGCCTATGTCGCCGACTTCGGCGCGGCCGGCGTCTCGGTCGTGGACCTGGCCAGCGGCACCACCGCCTCGCCGATCCGCGTCGGCAACAACCCGGTGGACCTCGCGGTGTCGGTGATCAAGCCGGCCGCGACCGCGCTCAGCGCCGGGACGGCGACCCTGACGATCCTCCCCCTCGGCGAGGCCAACCTCAACGCCACCCTCACCACCGCCGGCGTCCCGATGGTGAACCAGACCATCTCGTTCACCGACGTCAACGGCTACCCGCTGTGCAGCGCGAAGACCGACCTGAGCGGCCACGCGGCGTGCAGCACCTCGCCGGGGCTGCTCGACTCGGTCGGCGTCCTGCTCAGCGGCTACAAGGCCACGTTCGCGGGCAACCGGAGCTACCTGCCCTCGTCCGCGCACGGGAACACGGCGCTGCTCTAGCCACTCAGAAGAACAGCGACGGAAACCGCGCGAGCGGTGGCCCCGGAAATCCCGGGGCCACCGCTCGCGTCATCGATCGATCTTCTCGGTCAGCCGCTCAGCTGTGTTTGAACACCACCGTCGCGGCCAGCCACACCGTCGACTTCCCGGTCCCGAACGTCGCCGCGGGCGTGGCCCCGGACGCCGGCACCTGGTCCTCGACCACGAACTCCATGTCGCTGGCGCCCGACACGTTCACCCGCTGGTTGAACCCGCTGCCCGCGGTGAGCGTGTCGCCGAATCCCGAGTCGGCGTAGAAGCCGACCGCCAGCTCACCGGCCGCCGCGACGGCCGCGGTCGCGCCGGCGGACACCGTCGCGGACGCCGACGTGGTCCCGGAGGCGTGCGACTGCGCGTCGACCGCCGCGAGCCCGGCCGCCGTCGACAACCCCGAATATTCGAGGGCTGCCACGCCGACGTCCGCCGACGACGACAGGGTCGCCGTCACCGTGGGCCTGGTCCCGCCGCCGGCCGTGATCGGCGCGCTCCACACGCTCATCTCCGTATGGTCGGAGGCGGTGAAATGGGTCAGCTCGGTATACGTGTTGCCCGCCGAGTCGGTGACCCCGGTCGCGGTCGCCGAGGAGGTGTTCCACACCCCCACCTCGACCACCAGCCGGTTGCCCACCGTGACCGGCGTCCCCAGCGCCACCGCCGCCGTCGTGCCGCTGCCCTTGTGGAGCGAGGACTGCTGCACGAACACCGGCGAGGAGACGTTCGTCGGGATCACCGCGTTCGACGGCGTCGAGGCCGCCCCGGTGCCGGCCGAGTTGGTCGCCGCCACCGTGAAGGTGTAGCTGGTGCCGTTGGTCAGGCCGCTGACGACCGTCGAGGTGGCCGGCGGGTTGCCGGTGACGACGGTCGGCGCCAGCGCGCCGCCGTTGGCGTACGGCGTCACCGTGTACGAGGTGATCGGCGCGCCGTTGGTCGCCGGGGCCGTCCACGCGACCGAGGCCGAACTGGCCCCGGGCGTCGCGGTGACCGCGGTCGGGGCGCCGGGCACCGACGGCGGCGCGGCGCTGATGTGCACGTTCGCGGCCACCGACGGCACGCCGGCCTTGTTCACGATGAACAGCATGTAGTCGCCGGGCGGGGCGACGGCGCCGTTGGCCGGGGCCTGCACCGACAGCGTCCCGCTGCCCGCCGTGAAGGACAGCGGCACGAAGTGCTGGTCCATGTCCGACTGGTGGGTGTCGGTGCCGTAGGAGACCAGGTTGACCGCGGAGATCGAGGCGGCGTCCGGCGTGGTCACCGTCATCGAGCCGCCGTAGATCGCCGAGCCCGGACCGGTGGTGATGGTCGGGCGCGGGCCGTTGAACAAGTACGAGGGCGAATACACCTGCGCGTTGTACTGGCCGGCGTCCGCGACCCCGGTCGGGTGACCGCCGCCGGCGATCAGCACCGTGCCGTCGGGCAGCAGCACCGCCGTGGAGTGGTAGTTGCGGGCCGCGGCGATCGAGCCGATCGTCGTCCACTGGTTCGTCGCGGGGTCCCAGATCTCCGAGGGCAGCGTCCCGGTGGTCACGATCTGCTGGTCGGACGTGGCCTCGCCGCCCACCGCCAGCACCCGGCCGTCGGCCAGGGTGGTCAGCGTGTGGTAGACCCGCGGGTAGTTCATCGGCGCGACCGGCTGCCAGGCCGGAGTGGTCGCGGTCAGGTCGATGGTGGCCGCCGAGGTGACCGAGTTGGTGGTGTTGATGACGCTCGCCGAGCCGCCGCTGTAGAGGATCTTGCCCGGGCGGTACATCACCGACGAGCCGTTCTTCAGCCCGCTGGGGCCGACCGAGGTCCAGGTCTGGGCGTTGGCGTCGAGCCAGTAGGAGGTGTCCTCCTCCGGGCCGATGGTGAAGATCTTGCCGTTCGGCGCGAGGTAGGAGAACGGGTACTCCTCCTCGTGCACCTGCGGGGTGCTGATCGCCGACAGCAGCGTCCAGGTGTTGCTCGCCGGGTCGTACACCTCGGGGGTGTCGGCCCAGGTGTTCGCGTCGCTGGTGTTGCCGCTGATCGCGACGTAGCGGCCGTCCGAGAGCTCGGTGAGGTCCGGGTACCAGCGCGCGTAGTGCATGTTCGCCATGCGGGTCCAGGCGTTGGTGGCCGGGTCGAAGATGTTGGTGTCGACGATGCCCAGCATGCCGTTCGCCGAGGCGCCGTAGCCGCCGGCCACCAGCACCCGGCCGTCCGGCAGCTTGGCCAGACCGGAGCAGAACAGGCTGTCGGTCGGGGTGGCGGTGGTGAAGGTCTGGGTCGCCGGGTCGTAGACGTGGGTGGGCTGCGGGCTCTGCCAGCCGTCCCAGACCAGGACCTTGCCGTCGTTGAGCACCGCCGAGTGCACGGCCACGATCGGCCAGGTCTGCAACGCGCCGAACTGGCCGTTCGGCACCGGGTCCGGCACCACGGTGTTCGAGGGCTGCGACACCGGTCCGGCGCCGATCGCGTTGGCCGCGCTGACCGTGAAGGTGTAGGGCACGGCGTTGGTCAGCCCGGTCAGCGTCGCCCCGGCCGCGGCCGGCGCGCCGGTCACCACGGTCGGGGTCCCGGCCACGCCGTCGGCGTAGGGCGTGACGGTGTAGGAGGTGATGGTCGATCCGCCGTCGGCGGGCGCGGTCCAGGTCACGGTGGCCGAGCCGTTCCCGGCCGCGGCGGCCACGCCGATCGGCGCCCCCGGCGCGGTGGCGGCCCCGGTGCCGGCGGCCTTGAGCACCACGGTCGCGGCCAGCCAGATCGTCGAGGCCCCGGTGCCGAAGGTGGCGCTCGGCGTCGCGCCGGCCGCCCCGGTGAGCTGCTCCTCGGCCGCCAGCTCCATGTCGCTGACGTGGGAGACGTTCACCCGGCTGGTGAATCCGGACCCGGCGGTCAGGGCGTTGCCGAAGCCGGAGTCGGCGTAGAAGCCGAGGGCGAGCTCGCCCGGCGCCGTCGTGGCCGCGGTGGCCCCGGCCGCGACCGTCCCGGCGGCGGTGGTCTTGCCGGTGGCGTGCGACTGGCCGTCCAGGACCGAGGCGCCGCCGACGCTGGAGACGCCCGAGTACTCCAGCACCGCGACGCCGACGTCGGCCGAGCCGGTCGGCTTGGCGGTCAGCGTCGGGATGGTGCCGCCGCCGGAGGTGACCGGCGCGGTCCAGACGCTCAGCTCGGTGCCGTCCGAGGCGGCGAAGTGCGTCAGCTCGGTGTAGGTGTTGCCGGCGGTGTCGGTCACCGAGGCGGCCGTCGCCGCCCCGGCGCTCCAGACGCCGACCTCGACGACCAGCCGGTCGCCGGTGGCGATCGCGGCGGTCGGCTTCACCGTCAGAGTACTGACGCCCCCGGCGCGCGCCCACGCCTGCTGGACGAAGGTCGGCGCGCCGCCCGCGGCGTGCGCCGGACCGGCCGGCCCGGAGACCAGGCCGACGGCCACGGCCCCGGTCCCGAGGGCCAGCGCCAGGGAGCTCAGTCCTTTCAGGGACCAGCGTCGTCCGGAGCCGGGTCTGGATTGCGCGGATGTACTCACTGTCATGGATCCCCCCAGGGTGCCGATGATGTCGCCCGTTCCGAGCGCGTGACATGCCGAATCCAGGATCGGACCAGCGCATTCACCCGCGATACCAGGGAGAACACTGAATCACTCGGGCGTACCGCGTGGGACAGAAGTGACAGGAGGGACGTCGGTCCGACAATCTAGGCTGGGATCATGGAACCCGCAGTCACTGGCGATGCCGCCGACGATGCCACCAAGACCGCCGATGTGGACGCCGACGCCGATACCGAGGACTTCGACGACGACGAAGACCTGTTGCTGTCCTACCTCGCGCAGTGTCCGATCACTGACGCGACCGCCGCGACGCTGGCCGCCGCCGCGCAGATCGACCTGACGAAGGTCGACGAGGCGGACCGGGCGTTGGTGGGACTCGGTTTCCTGAAGGACGGGATCGAGGTCGACGGCGCTTGGTACCGCCTGCCGGAGGGGCACCTCGTGTACGGCGACTACACGGTGGCCGTGCCGTTCGCGTACTCGTACGGCCTCGGCGGCGAACTGAACCCGGAAGACTACTGGGGCACGCTGCCCGGGTGGTCCAGCGCCGAGGAGGAGCCGGACCAGTTCCGGTCGCTGATCGAGGACGCCGTCCAAGCCTTCACCCGCGCCTTGGGCGCGCCGCCGGAGCGGGACGGCCGCACGCGGCAGCCGTTCGCGAACCGGATCGCGGCGTGGCGCGTGGGTGGCAATGTGCTGATTGTCAGCGAGGGCAAGGAACCGTATTCCTATTGGCAGGACGACCAGGCGCTCGTGATCATCACCGCCGCGCCCGGCGACCCGGGCGACCCGCTGCCGGAGGACGTCAACGACATGGAACGTCTGCGGAACTACTGAGGTCGGTGTCCGGCAGAGCAGTTCGCCGATAGCGTCGGCCCCGACTCCGTAGTCGGGCCCGACGCTATCGCTCGATACCGCTCGGACTAAGCGATGACGAAGTAGTGCGCCTCACCGAAGGAACCGCCGCCCCAAGGGATCTTGCTCGACTGGACGAGGATCACAGCGGCGTGTCCGCCTGCGCCTGCGCGCCGACGGTCAGCATGGTGACCGCAGCCGCCGTGGCGGCCAGCGGGGTGATGGTCTTGACGATGCGGGACCGGAATCGGGTCAGCACGGTGCTCCTCCAAGCACTGCTCGGGGGCGGACCGGAGGCAGGTCAGCGGCTCGGGTCGAGCAGCAGCTTCCCGGACGTCCGGCGCGACTCGATGTCGAGGTGGGCCTGTTCGGCGTCGCCCAGCGGGTAGCGGCCGCTGATGTCGACCCGCAGCTTGCCCTCGCGATATTTGGCGAACAGGTCCCCGGTGTGTTCCAGCAGCAGTGCCCGGGTAGACCAGCGTGCCCGCGCGGCGCAGCACTTCGGTCGACGGCCAGAACGTGGCCGCGCCGCCGCCGTCGAAGACCGCGTGCACGCCCGCGCCGTCGGTCAGGGCCCTGACCCGCTCCACGAAGTCGCCGTCGGAGGAGACGAGGACCTCGTCCGCGCCGGCGTCCTTGGCGATCGCGGCCTTCTCCTCGCGGGAGACGAGGCCGATCACCCGGACACCGCGCAGCTTCAGCAGCTGGGTGACCATCCGGCCGACTCCCCCGGCGGCGGAGTGCACGAGGGCGGTCTCCCCGGCGGCCAGCGGTGCGGACTCGGTGACGAAGTGATGCGCGGTGACGCCCTGCATCATCAACGCCGCGGCCACATCGCTGGGCACGTCGTCCGGGACCGGGACCGCGAGATCGGCGGCGAGCACGATCTTCTCGGCGTAGCTGCCGAACACCCGCACCCAGGCCACCCGGTCGCCGACCGCGAACCCGCAAAAATTGCGGCCTACTGTCGGTGGCAGCGCCGGGTCCCGGCAGGGAGTCGAACAGAAAGAGGTGCGCGCGATAAAGGCCAGCTGTTCCACTACTTCCCGGGCGGGAAGGAGGAACTGCTGCTCGCCGTCGCCCGCCACGAGGCGGAACGCGTCATCACCGATCAGCAACCCCACCTTGGCGCGCTGACCTCCTGGGCCGCGTGGCTCCGCTGGCGCAATGCCCTGATAGCCCGCTATCGCGCGCAGGGGCCGAGCTGCCCGCTCGGGACCTTGATGGACCAGGTCGGCACCACTCCCGGCGCGGCGGAGGTAGCCACGGCACTGCTCGACCGGTGGCAGGGCATGATCCGCGCGGGCATCGGCGCGATACAGGCCGACGGGCTCGTCGATCCCCGTCTGGACGCCGATCGCGCCGCGGCCGCGTTTCTCGCAGGGACCCAGGGCGGGGTTCTCATTCTTCGTTCGACAGGTGAGAGCACACATCTGGAGGCGGCTGTCGACTTGCTGATCGATCACCTGAAGGCAAGCCGGTGAGGGACAAAGCGCTCTCCGACCGGCGGCGATCGCACGACGGGCCGTCTCAGGATCCGACCACTTACCCCGGTTCTGCCCTCCGCAAGGATTACGGCCCGTAACTTCGGGGTAATCGTCGCCGCAGTCCACAACAAAAGTGGGCCGGTCGGGTGTGGCCGACCGGCCCACGCTTTTTTGCGCCAGGAGCGCGCGGGGATCAGCGCGCGGGGATCAGCGCGCCGACGGCGGCCGAGCAGGATCAGCCCGACATACGCGAGCGCCGCAGGACCGCCGGCCTGGCGGTCCGGCGGTCCTGCGGCGTCTGCGTCCGTTCCCGGGTCGTTCCCGCGTCGCCGCGTCGTCCTAGGCGGCCAGAGCGGCGGTCCGGCCGGTGCCGCTGGTGGCGTTGTTGCGCTTGATGGCCAGGGCGCCGGTGCGGCCCAGGAGCATGGCGATGGCCATGACGATGAGGGTGTCGGTGAGGGCGTCGACGCTGACCTGGTGGTCGTACATCCAGCGGCCGAGT
>NZ_BAAAQN010000084.1:0-44789 GCF_039531695.1 Catenulispora yoronensis
CCACCCCCCATCACCACCGCCATAGGCGCCGTCCAAATAGACCCCACCCTCGTCCCCGACCCCCGCGCCGCAGCCGTCGCCACCCTGTTCGACACCTACTTCACCGCCGTCAACACCAAGAACTTCGACGCCGCCCTCGCCCTCTACGACCCCAACGGCGTCGTGAACCCCAACGACGCCCAGCAGCGCGCATCCTTCAAAAAGTCCGAATCCACCAGCACCGACGACCAGGGCCTGCTCAAAACCCTCAGCCCGACCGGCACCGGCCCCGTCACCACCGCCGAGATCACCTTCCGCAGCCAGCAGTCGGCCGGCTTCGGGCCCGGCGACAACCCCAACCAGACGTGCAGCATCTGGACCCTGACCTACACACTCAGCTACGCCGACAACAAGTACTTGATCAAATCCGCCACCGGCTCCCACACCGGCTGCTGAGACTCCCCCACCACCACCCCACCCCTACCCCTAAACCAGATCCCGCCCTCCCCCCGCCCTCCCCCGGCCCCCGCCACCCCCCTCCGCCCATCGCCGCAGGTGACACCCACAGCACAATCCGAGAACCTACCGACAAGTACCCCCCAAGTACCCCCCAAGTAGCCCCCAAGTAGCCCCCTTCTCCCCGAACGCTCCACAGCGCCTCCACTCATATCCACTACACTCCGACCAGTCACATCCAGTACGTCCGGCCGAAACCATCGACTGCGCGGGGAAACCGGCCCAGCCCAACCGGTCGTGCGACTGGTGCCTTCAAATAGTGGAAGGGCAGGGCCCGGCCGGTGTTTCGTCGAGTCGCCATCGTCAACCGAGGTGAAGCCGCTATGCGGCTGATCCACGCGGTCCGGGAGCTCAGCGCCGGGAGCGCCGCCCCGATCGAGACCGTCGCGCTGCACACCGACGTGGACCGGGACGCCACCTTCGTCCGCGAAGCCGACATCGCCTACGACCTCGGTCCGGCCGCGAACCGCCCCTACCTGGACCTGGCCGTGCTGGAGCGCGCGCTGCTGGAGTCCGGCGCCGACGCGGCGTGGGTCGGCTGGGGCTTCGTCGCCGAGGACCCGGCCTTCGCAGAGCTCTGCAGCCGGATCGGCATCACCTTCATCGGCCCGGACGCCGAGGCCATGCGCCAGCTCGGCGACAAGATCGGCGCCAAGCTGATCGCCGAGGAGGTCGGCGTGCCGGTGGCGCCGTGGAGCCGCGGCGCGGTGGAGACCCTGGAGGCGGCGATCGTCTCGGCCGGGCAGATCGGCTACCCGCTGATGCTCAAGGCCACCGCCGGCGGCGGTGGGCGCGGCATCCGCGTCATCACCGACGAGGCCGAGCTGGTCGACGCCTACGAGCGCACCAGCGCCGAGGCGGCCCGGGCCTTCGGCTCCGGCGTGGTCTTCCTGGAGCGCCTGGTCACCGGGGCCCGGCACGTCGAGGTGCAGGTCATCGCCGACGGCCAGGGCACGGCCTGGGCGCTGGGCGTGCGCGACTGCTCGGTGCAGCGCCGCAACCAGAAGGTGATCGAGGAGTCCGCCTCCCCGGTGCTGTCCGCCGAGCAGGCCGCGCAGCTGAAGTCCTCGGCCGAGCGGCTGGCGGTGCGCGTGGGCTACCGCGGCGCGGCCACCGTGGAGTTCCTGTACCACCCCGGCGACCGGCAGTTCGCCTTCCTGGAGGTCAACACCCGCCTGCAGGTCGAGCACCCGATCACCGAGGCCACCACCGGGTTCGACCTGGTCAAGGCGCAGCTGCACGTGGCCGCCGGCGGCACCCTGGACGGCGAGCCGCCGGCCGAGCGCGGGCACGCCATCGAGGCCCGGCTCAACGCCGAGGACCCGGACCGCGACTTCGCCCCGTCCCCGGGCCGGATCGCGCGCCTGGACCTGCCGGCCGGCCCCGGCATCCGGGTGGACACCGGCGTCTCCGAGGGCGACACCATCCCGGCCGACTTCGACTCGATGATCGCCAAGGTCATCGCCTACGGCCGGGACCGCGAGGAGGCCCTGGGCCGGCTGCGCCGGGCGATGGCGGAGACCTCGGTGGTGATCGAGGGCGGCACCACCAACAAGAGCTTCGTGCTGGACCTGCTGGACCAGCCGGAGGTGATCGACGCCTCCGCCGACACCGGCTGGATCGACCGGGTCCGGGCCGCCGGCCGCCTGGTCTCGCACCGCAACGCCTCGGTGGCGCTGGCCGCCGCCGCCATCGACGCCTACGAGCAGGAGGAGGGCCTGGAGCGGGCCCGGCTGGTGTCCACCGCCTCCGGCGGCCGCCCGCAGGTGCAGCACGAGTCCGGCCGCCCGCTGGACCTGAAGCTGCGCGGCGCGGCCTACCGGGTCCGGGTGGCCCGGGTCGGCGCCCAGCGCTTCCGGGTCGGCATCGAGACCGGCGAGCAGGTC
This sequence comes from Catenulispora yoronensis, assembly GCF_039531695.1. Taxonomy (NCBI): domain Bacteria; kingdom Bacillati; phylum Actinomycetota; class Actinomycetes; order Catenulisporales; family Catenulisporaceae; genus Catenulispora; species Catenulispora yoronensis. The sequence continues at coordinate 2,382 of NZ_BAAAQN010000084.1, forward strand.
CGCACCGCCGACGTCGACCTGGACCGCTTCGACCGGCACACCGGCCAGATCGTGGTCAACGGCGAGCGCTTCCGGCTGCTGACCGCCACCCACGGCGCGGTGCACCTGGTCGAGGTGGACGGCGTCACGCACCGGGTCAGCCGGGACGAGGGCGGCGTGGTCCGCTCCCCGGCCCCGGCCCTGGTGATCGCCACCCCGCTGGAGGTCGGCGCCGAGGTCGAGGCCGGCGCGCCGGTGGTGGTGCTGGAGAGCATGAAGATGGAGACGGTGCTGCGCGCGCCGTTCAAGGCCCGGCTCAAGGAGCTGGCGGTCACCGTCGGCTCCCAGGTCGAGACCGGCGCCGCGCTGCTGCGCCTGGAGCCGGTGGCGCAGGACGGCGACGAGGCCGCCGCGCCGGCCGCCGAGGCCGCGGAGCTGGACCTGCCGGCCACGCCGTCGCGGGTCCCGGCCCGGGCCCGGGTCAAGCGCGGCCTGGAGGACCTGCGCAGCCTGCTGCTGGGCTTCGACGTCGACCCGCACGACGAGGGCCGGGTGCTGGAGGACTATCTCAGCGCCCGCACCTCGGCCGTCGAGGACGGCCTGCGCCCGCTGGGCGGCGAGCTGGACCTGATCGAGGTCTTCGCCGATCTGGCCGCCCTGGGCCGCAACCGGCCGGGCGGCGAGGAGGGCGGCGGCGAGAGCCACCTGCACAGCGCCCACGAGTACTTCCACACCTACCTGCAGACCCTGGACGTGGAGCGGGCCGGCCTGCCCGAGACCTTCCAGGCGGCGCTGGGCAAGGCGCTGGCCCACTACGGCCTCAAGGACCTGGACCGCTCGCCGGAGCTGGAGGCGGCGGTGTTCCGCATCTTCCTGGCCCGCCAGCGCGCCTCGGTCGACGCCGCGGTGGTGGCCGCGCTGCTGCGCACCTGGCTGCGCGAGCTGCCGCCGGAGGAGTCGCTGCGCGAGCCCGCCGGCCTGGCGCTGGAGCGCCTGGTGGCGGCCACCCAGGTGCGCTTCCCGAACGTCGCGGACCTGGCCCGGGGCGTGGTCTACGCCTGGTTCGGCCAGCCGCTGCTGCGCCGGCACCGGGCGCGCGTCTACGCCGAGGTCCGCAAGAACCTGCGCTACCTGGACGAGAACCCGCGTGCGGAGGACCGCGCCGAGCGGATGGCCGAGATGGTGCGCAGCACCGAGCCGCTGGTCCGGCTGCTGGGCCAGCGCCTGGTGCACCCGGACCTGGACAACTCGGTCATGCTGGAGGTCCTGACCCGGCGCTACTACGGCAACAAGGGCCTGACCGGCGTGCAGACCGCGAAGGCGGCGGGCAGCACGTTCGTGGTCGCCGAGCGCGACGGCTCCCGCCTGGTATCGGCCGCGGTGCCGTTCGAGCGGCTCGGCGACGCGCTGGACGGGCTGGCCGAGATCAGCGCCGCCGGCGGGGCCCTGGACGCCGACGTCTACCTGCTGTGGGAGAACCAGCCCGACACCGACGAGGCCGCGGCCGAGCTGCAGCGCGTGATCAGCGCGCACCCGCTGCCCGGCCAGGTCCGGCGGGTGACCACGACCGTGGCCGGGCGCCGCAACGCGGTGATGCACCACCACTTCACCTTCCGCCGGTTCAGCACCGGGATGACCGAGGAGCGGCTGATCCGGGGCCTGCACCCGTACATCGCCGAGCGGATGCAGCTGGAGCGGCTGAGCAACTTCGACCTGACCCGCCTGCCGTCCTCGGACGAGGACGTGTACCTGTACCAGTGCGTGGCCCGGGAGAACCCGGCCGACGACCGCCTGGTGGCCTTCACCCAGATCCGCGACCTGACCGAGCTGCGCGAGCACGACGGCCGCCTGGTCGCGCTGCCCACGGCCGAGGACGCCATCGCCGCGTGCGTGGACTCCATCCGCCGGGCCCAGCAGCGCCGGCCCTCGGCCAAGCGCTTCAACACCAACCGGATCGTGGTCTACATCTGGCCGCCGTCCGACATCAAGCGCTCGGAGCTGGAGCTGATCGCCCAGCGCATCCTGCCCTCCACCACCGGCGCCGGGCTGGAGGAGATCGAGCTCATCGGCCGCCAGCGGTCCTGGAAGACCGGCGAGCTGATCAAGATCGCCGTCCGGGTCCGCTTCGACTCCGCCGGCGCCCCGACACTCAGCGTCGGCGAGCCCTCGCTGGACCCGGTCGAGCCGCTGGACGACTACCGGCTCAAGGTGCTGCGCGCGGCCAGCCGCAACACGGTGTACCCCTACGAGCTCACCGACCAGCTCGGCGACTTCGTCGAGCACGACCTGGACGCCGACCACAAGCTGGTGCCGGTGGACCGGCCGAAGGGCCGCAACAAGGCCGCGATCGTGGCCGGCGTGGTCACCACCCGGACGCGGCGCCACCGCCAGGGCGTGACCCGGGTGATCCTGCTCGGCGACCCGACGAAGTCCCTCGGCGCGCTGTCCGAGCCGGAGTGCCGCCGGGTGATCGGGGCCCTGAACCTCGCCGAGGAGATGAAGGTCCCGGTCGAGTGGTACGCGCTGTCCGCGGGCGCGCGCATCTCGATGGAGTCCGGCACCGAGAACCTCGACTGGGTCGCCTCCGCGCTGAAGCGCATCGTGGAGTACACCCAGGACGGCGGCGAGATCAACATCGTGGTGGCCGGCACCACCGTCGGCGCGCAGCCGTACTGGAACGCCGAAGCCACGATGCTGATGCACACCAAGGGCGTCCTGGTGATGACGCCGGACTCGGCGATGGTCCTCACCGGCAAGCACGCGCTGGACTTCTCCGGCGGCGTCAGCGCCGAGGACAACTTCGGCATCGGCGGCTACGACCGGGTGATGGGCCCCAACGGCCAGGCGCAGTACTGGGCCCCGAACCTGACCGCCGCGCGCGACGTGCTGATGGCGCACTACGACCACACCTACATCGCCCCCGGCGAGACCGCCCCGCGCCGCGCGACCACCAACGACCCCTCCGACCGCGACATCTCGCCGTTCCCGCACGCCGCGCCGGGCAGCGACTTCACCACCGTCGGCGAGATCTTCTCCGCGACCGCCAACCCGGACCGCAAGAAGGCCTTCGACATCCGCACCGTCATGCGGGCCCTGTCCGACCAGGACCACACGGTCCTGGAGCGCTGGGCGGGCATGGCCGGGGCCGAGACGGCGGTCGTGCAGGACGTCCACCTCGGCGGCATCCCGGTCTGCTTGGTGGGCTTCGAGTCCCGCCAGGTGCCCCGCAAGGGCTTCCCGCCCACCGACGGCCCGGACACCTACACCGCCGGCACCCTGTTCCCGCAGTCCTCCAAGAAGGTCGCCCGCGCCATCAACAGCGCCAGCGGCAACCGCCCCCTGGTGGTCCTGGCGAACCTGTCCGGCTTCGACGGCTCCCCGGAGTCCATGCGCAAGCTCCAGCTGGAGTACGGCGCCGAGATCGGCCGCGCGATCGTCAACTTCCAGGGGCCGATCGTCTTCTGTGTGATCTCCCGGTACCACGGCGGCGCCTTCGTCGTGTTCTCGAAGGCCCTGAACCCCAACATGACCGTCCTGGCCATCGAGGGCTCCTACGCCTCCGTCCTCGGCGGCGCCCCGGCCGCGGCCGTGGTGTTCTCCGGCGACGTCAACGCCCGCACCGCCAACGACCCGCGCATCCGGGAGCTGGAGGCCCGGGTGACGGCGGCGGCGGGTGCCGACCGCGCGGCGCTGGCGGCCGAACTCGACGAGCTGCGCGCAACGGTGCGGGCCGAGAAGCTCGGCGAGGTGGCGACCGAGTTCGACGCGCTGCACAGCATCCAGCGCGCGGTGCGGGTGGGCTCGGTGGACGAGGTGATCAAGGCCAGCGAGCTGCGGCCGAAGATCATCGGCGCGATTGAGAAGTACGCGGGCTGAGGTCCGCGAGGGTTCGCGAGGGTTCGCGAAGGTTGAGGCGACCGGGCTCGGCGGAGGTTTTCCGCCGAGCCCGGTGGTTTTTGGCGGCGCGGGGTGGGTGAGCGGCTTGTCGGGGCTCGGCGAATCGGGTTCAGCGGGTCCGGCGGATGATGGTGAAGCCGTCCCATCCCTTGAATCCGACCGTCTGAAGTGCGGTTGCGTCCAGCCGGGGGTCGCGGGCGATGTCCGCGAGGACGGTCCGCACGCCTCGAACCCGGTCGTCGGTGCTTTCGGGATCGGTGACGGCGCCGTTGCGCACGACGTTGTCGATGACGATCACGCTTCCGGGAGCCGTGAGGGCGAGCGATGCGCGCAGGTACTCGGGGTTGCTGGGTTTGTCGGCATCGATGAAGACGAAGTCGAAGGGCTGTGCGCCCTGCTCGATGAGTCGCCGCGCAGACTGTGCCGCGGGACCGACGATGATGTCGACCACGTCGGACACGCCTGCGCGGGCCAGGTTCGCGCGGGCGACCGCCGCGTTCTGCTCCTCCAGCTCAAGGGAGGTGACGTGGCCGTGCTCGCCGACGGCACGGGCCAGCCAGATGGTGCTGTAGCCGGCCAGGGTGCCGAACTCCAGTACGCGAGCCGCGCCCGAGATCTGGCACAGCATCGCAAGAAGCTTGCCCTGGTTCGGGGCCACCTCGGCGCGCGGCATCGTGGTCTTGTGGCCGGACTCGCGGGCGGCGGTAAGCGCTTCGTCCTCGACCAGGAGCATGTCGACGAAGTAGGCGTCGACGTCGCGCCAGGCGTCTTCGGATTCGTACATCGGAACCCCCGTTCGTACCGTACGAGTGTATGACCTCCGGCCATCCGCGGTGGCCCAACACCGTGCGACGCCCACATTGCCGCGGCGTTAACCGCTTCATACGTTCACCACGACACGCGACCGGCCCCCACCCCGACCGGCAGATTCCTGATTCAGGGAGCTCACAGTGGTACGAAGAAGCGGCCCCACCCGCACGTGGCTCTACCGACTCGCCGCAATAGTCGGCGCCGTGGCGCTGTTGGCGACGCCGAGCCCGGCGACCGCGATCGCCTCCGCCCGCGCAACCGCCACGACCGCCACAACCACTACGACCGCCACCGCCCCGACCCTCACCCAAGTCCCTTCATTCGGCACCAATCCCGGCGCCCTCAACATGTACGCATACCTCCCGACGACCCTCGCCGCCAAACCGCCGCTCGTCCTGGCGCTGCACGGCTGCACCCAATCAGCCAACGACTACTACACCTCGTCCGGCTGGCCCAAGTACGCCGACCTCTACGGCTTCGCCCTCGTGTTCCCCGAGCAGCCCTCCGGCAGCGGCCTGACCTCGAAGTGCTTCGACTGGGGCGACACCGCCAACGACACGCGCGGCAAGGGGCAGGCCCTGTCGGTCTTCCAGATGGTCCAATACGCCGAGGCCCACTACAACGCCGACCCCTCCCGCATCTACATCACCGGCCTGTCCGCCGGCGGCGGCATGACCGCGGACCTCCTCGCCGCCTACCCAGACGTCTTCGCCGCCGGCTCCATCGACTCCGGCCCGCCGGCCCAGTGCACGACCGCCGGCATCACAGACTCGGCCTGCACCTCGACCAACACCAACTCCAAGACGCCGAAACAGTGGGGCGACCTGGTCCGCGCTCAGGCTCCCGCCACCTCCGCCGGCCCCTACGCAGGACCCTGGCCCCGCGTCCAGATCTGGAACGGCGCCTCCGACTACCTCGTGAAGCCGGTGGCGCTCGACGAGTCCCGCGACCAGTGGACCAACGTCTGGGGCATCGCCCAAACCCCCAGCTCCTCGGCCACCCTCACCGGCAACACCACCGAGAACGTCTACAACGACCCCAGCGGCAAGCCCGCCGTCGAGACCTTCTCCATCCCCGGCATGGGCCACGGCCTGGCCGTCCATCCCGGCTCCGCCCTCGACAACTGCGGCGCGACCGGCGCCTACTTCCTCGACTACATCTGCTCCACCTACTACTCGATGAAGTTCTTCGGGCTCGACAACCAGTCCCCGACCCCGCCGTCCCTGCCCGCCCCCACCGGCCTGAAGGTGACCGGCACGACCGACACCTCCGCATCCCTGTCCTGGACCGCCGTGCCCAACGCAGCGTCCTACAACGTCTACCGCGCCGGTGCTAAGACCAACACCACACCCCTGACCTCGACAACCTTCACCGACACCGGCCTTACCCCCGGCACCGCCTACGCCTACACAGTCGCCGCCGTCGACCCCACCGGCGCCACCGGCACCCGATCCGCCCCGGTCACCGCCACCACGACCGGAACCTCCACCCCACCACCACCGCTCCCGAACTGCTACACCACCGACAACGTCTCGCAGAACCTGGCCGGCCGCTCCTACTTCATCTACGGCGGCGACAGCTACGCGATCGGTTCGAACCAGGACATGGGCAAGTACAGCTCGACTACCATCAGTAGCCTGCAACAGACTTCGCCCGGTTACTGGATCGTCGTTCCGCACTGTTAGCTGATCTGATCTGATTCTGCTGGCCTTCAGTATGCTGATCACCGTCACTCACCGGACCCACGGGGGCAGACCGTGATCACATACTGGAACCCGCTGCCGACAGCGCAGCGCCTGGTCGCCGCGGACGTCTACCCGACGTTCACCGGCAACTGGGCTGAGCGGAAGTCGCGCAATGTTCCTGGGCCGTTCTATGCGGCGGAGACCGATACGTTGCAGGCGACGCGGGGTGATGCGCCCGATCACATCGCCTACGACAACGACCTCGGCGGTGGCTTCGGCTGGGAGTTCGTGTACCGGCAGCCTGTGAACGAGGCCGAGACCGGGAATCTGGTGTCCGCCGCGCGGGTGGACGGCTACTGCGGCTACGGCTGGGACGGCGACGATCACTGGACCGTGGAGGCTGTCCGCGATTGGTGGGGCGAGCGGGGTGGGCTCCGGGAGTGGGCCGTCGAGCTCGCGGGTGAGTGGGCCGGCAACACGCATCCGCTGTACCACGGCCACTATCACGACGGCGCGCGTGGCCTGCGCGACTTCGTCGCCTACCTCGACGACGGGCTCGAACAGTACCTGCGTGGCTACATGTTCTGGCTCGCGGAGGGTCGTGAGCCCCGGGCGGGCGATTCCGCGCCGGACCTGTAGCCGATCACCAAGACTCGGGAACGACCACCTCCACCCCCGTCGTCACCGCCTCAACCGCCTCGTCGACAACCTCCACCCCCAACCCCGCCCCGGTCGGCACCACGATCCTCCCCTCGGCATCCATCACGACGGCCTCCGTCACGTCACCGTCGAAGTACCGCTCCGTCGGAGCGATATCAGCGGGCAGCGTGAAACCCGGCAGCGCCGCCAGTGCCAAGTTCGCAGCCTGGCCCAGTCCCGTCTCCAGCATCCCCCCGCACCACACCGGCACGCTGTGCGCCGCGCACACGTCGTGGATCCGCCGCGCCTCCAGGTACCCACCCACGCGTCCGGCCTTGATGTTCACCACCGAACACGCTCCCAGCGCGATGGCCTCGACGGCGGCGCGGGCCGACGTGATCGACTCGTCCAGGCAGATCGGCGTGCGCACCATCCTTGCCAGGGCGGCGTGGTCCCGCAGTCCCCCGTCGCCGCTCCCCAGTGGCTGCTCCAGCATCACCAGCTCGAACGCGTCGAGCTCGGCCAGCCGGCGCGCGTCGGCCGGCGTGTACGCGGCGTTCGCGTCGGCCTGGAGCGCCACGTCGGGGAACCGCTCGCGGATCGCGCGGACCGGTTCGACGTCCCATCCCGGCTCGATCTTCAGCTTGACCCGCCGGTAGCCCTGCTCGACGTACCCCTCGACCTCCGCCAGCAGCGCCCCCACCGACTCCGCGATCCCCACCGACACCCCGCAGTCCACTGACGCGCGGACGCCGCCCAGGTGATCGGCGAGCGACGTCTCCCGCGTCCGCAGCCACGCGTCCAGCAGCGCCATCTCGACCGTCGCCTTCGCCATCGGGTGCCCCGGCACGGCCGCCATCGCGGCGGCGGCGGTCGCCGGCGTGAAGTCGCCGAGCGCGGCCACCGCCGGGAGCAGGAAGCGGCGGATCACGGCGGACGCCCCGTCGAGGTACTCCTCGCTGTAGCCCGGCTCGGGCAGGGCGACGCACTCGCCCCATCCCACCCCGTCGGCCGTCTCGGCGCGCAGCAGCAGGATGTCCCGGCGCAGCTCCAACCCCAAGGAGGTGCGGAACGGCGTCCGCAGCGGAAGGTCGATGCGACGGAGCTCAACCCGTTCCAGCTTCATGCGGTCATTCTGTCGCGAACCACTGCCGCAGCATGCCGGCCGCCTGCACGATCGCGCCGCGCGCCGCGTCGACCGAGTCGAGCATCGTGAAGAACCCGTGGACCATCCCCGGATACCGGGTGACGTCCACCTCGACCCCCGCCTCGGCCAGCCGCGCCGCGTACGCCTCGCCCTGGTCGCGCAACGGGTCGAACTCGGCCGTGATCACCAGCGCCGGCGGCAGGCCGGACAGGTCCGGCGCGCGCAGCGGCGAGGCCAGGGGGTCGACGGCGTCGGCCTCGTCGGCCAGGTAGTGGCTCCGGTACCACCCCACCGAGCGGTGGTTGAACAGCCAGGGGTCGTCGTTGTCCCGCAGCGACGCGTCGTCGGCCAGCTGATCGGTGTTCGGATAGACGAGGATCTGGCCCGACAGCGTGACCGCTTCCCCGGGCGCCGCGATGCCGTCCGCGCGGACCATCAGCGCCACCGCCGCGGCGAGGTTCCCGCCGGCGCTGTCCCCGCCGACCGCCATCCGCCCGGGGTCGACCCCGAAGTCGTCGGCGTGCGCCGCGACGTAGGTCAGCGCGTCGTGGCAGTCCTCCACGGCCGCCGGGAAACGATGCTCCGGCGCCAACCGGTACCCCACCGCAACAACCTGACAGCCGGCCGTGTTGGCCAGGCTCCGGCACACCGCGTCGGACGTGTCCAGGCTCCCCAACGTCCACCCGCCGCCGAAGAAGTAGAACAGCGTCGGCAGCGGACGCTCCGCCACCGGCCGATACACCCGCACCGCGATCTTGCGGTCCCCCAGCGGCAGCAGGTGCTCGCTGACGTCGTGCACCGGCTCCGGGTCGCCGGCCTCGGCCTGGATCGACTCCAGGTCGGCGGCGCGTGCCTCGGCGAGCGACAACGTGTAGAGCTGCGGGGTGGCGGCACGCATCCGGCGCTCGCGCATGGCTTCGATCTGCGGGTCGAGCATCAGGACTCCCGAAGGTGGTGGGGTCGGACGGCGAGGGCCGGTGCGGACAGCGATGACGGCGAGGACAGCGATGGAAGCGACGACAGCGAGGGCGCCGAGGCCCGCGAAGGTGACGAACCCCGCAGCACCGCGCCCAGCGCCCGGATCATCTCGGTGGCGGCGACGGTCTGCGCGCGGGCGTTGCCGTGCAGCCCGTCGCTGCTGGTCGAGTCCATCGACGAGGCGATGGGGTGCCGGGCCAGGTCGACATGGACGGTGCCGAGGCCGGCCGCGACAGCGGCGGTGCGGGCGCCGAGCATGGCCATGCGCTCGGTCCCGGTGGGACGCAGCCAGGCCGGCAGGCTCGGGTAGACGGGCCGCACGAAGATCGAGACGGTGACCACCAGCGCCCCGATGCCTTGCAGAGCCTTGATAATGGCGGCGGTCTCGGCGTCCACCGCGTCGGCGCGCGTCTCGTAGCCGGGCCGCAAGGCGTCGTTCGCGCCGCAGGCGACGAAGGCGAGATCGGGGCCGAAGGCCAGCCCCGCGTCCAGCTGGCCGGCGCGCACCTCGTGTGCGCGCAGTCCGCGCCGCCCCAGGTTGAGGTATTCGAATTCTGATTGCCCGCGGCCGAGTTCCGCGGCGACCCGGTCGGCGCACGGCTGCGGGCTGTATCCGGGCACTGCTTCGCTGACGCCCTCGGCGATGCTGTCGCCGAGCACTGCGAATCGCAGCCACGGATGCCCGGTCAGCAACGCCTCGGCCTCGCCGGGCTCCAGGCAGTACGGATCGGCGACCTCGCGGAAGCAGTCCGAGCGGTCGGAGCGGTCGGAGCGGTCGGAGCAGTCGGAGCGGTCGGAGCGGTCGGAGCAGTCGGAGCAGTCGGAGCAGTCGGAGTGGTCGGAGCAGTCCGAGTGGCTCACATGGTCCAGATAGTCCGTCACGGCCGCCACGCCCGCAGCTCGACCCGGAACGGCGCGTCGCCCTCCAGCGCGACGGCCGCCCGGAAGCCCGCCGGCACCTCCACGTCGGCGAACCGGTAGGCCGACGCCGGGGTCTCGACCACCGCGCGCTCCGCCGACGCGACCAGCGGCAGAATCTGCGTCAGGCGGCCGCCGGCGGCCTTGGAGACCGCCTCCTTACGGGCCCAGAGCTGCGCGAACGTGTCGATCGGATCGGCGGCGAACGCGACCTGCCGCGCCTCCTCGGCGGCGAAGTAGCGCCGCGCCATCCCCACCACGTTCAGCGCCGGAACGTAGCGCTGGACGTCGATCCCGACGGCGCGCCGGCCGGACAGCGCCACCAGGCACAGCCCGCCGGAGTGCGAGAGGTTCACCTGGACCCCGGTCCAGGCGCCGTCGAGGGCCGGCTTGCCGTGCTTGCCGATCCGCCAGCGCAGATCGGCGGGCGGCGCCCCGAGGTGCTCCCCGACGATCCGCCGCACCGCTCCGTGCGCCACGACGTAGCGCCGCCGTCCGTCGACAGTGTCCTTACGGACCGCGCGCCGCCGCTCGTCCGCGTCCAGCAGGCCGAACAGCTCCGCGACCTCCGCGTCGGGCAGGCCGTCGTCCACGAGCCAGGCCGCGACCACGCTCGCCGCCGCCTGCGGCTCCGACTCCGGCTTCGGCTCCGACACGCCGATCTCGAACGCCCCGGCCGCCGACCCGCCGGCCCCGGACGCGCCCGCCCCGGACTCCTCGACCCGGCACCGGCCCGCCCCGCGCTCACCCCCGCCGCCCGAGGACAACAGCCCGGCTCCGGTCACGACGCCCGGTCCCGCACAAGCTTCCCCAGCCGCCGCACGCCCTCCTCGACCTGCGACGGCTCCAGCACGCTGCACGACAGCCGGATCGCGCACTCGCCGCCGCCGGAGCCGTAGAAGTAGCTCATCGGCGTCCACAGCACGCCGTAGTCCCGCGCCGACACCTCCAGCAGTTCCTCGTCCGCTTCGAACGGGACGTCGAGCACCGCGAAGAACCCGCCCTCCGGCGCGTTCCACCGCATCCGGGGATCGTCGCCGAACTCCCGCGACAGCGATTCCAGCAGGGTCCGCAGGTTCGTGCGGTAGTGCTCCACCTTGCCGCGATTAGCGGTCCGCAGGCTGAACTCGGAGTCGATCAGCATGCCCCCGACCACCGCCTGCGCGATCGGCGAGGTGTTGACGGTCAGCATGCTTTTCACCGTGGACAGCTCGTCGGCCAGCAGCGTCCGGTGGTGCGCGGCGTCCACGACCGGCTGGTCGGCCACCAGGAACCCGACGCGCGCGCCCGGGAACACCGACTTCGCGAAGGAGCCCAGGTAGATCACCGAGTGGTCGCTGTCCAGCGCCTTCAACGTCGGACGCGGTTCGTCGTCGAGGCCGAACAAGCCGTAGGGGTCGTCCTCCAGGATCAGCAGATCGGCTTCGCGCGCCGCCTCCAGCAGCCGCTTGCGGGCCGGCACCGGCATCGACACCCCGGAGGGGTTGGCGAAGTTCGGCACGACGTACAGCGCCCGCGGGCGCCGCCCCGACGCCCGCACCTCGGCGGCCACCCGCACCACGGCCTCCGGGTCGAGCCCGTCCGGCGCTTCGGGGACCGGCACCACGTCGATGTCCAGGATCCGCGCGGCCCCGGTGAAGCCGACGTAGCAGGGCTCGACGGCCAGCACCACGTCGTCGGGCCCGGAGCACAGCCCGCGCAGGGCGATGATCATCGCCTCCTGGCAGCCGGCGGTGACCATGACCGCGTCCGAGGGGACCTCGATCCCCTCGTCGGTGGCCAGCATCCGCGCGATCAGGTCGCCGATGACGCCGTTGGTGCGGCCGTATTGCAGCAGCGTGCGGTCGATCTGGGCCGCGGACAGGCCGCGCTCGGCCAGGTGCCCGCGGTACACGGCCAGGAACCGGTCGATGTCGTGGGCGGTGTAGAAGCCGTCGTAGGGCCGGCCGGCGGCCAGCGACACGGCGTCCGGGAACCGCCCCGCGACCTCGTTGAGGAAGTTCATCGACGCCGCCGCCGGATCGGAGACCGACGCGTGCAGGTCGGCACGCCGGACGACACGGGGTCTGCGAACCATCTCCACCATCTCCGTCACCGTCACGTCGGTCGCCACCACGTCCGTCACCACCGTCAAGGCTCCATCCGCTCGTCGAACCGCACCGCACCGCCGTCGATGACGTCCAGCGCGGGCCGCCCGGCCAACGCCATCGTGTGCCCCAGCTCCTCGGTGGCCAGGTTCAGAACGCCGGCCACCCCGCCGGCACCGCCGACCGCCAGGCCCCACAGGACCGGCCGGCCCAGGAACACCGCTTTCGCGCCCAGCGCCAGCGCGGCGAAGGCGTCGCCGCCGCCGCGCACGCCGCCGTCGAACAGCACCGGGCAGGCGCCGCCGACGGCCGCCGTCACCTCGGGCAGCGCCACCAGGCTCGGCACCGCGCCGTCGAGCTGCCGGCCGCCGTGGTTGGAGACGATCACCGCGTCGGCCCCGTGCTCCACGGCCAGCCGCGCGTCCTCGGCGGTGAGGATGCCCTTCAGCACGATCGGCAGGTCGCTGCGCGCCCGCAGCCAGGCCAGATCGGACCACGTCACCGACGGGTCGATGGTCTGCGCGGTGTGGGTCGCCAGCGCCGAGGTGCCCTCCGGGCCCCGCTCGTGCGCGGAGGCCATCAGCGCCGCGTCCAGATTGACCGCGGCGAAGTCCGGCCCCACCGCGAAGCCGTTGCGCATGTCGCGCCGGCGCCGTCCCATGCGGGCGATGTCGACGGTCAGCACCAGCGCGCGGTACCCGGACTGCACGGCCCGGTCGATCAGCACACTGAGCGCGTCCCGCTGCCGCAGCCAGTAGAGCTGGAGCCACAGCGGTCCGGTGGCGGCCGCCGCGATGTCCTCCAGCGTCCGGCTGGCGAAGATGCTGACCGTGTACAGCGCCTCGGCCGCCCCGGCGCCGCGCGCCGTCGCGACCTCGCCGTCGGGGTGCACCAGCCGGTGGTACGCGGTGGGCGCCACGGCCAGCGGGGTGCCCACCGGCGCGCCGAGGATCGAGGTGCGGGTGTCGCAGACCTCGGTGTCGACCAGGACGCGCGGCCGCAGGATCACCCGCTGGAAGGCCGCGAGGTTGGCCTGGACGGTCCGCTCGGTCTCGGCGCCGCCGTCGATGAAGTCCCAGACGTCGGGCGCGATCCGCTCCCGCGCGGCGCCGCGATAGTCGTCCAGGCACAGCAGCGGCGAGGCGGGTCCGGCGGATCCGGGCCCGAAGCTCGCGCCGCCGAGCACGTCGATCGCCGCCGTGCCCACGAAGCCCAGGCCGGGATCGGCGTCGGCGACGACGATGCGGTGCGCGCCGTCGGCGGGCCCCGCGGCCCGGGCCTCCAGCGCGCCGGCCAGCTCCCACCAGACGCCGGTGGTCGGCCGGCCCGGGGAGGCGACCACGACCTCGGCCTCCGCCGCCAGCGCCTCGGCCTCGCCCTTGAGCACGGCACCGAGGATCACGGTCCGCGCCGCGCCGAGCTCGTCGATCCCGGATACCGGCGCGGTCCCGGGCCCGGTCCCGGACGGGGTGCTGGACGGGGTGCTGGACGGGGTGCTGGGCGCCCCGGCGCGCACCCGCACCGGGCCGAGCGCGGCGACCGGCTCCGGAACACCGGAGACCGGGTCCGGATGGGCGTCCCCGAACAGCAGCGCGACGCCGGTGTGGCCGGTCGGGACGGCGGCCGGGACCCCCGGGTCGTAGGCGAGCCAGGCCTGTTCCACCACGATCAGCAGCGCGCGCCGCAGCCCGCCGGTGCGGGCGTACTCGCGCACCAGCCGCAGCCCGGTGAAGCCGGCCGCCGTGCCCTGGTCGCTGACCGCGAACGCCAGCGGCCCGCCCGGGCACACGTGGCTCAGGTAGGTCGTGGTGGCCCGGCCCGGAGTGATGTCCGGGATCGAGTACGCCATGATCAGCAGGTCGACGTGCTCCCCGGCGGGCACCGCCAGTTCGATCAGCGCCTCGGCCATCTCGCCGTAGGACTGGCCGCGCGGGGTCAGCGCACCGGGACCGAGGGCCAGGCCGTAGGGCTGGAGCAGGTCGGTCAGGTAGGTGTCGAGCCGGGCGGTGTGCTCCTCGTCCAGGGCCAGGCTGGCCGGGCCGGGGAAGGCCAGGCGCACCGCGCGGCGGATCCCCCAGCCGGCGGCCGGGGCGGCGGGGCCGGCGGAGTCGGCCGCGCCGGACGGACCGGCCGCGGCGCCGGGGGCGCCGGCCGAGGCGGTGCCGACGTGCGGCGGGACCGTGGTGTGCACTGTGTCGGTACCTCAGTCCTGAAGTCTCGGTCTGGTTCTGGTTCTGGTTCCGGGTCGGGCCGGGGTCGGGCCGGATCGGTCCGGGGTCGGTCTCAGTCCTCGTCGATCACGTTGCCGGCGACGTAGTCGGCCAGCGTGCCCACGGTCTCGAAGTGCTCGCGGCCCAGGTCCTCGACGCTGATCTCGACCTCCAGGTTCTCCTCCAGCAGCAGCACGATCTCCAGCGCGCCGGTGGAGCTCATCCCGAGGTCCTCCATCAGCGTGGTGCCCTCGCCGGCGCCGGAGACGTCCCGCTTGAGGACGTCCGGCAGCAGGATGCAGACGGTGTCCACGACGCGTTCGCGGAACTGCGGGTCGACGGCGAGGCTCTGCTCCGTCATGACGGTCCTTTCCGAAGGTTCGTGGTTTCGCGGTTGCTCAGTGTTCGAAGACCATGGCCGAGAAGGTGGCGCCGCGGCCGGCGCCGGCGGCGGCGACCACGTAGCGGTCCCCGGGGTGCAGCAGGCTGCGCTCGCCGGCGGTCCGGTAGTTCAGGAAGGCGTCGGCGCAGAACACGTGGCCGTCCGGGGTCACGTTGTCCAGCACCACCTTGTCCCGGGGGAAGCCGATGCCCTTGCAGACCCGCTGCCAGGCCACGATGTTGACGTTGTGCGGCAGCACCAGGGCGATGTCCTCCATGGCCAGGCCGGCGCCGGCCACCGCGGCCAGGATCGCCTCGCCCAGGGCGTCGGAGTAGACCCGCTGGAACTCCATGGCCTGCTCCATCGAGTCGCCGTCGAACTCCCCGCGCAGGTCGACGCTGTAGGCGAGCAGGCGGTCGCGCTCGCCGGAGGCGCTGACCAGGCAGGCCGCCGCGCCCTCGCCGAAGAACGAGGTCTCCGGGACCATCTGCGCCTCGCCGGTGAACGTCTTCTCGCCGGTCACGATCAGGGCCAGGGCGTCGGGGTGGCGCTCGGCGTCGGCGGCCAGCAGCCGGCCGGCGACGTCGATGGCCAGCAGGCCGGAGGCGCAGGCGTGGTGGCCGACGGCGAAGGCCTCGGCGTGCTCCAGCCCGCGCTCCCGGCACAGCTCGCGCAGCGGGTTCAGCGGCCAGGGGGTGACCACCGGGAAGGTGCGGGCGTGGATCACGTAGCGGACCCGGTGCTCGTTGCCGGGCAGCTCGTCCAGGTCGTCCAGGGCGCCGCGGAGCAGGTCCAGCAGGGTGCCGCCGGGGTCGCGGCTGACCGAGCCGAGCTTGTGGTAGCGGCGGAAGACCTTGGTCTGCATGGCGGTCAGGCCGAACCGGTCGGCCAGGTCCTCGATCGGCACCCGCTCCTTGGGCAGGTAGGTGC
The DNA here is from genome assembly GCF_039531695.1 of Catenulispora yoronensis. NCBI lineage: Bacteria > Bacillati > Actinomycetota > Actinomycetes > Catenulisporales > Catenulisporaceae > Catenulispora > Catenulispora yoronensis. Next base: position 18,044 of record NZ_BAAAQN010000084.1, read on the forward strand.
CGACGCCGGCCAGAGCGGTCACCGGGTCCCGCTTTCCTGCGCGCTCGACGCCGCCTGCGAAACCTCGGCGCCGGCTCCGGCCTCGGCCCCGGCCCCGGCCTCGGCCGCGTGCCGCTGCCGCATCAGGAACTTGCGAACCTTCCCGGTGGGCCCGACGATCAGCCGCTCCGGACCGATCACCACCACCTCGCGCAGCGTCGCCGCCGCGGCCTCGGAGAACTCGGCGAGCGCCGCGCGCACCGCCTCGGTCCGGTCCGCCGCGGCGTCGGCCCAGGGGTGCAGCGTGAGCAGCACGTCGGACACCACGCCGGCCCCGGTGGGCATCGCCACGACGGTGCAGTCCAGTACGTCCGGGCAGGCCTTGAGAATCCGCTCCTCGGACATCGCGGTGTAGAGCCACTTGCCGCCGCCGAGCGGCACCGCGTCGACCATCCGGTCCACGTGGTAATAGTAGCCTTCCTCGTCCCGGTACAGGAGGTCGCCGGTGAGGTAATAACCGTTGCGGCGGTTGCGATGCGTGGCCAGCGAGTCGTTCCAGTAGCCCGGCGACAGCGTCGCGGACTTCATCCCGCACAGCCCCACCTCGCCGACCGGCACCTCCTCGCCGGTCTCCGGGTCGAGCAGCTTGATCTCGGCGAAGTCGTGGGTGCGCCCGACGCAGCGGCCGTAGCGCTCGGTGCCGGGGGCGTGGGTGATGTGGAACGCCGAGTGGCCCATCTCGCTGGAGCCCAGACCGTCGACGAACATCGACCCGGGGACCCGGCGGGCGCCGGAGGCGGTGGGCCGGTCGTGGGAGCCGGCCGCGACCAGGTGCCGGATGTGCGGCTCGTGGGCGCAGTCGCCGGTGTTGAACCACAGCGACACCGAGTCCACGGCGCGCTTGCCCAGGTCGATGCGGGCCAGTTCGGCCCAGGTGACGGCGAACCCGAACACGCCGCTGGGACGCCAGCGCTCGATCGCGGACACCACGGCCTCGCCGTCGTCCGGCCGCGACAGGTAGAGCAGGTCGGCGCGGTTGCACAGGGCGTGGTTCAGGGACATGATCCCGGCGGCGTGCGGGGCCGGCAGGGCATTGAGGATCCGCTCGGTGCCGCGGGCCCGCGGCTTGTTCAGCCGCAGCACCCGGGTGCCGACGAACAGGTTGCCGTGGGTCTGGGTGACCGCCGTCGGCATCCGCGTGGTGCCGGAGGAGTGGGTGATCGCGATCGGGTCCTCGTCGTGGTGCCGGTACGGCGCCGGCGCGGCCGCCGGGTCGCCGGTGCCGGTCTCGGCGGCGTCGAACACCGCCTCCAGGCCGAAGCCCAGCTCCAGACCCCGGTCGGCCTCGGCGAGCCGCTGCCGGCGCGTGCCGTCCGTGAGCAGCCCGACGGCCCGCAGCCGGCGGATGTACTCGGCGGCGACGTCGCCGGGGATGTTCGGGTTCATCAGCGCCGGGATGGCGCCGAGCCAGGCCAGGGCCATGAAATGGAGCATGGCGTCGGCGGCGCTGGTGACGTACACGGCCACCGGGTCGCGCGGGCCGACGCCGCGCGCGGCGAACCAGGCGGCGCGCGCCGCGACGACGGTGTACAGCTCGCCCAGGGTCAGGTCGGTGAAGGCGGGGTGGCCGTCGACCTCGGTGTCGAAGGCCATGCCGGGGCCGTCCGGCGGGGCGCCGTGCTCGAAAAGCTTGTGCAGGACGTTGCCCGCGCCGAGGGCCGGGTCGGCGGCCAGCGCGGCCCGGATGCCGGAGGCGGCGGTGGAGGCGGTCACGGGGTGCTCTCCTTCTCGAACGGGGCGCTCATCGGGGCACGGGTCGGTTCGCCGGCCGGCGGGCTCGCCGGAACGCTCATCGGAAGCCTCCGGCCTTGGCCACGGTCTGGATCGCGGTGCGCAGCTGCTCGCGGCTGGGCTGCAGGGCGCGGTCCAGCTCCTCGGCGAAGGGCAGCACCGCGCCGTCCGGCCGGGTGACCCGCTTGGGCGGGGCGACCAGGCGCATCTGCTCGGCGGCGGTGGCCAGGACCTCCCCGCCGATGCCGCAGGAGCGGTTGCTGTCGTCGACGACGACCAGCCGCCCGGTGCGCTCCAGCGAGGCGGCCAGGCCCTGCCAGTCGAAGGGGTGCAGGGTGCGGGGGTCGAAGACCTCGACGCTGATCTGCCCGGCCAGCTCCTCGGCCACCGCCAGCGCCTCGTGCACCAGGTGGCCGACGGCGACCACGGTGACGTCGGTGCCGGGCCGGTGGATCCGGCCCACGCCCAGCGGCACCGGGGCCAGCGCGGCCAGGTCCACGTCCTCGCGCCGGCCCATGGCGCCGGCCGGGGCGAACACCACCACCGGGTCGTCGTCGCGCAGCGCGGTGACCAGCAGCCCGTAGGCGTCGGCCGGGGTGGCCGGGACCACGGTCTTGACGCCGACGTGCGCGAACAGGCTGTAGGGGTGGTCGGAGTGCTGGCCGGCCCAGCCGTCGCGGGACCCGGAGCTGGGCACCAGGTAGGTCACCGGCACCCGGGTCTGCCCGCCGGTCATCAGCGAGAACTTGTGCGCCTGGTTGACGATCTGCTCGAAGGCCAGGAACAGCAGCGCCGGGATCTGGTACTCGATCAGCGGCCGCTGCCCGGACAGCGCGGCGCCGGTGGCCACGCCGGTGAAGCCCTGCTCGGAGATCGGCATGTCCAGCACCCGGTCCGGGCCGAACCGCTTGACCAGCCCGGCGGTCACGTTGGTGACCGCGGCCCGGACGTCCTCGCCGAACACGCAGACCGTGGGGTCGCGCTCCATCTCGTCGGTGACCGCCCGGTTCAGGGCCTTGAGATAGGACAGGATGGTCATCAGGCCGCTCCGGCCCGCACGGCCGTGCCGTCGGCGTACAGGTGGTCCAGGGCGGTCGCCGGGTCCGGACGCGGGGCGTCCAGGGCGAAGCGCACGGCCGCGTCCATCAGCTCCTCGATCTCGGCGTCGATCCGGGCCCGGTCGGCGACCGGCACCCGCGCGCCCTGCACCAGCAGCGGGTCCCGATCCCGGCCCTCCTGCGCTTCCTCGGGCGTCCGGTAGCGGGGACGCGCGGCGTGCTCCCAGGTGTGGTGCGCGTCGAACCGGTGGGTGAGGCACTCCAGCAGCGCCGGGCCGGCGCCGGCCCGGGCCCGCGCGACCGCGCGGGCGGTGGCGGCCAGCACCGCCTCCGGGTCCATGCCGTCGACCTGCTCGGCCGGGATGCCGAAGGCCTCGGCCCGGCCGGTGACGGTCCCGGCGACCACGTCCCGGGTGCGGGTGGTCGTGGACCACCCGTTGTTCTCGCAGACGAAGATCACCGGGGCCCGCCACAGCGCGGCCAGGTTGAAGGCCTCCAGCACCACGCCCTGGCTGACCGCGCCGTCGCCGAAGTAGGTGACGGCGACCCGGTCCGAGCCGGCCCGCCGGGCCGCCCAGGCCGCGCCGGTGGCGATCGGCGCCGCGGCGCCGACGATCGCGTTGGCGCCCAGGATGCCGACGGCGAAGTCGGCGGCGTGCATCGACCCGCCGCGGCCGCGGTTGAGCCCGGTGGCGCGGCCGAGCAGCTCGGCCATCATCCGCGCCGGGTCCGCGCCCTTGGCCAGGACGTGCCCGTGGCCGCGGTGGGTGCTGGTGATGACGTCGTCGCGGCGCAGCGCGGCGCAGGTCCCGGCGGCGATCGCCTCCTGGCCGGTGTACGGGTGGATCCCGCCGAAGATCTGCTTGGCGCGGACCAGCTCCACGGCCCGCTCCTCGAAGCGCCGGATCAGCCGGACCGTGCGGTACAGAGCGGCGGAATCAGGCACGCCCGCTCCCGCTCCCGCTCAGCGCGGCGGCGCGGGCCTCGACGGCGGCCAGGATGCCGTCCCACAGCTTGGCCCGGGCGGCCAGCGCGCGGGTGACGGTGACGGCGCACTGCTCCCACTTGGCGTCGTCGTCCCCGCACAGGTCGGCCAGCATCTGCATGGCCATCGGCGTGTGCTCCTCGCCGTCGACCTCGATGTGCCGGGCCAGGTAGTCCACGAACGTGTCCAGCCCGCCGACCTCCTCGTTGACCGTGACCACCTGCTGGAACATGTCCGGGATCAGGTCCTCGCGGCCGAAGGCGAAGGCCGCGGCCTGGCAGTGCACCGGCGCCTCGGCGATGATGTCCCAGGTCAGGGCGACGAACTCGGCCGAGGGCGCGGGCACCCCGGCCTTGGCGATGGCGTGCTCCACGCCCATGCCGGTGCGCAGCAGCGCGATGAACTCCTCGATCACCGAGGTGTCGGCGCCGGCCTGCTCCATGCCGGCGATGTAGAGCTCGAAGTGGCTGATGTAGCCGCCGCGCAGCTCGTCGCTCTCCTCCACCAGCACGATGTCGTTGATCAGCCGGCGGCTGCCGGTCGGGCCGGTCGGCACCCAGGGCAGCGTGACGCAGGTCAGGTTCCGCTGCAGCGACTTCAGCAGCGACATGAAGTCCCAGACCGCGAAGACGTGGTGCTCCTGGAAGGTGCGGATCGCCTGCCCGTCGCGCAGCCGAGCGTAGAGCGGGTGTCCGACGACCTCGGCGCGCGCCTCGCCGATGCGCTCCTCGAGCCGGTCGATGCCGGGGTGGCGCTGTCCCCAGTCGTAGCGGGTGGCGGCCATCAGTTCCTCCAGAGGACGGGGCAGATCTCGGGATCGGCGTAGTCGGGGCGGCCGTCGGCGGTCCGGCGGACCACGACGTCGTGGTTGTAGGCGGCGAAGCTGCCGTCGCTGAGCTCGAAGCGCTGGAACTCGTTGGCGCCGTCCTGCAGGTGGAAGGAGATCGCCTGCCGGGGGCGGGTGCTCAGGTTCGGGCCGCTGCCGTGGTAGGTGCGGCAGTGGTGGAAGCTCATGTGGCCCTTGGGGATGAGCATCGGGATCTTGCGGATCTCGGCGCCGTTGTAGGCGGCGTTCTCGGCCAGCACCCGCTCCAGGTCGGTCTTGTCGCGCTCGGCGAAGTGCCGGACCATCGAGTCCTCGCGGCCGATCTCCTCCCAGCGGTGGGAGCCGTCGACCATGGTGATGGTGCCCATCTCCTCGCCGCAGTCGTGGAACGGGATGAAGGCGGTGAGCATCTTCTCGGAGGTGCACGAGGCCCAGTAGTGCCGGTCGAAGTGCCAGGGCACGACGTTGGTCGGCTCCCCGGCCACCGGCGGCTTGTAGATCAGCGTGGACTGGAAGACCCGGATCTGCTCGGCCTGCGCCAGCCGGGCGGCGACCGCGCCGACCAGCGGCTTGCACAGGATCTTGGCGATCGGGTCGCTCTCGTGGTGCACGTAGTCGTTGTGCCGCTGCACCGGGCCGTCCTCGGGCTTCCACGCGGCCAGCTTCGGCGGGCGCACCGGCAGCTGCCGGGAGCGCTCGCCGGCGTAGTACCGGTCGACGGCGGCGGCCAGCGTGTCGATCTCCTCGTCGGAGAACAGCTTGCCGGTCAGGTGCCACCCGTGCTCGGCGTAGGCCTGGACCTCGGCGTCGGTGGGCAGCAGCGCCGCCTCGGCGTCGGTGAGGGTGAAGGCCGCCGCCAGGGTCTGGGACGTCTGGGCTGTCATCGTTGTCCTGCCACTCCTAGATCGACGGATTCGCGCACGTCGGCGAGTTCGCGTTCCTTGGCCGCGTAGAGCGCGGGGATGTTGCTGGTCCCGAAGGTCTTCGCACCGTGCCGCTCGATGAGCTCCCAGAAGTAGGTGCGGCGGATGTGCATCGACTTGGAGAAGATCTGGTACATCTGGCCCCAGTGGTCGCGGTCGACCAGGATGCCCAGCGGCCGCAGGCGCTCCACCGGCAGGTCGGTGGCGCCGATCCGCTCGCCGAGCGCGTCGTAGTAGGCGCCGGGGGTCACCGCGAAGCCGGCGCCGTTGCCGCTGAAGGTGCGCACCGCGGCCACGATGTCGTCGGTGCTCAGCGCCAGGTGCTGCACGCCGGCGCCGCCGTGCCAGGCCAGGAAGTCGTCGATCTGGCCCCGGTCGCGGCTCATGTCCGGCTGGATGATGGTGAAGGTGGCGGTGGCCGAGGGGCTCTGCACCACCTGCGAGTACATGCCCTGCGAGCCGACCTCGACGTACTCCTCGAAGATCAGCTTGAAGCCGAAGGCCCGCTGGTAGTAGTCGACGGTGGCCTCCAGCTCGCCGGCCGGGACGCAGAACGCGGCGTGGTCGATGGCGCGGACCAGGTCCGGGTCCTTGTGCGGGGCCGCGGCCTGCGGCTCGATCGCGGCCGGCCAGAACGCGGCGCCGGCGCGCTGCACGAAGCGGTGCACGACGTCGCCGAAGCCGCTGACCACCGCGGTGGTCACCGAGCCCTGCTCGTCCTTGAAGACCCGGGGCGGCTCCACCGAGGCCGCGCCGGCCGCCACCGCCTGCTCGTAGCAGGCCACCGCGTCCTGGACGGCGAAGGCGATCACCGCGACGCCGTCGCCGTGGCGGGAGACGTAGCCGTCGGCCGGGTGCGCGCCGCTGAGCGCGGAGGTCAGCAGAACCCGGCTGTCGCCGTGGCTCAGCAGCAGCGTGCGCTGGTCGTCCAGACCGGTCTCCGGGCCGCCGTGGCCGACGAGATGGAATCCGAACGCCGTGCACAGGAAGAACGCGGACTGTCTCGCGTCCCCCACGTAGAACTCGACATGGTCGATGCCGAGGATGTCCATTCCTTCTCGCCTTCCGCTATGCCGGGTGGGTCCGACGGGTGCTGGGCCGGCCGTAGACGACGCTGACGTTGTGGCCCCCGAACCCGAAGGAGTTGGACATGACGTGCTCGACGGCGGCCGCGCGGGGGTCCTTGCGGATGTGGTCGAGCTCGCAGTCGGGGTCGGGATCGTCGAGGTTGTGGGTGGGCGGCAGCTGCCCGGTGCGCAGGGCCAGGATCGAGACCCCGGACTCCACCACCCCGGAGGCGCCGAGCATGTGGCCGGTCACCGCCTTGGTGGAGCTGACCGGGGGCGCGTCGGCGCCGAACAGGGTCCGGATGGCCAGCGCCTCGGCGGCGTCGCCGAGCTTGGTGCTGGTGCCGTGCGCGTTGAGGTACCCGATGTCCGACGGCGCCAGGCCGGAGTCCCGCAGCGCCTGCCGCATGGCCTCCTTGGCACCCTCGCCGTCCGGGCGGGGCGTGGTCGGGCGGTGCGCGTCGTTGGTGACGCCCCAGCCCAGCACGTCGGCGTGGGCCGCGGCGCCGCGGGCGTCGGCGAAGTCCTTGCGCTCCAGCACGAACACCCCGGCGCCCTCGCCCAGGACCAGGCCGTTGCGGCGCCGGTCGAAGGGCCGGGAGGCGCCGGTCGGATCCTCGGCCCAGCCGCGGGCCAGCGCCCGGGCATTGCCGAAGGTGTCGGCCAGGGTCGGGAACAGCGGGGCCTCGCTGCACCCGGCCACCACCACGTCGGCCTCGCCGCCGCGCAGCAGCCGCAGCGCCTCGCCGATGGCCTGGCCGCCGGCCGCGCAGGCGGTGCCGCTGGAGGAGACGTAGCCGCGGATGCCGTACTTGATGGCGACCCGGGCCGCGCCCATGTTCGGCAGCATGCCGGGCAGCAGGTAGGGGCTGACGCCCAGGCGGCCCTTGACGGTGCGCAGCACCACCTGCGCCTCCAGCGTCGCCAGGCCGCCGGTGCCGGAGAGGATGCAGGCGATCCGGTACGGGTCCACGTCCCGCGCGACGTCGAGGTCGGCGTCGGCGAGGGCGTCGGCGGCGGCCTGGAGCGCCAGCACGATGTAGCGGTCGACGACGCGCGCCTCGGTGGCCGGCAGCAGGCTGACCGGATCGATGGCCGGCCCGAACCCGCCGACCTCCAGCGCGTCCCCGACCGGGTGGCCCTCGGGCGGGCGGCGCAGGCCGGAGCGGCCCTCGCACATGGCGGCGTGCACCTCGACGGCGCTGGTGCCGACCGGCGTCACCATGCCCATGCCGGTGACGACGACCTCGGGGCGGGTCATGGCTGGCCTCCTGGGGACGGGGCGCGGAGCAGGACGGCGTGCGCGTGGTCGCGGGCACCCTGCTCCACGTGCAGGACGAGCGCCTCCTCGGCGTCGCCGTCCTCGACGAGCAGCGCGGCGGCCTCCAGCGCCGAGGCCCGGTCGGCGACGCAGACCACCGGACCGGTGAGGCTCCACCGGGCGGCGATGTGGCCGGCGACGGCGTTGGGCACGGACTGGAAGAACAGCAGCGGCCCGAGCGGCCCGCCGGTGTCGACCGCCGCCGCGACATGAGCCGCGCTGTGCAGATCGCCGCGGGAGCTGACGATGACGACGGCGGTCAGCGAAGCACCGGCCGAGCCGACGGGGCGACGGCTCAGGCACCGCGCCGCGGCCTCGGCGGCCATCGGACTGAAGGAGGACACGATGAAACCCGGCAACGGGGGCGGAGCCAGGTCGTGCTCCGACTCCGGCCAGCGCGCTTCGGCGACGACGATCAGGCCGGCCTCTGTGGAGACTGCGACCTCTGTGGCGACCGCGACTTCCACCGAGACCGCGACTTCCGTCGCCGGCGCGACCGGGATGACAGTGATGGTGTCATCCACCGGCGCGACCGCGATGACGGCCGACGGCTCCGAAGCGGCGACCGTCGTGACGACGGCGGCATGGTCCATGGTGCTCATGGCGCACCTGCCAGCAACTGCTCGGTCGCGGCCGGCCCGGACCCGCATCGCGAGTCCTGGTTCCGCCGGATCAGCGTCCTGTATCGCCTGCTCACGGCGCACCTGCCAGCAACGCAGTCTCCGCGTCCCCCAACGCGACGTTCGCGCCAGTCGAGGCCTGGCGGACCGGGAATCCGCCGGCGCGGCGGGTCGGTTGGTCGGCGGTTCCGCAGACCAGGGTCGGGTCCGGATTCGCGCGGTTCGCCGAGGCGCCCGCGTTCTTCGTGTTCATGGCGCACCTACCAGGAGTGCGGTGTTCGCGCCGCCGAAGGCGACGTTCAAGGTCAGGGCGTGCGTGAGGGCGGCGGCGGCCGGTTCCAGGACCAGGTCCAGGCGGCAGTCGTCGTCGGCGCCGAGGAATCCGGCGTTGACCGGCAGCCGTCCGGCGCGCAGCGCGGCAATGGTGACGATCAGCTCCAGCAGCGCGCCGGCCTCCAGGGCCTGGCCGTGGATGGACTTCGTGGAGCTGACCGGGATCTTGTCGGCGGCGTCGCCGAGCGCGGCGTACAGGGCGGCGGTCTCGGCCGCGTCGCTCTGCTTGGTGCCGGAGCCGTGGGCGTTGACGTAGCCGATGTCGGTGGGCCGCAGGCCGGCGCGGTCGAGGGCGTCGGTGATCGCGCGGGCCAGTCCGAGGCCGTCGGGCCGGGGCTTGCAGACGTGGTAGGCGTCGCCGGCGCGGCCCCAGCCGGCCAGCCGGGCCAGCGGCTCGGACCCGGAGGTCCCGGCCGCCTCCAGCACCACCGCGCCGACCGCGTCGCCGAGCAGCAGCCCGCCGCGGCCGGTGCTGAACGGCCGCACCTGGCCGTCGGCGGCCAGGGCGCGCCCGGCGTCGAACAGCGCGTACTGGTCGGGCTCGACGAGGTAGCCGGCCGCGACCACGACCCGGTCCGCCCGGCCGTGCGCGATCAGCGCGGCGGCGTCGGCGACGGCGGTGCTGGCCGCGACGCACGCCGAGGTGTACGCCCGCGCGCCGGCCAGGCCGCACTCGGCGGCGATCCGCTGCGCGAAGGCGTCGGTGCGCGCCGTCTCCGGCGACCGCGCCAACGCGGGGTCGCCGTGCAGCGCCAGGAACAGCCGGGTGCCGTCGCGCTCGAAGTCGCAGACCTCGTCGACGGCCCGCACCAGCTCCCGGACCAGGTCCGGGGATCCGGGCGCCGCGGCGGCCACCTTCGCCCGCCGCGTCCCGACGTCGAACCGCTCGACCGGCGCGAAGCCGGGGGTGCCGGCGGACACCGCGGCCAGCAGCGGCTCGACGCCGGCGCCGAAGGCGCTGAACACCGACATCGCGCCGACCACCACCTCGCGGGGGCCGCGGCGGGTCCGGCCGGCCCGCACCGCGGTCCCGCCTGCGCTCACGCCGCCGCTCCGTACCCGAGCTCGCGCAGCACCGCGCTCGCGCCGGCCACCGTGGTCATCCGCGCGAGCGTGTCGTCGTCGACGTCGAACGGCTTGCCGTAGCGCTCCTCGATCTGGTGGATGAGCCAGGCCAGCTCCAGGGAGTCCACGCTCTCCGGGACCTCCTCGGGCTGCCGCTCGCCGTAGGTCGCCAGCATCGCCACCACCTCGGCGCGATACGGCTCGGACGCCTCGTCCACGGGTCAGCCCGACGTGGTGGCGGTCGCGAGCCGGGCGGCGACGGTGGCGCAGAACTCGTCGATGGTCAGCGCGGCGATCTCGTCGAGCTCGTCGTCGCTGAACCGGATGCCGAACCGCTCCTCCAGGCGCACGCCCAGCTCGGCCAGGGCCAGGGACTCCAGGTCCACGCCGGCCGGCCCGAGCAGCGTCTCGCCGTCGAAGCCGGAGGTGTCGTAGTTCATCTCCTTCAGCGCCTCGAACGCGAACGCCTTGATCTCGTCATGCGACGTCATGAACTCCTCAGTTCCTTCCGTTACTGGGGACGGTGGCGAGCACGCCCTGGTCCCGCACGAGCTTTCCGGTCGCGGTGCGCGGCAGCTTGTCGACGACGTGCCAGGCGCGCGGCCGCTTGTAGGCGGCCACCCGCTCGTTCAGCCGCTGCTGGACCGCGTCCAGAGCGGCCGACTCCTCCAGGACCACGTAGGCCTCGATCGCCTTGCCGTACACGACGACCGCGCCGGCCACGCCGGGCAGTCCGGCCAGGGTGTGCTCGACCTCGCTCAGGTCGACCTTCAGGCCGCCGATCGAGACCTGCGAGTCGCGGCGGCCGCGGATCCGCACCAGTCCGGTGTCCGGATCGACGCTGCCGGCGTCCTTGGTGTGCAGCCAGCCGTCGGACCAGCGGGCCGGGTCGACCAGGCCGACGTAGGGCGAGTGCTCCATCGCGATGTGCAGCTCGCCGTCGGCCTCGCGCAGCGTCATGCCGGGGGCCGGGGCGATCGCCGGGCGGTGCGCGCCGAACAGGTCGGTGCCGATGACGCCGAGCTCGGTCATCCCGTACATGTTGCCCAGCCGGATCCCGTAGCGGTCGACGAAGGCGTCGTGCACCTGGGCCCGGACCAGCTCGCCGCCGGTGGTCATGCCGGTCAGCTGCGGCAGCCGGGGCGGTTCGGCGACCGCGGCCAGCAGCTCGATGTGGAACGGGACGCCCAGCAGGGTGGTGGGCTCGGGACCGGCGGCGACCGCGGCCAGGATGGCGTCGGCGGTCATCCGCTCCGGCAGCACCAGCTGCACGCCGGCGTGCAGGCCGTAGAGCAGCCCGCCGACCAGGCCCAGCACGTGCACCATCGAGGCCATCGAGACGATCCGCTCGCCGCCGCGCGGCACGCCGTCGATCTTCAGGTAGCGGTCGATCTCGGCGATCAGGTCCGAGGCGCTGCGGCCGATGGACTTGGACGGCCCGGTGGACCCGGAGCTGAGCTGGACCAGCGCGTGCGGGGTGTCGGAGGGCCGGCCGCCGGGATGCGCGGCGATCTGCTCGCGCACTTCCTGGAAGGCCCGCAGCGCACCCCCGCTGGCCTGCGCGACCGAGACCACCAGCTGCGGCGCCAGCCGCTGCAGGGCCTGGTCGATCTCGAAGGCGGTCAGCCGGTGGTCCAGCAGCGTGGCGCGGGCGCCCAGGCGCCACACCGCCAGCAGGTTCGTGATGAACGCCAGCGACGGCGGCAGGCACAGCGCGACCGAGCCGCCGGCCCGCAGGCCGGCCTCGCTCAGCGCCGCCTGCCGCTGCGCGACCAGGCGTCGCAGGGTCGTGCGGTCCACCGGCTCGGCGAGCACCAGGCACACCTGGTCGCCCGGGCCGGCCAACAGCACCTCGTCGACCCAGCCCGGATCGGTCGGAATCTGGATTCCCGCCGCCATCGCCGATCACCTCCGCGCAGGAGAAAAGAGAAAAAGAAAAGGGAGAATCGCCGAACGGAACCCCTGGGGGAGATAGCCGGACTCCGTATTGCCGGATCCGTTCGCCAGGGCGCTCGGCAAGCTTTGGCTCTCCGTTGACCGATCGTCAAGCAGCGCGCCAAGATCCAGTGAAAGGTGCTGGTCAGGGTTGTGAAATCAACCCTTTGAGGCCTGCAAAATTTCAGGATTGACCATCGTCGAGCGGCGGAGCTAGCGTCTTTGCCGATCGTTCAGCCCTCATTATCGCGTGCATTCATTGGAGCTTGGAGCATTGGTGAAAGCTGACATGAACACGGCGGTCGAGCGCTATTACGACACGACGCTCGACCTGTACGAGGAGCTGTGGGGCGAGCACGTGCACCACGGGTTCTGGGACGAGGGCGAGCGCCCGGGCGCCGACGGCGCGGACCGCCACGAGGCGACCGACCGGCTGGTGCGGGAGCTCGTCGCCTACGCGGCGGTGCCGCCGGGCGCGCACGTGCTGGACGTCGGCTGCGGCATCGGCGGGCCGGCGCTGTACCTGGCCGGGCCGCTGGGCTGCTCGGTCGTGGGCGTGACGCTGAGCGCGCAGCAGGCGGCGCGCGCCGGCGAGAAGGCACGGGAGGCCGGGCTCGGCGACCGTGCCGAGTTCCACCAGCTGGACGCGCTGAGCACCGGGTTCCCCGACGAGTCGTTCGACGTGATCTGGGCCGTGGAGAGCCTGATGCACATCGAGGACCGGGTGGCGTTCTTCGCCGAGGCCCGGCGGCTGCTGCGGCCCGGCGGCCGGCTGGCGATCGCCACCTGGTCGGTGCGCGACGGCGCGCTGGACGCCGACGAGCAGAACCTCGTCGACCTGATCCTGAAGCACCAGGTGATGCCGAGCTTCTCCTCGCTGGAGGAGCACGAGCGGCTCGCCGCGGCCGCCGGCTTCGCCGAGGTGGCCTCGGTGGACTGGAGCCGCGCGGTGGCCAACTCCTGGGATCCGGAGTTCGCCCTGGTGAAGAAGCCGGAGCACGGCCGGGCCACGATGGTGGAGCTGGCGCGCGAGCGCGGAGCGGACGTGCTCGGGTTCTTCTATGCCGGGCCGTTGATGAAGAAGGGCTTCGACACCGGCGTCATGACCTACGGCGCGGTGCGCGCGGTGAAGCCGGCCGAGGCCGCCGCCAGCCCGCAGACCCTGGCCGAGGTGGTCGAGACCTTGCAGACGGTGCTGGACCAGGACGACGCGTGGAGCGTGGGCATCACCGCGGCCACCACCCTGGACGGCGACCTGGAGCTGGAGAGCGTGGAGCTGGCCGCGGTGAGCCGGGCCCTTCAGGCCCGCTACGGCGACCGGGTGGACCTGGTCGGGCACGTCTCGGGCCTGGGCGTGGACGAGATCATCGCGTTCACCGTCGGCGACGTCGCGGCCTTCGTCGCCGCGCACCGCGACGGCGCCGGACCCGGGCAGGCCGCCACGGAGGCGCGACGCGACGCGTCCGCACAACGGGCGACGGTGGGTGACGAGCCGGAATGAGCCGGTTCCTGTTCGTCAGCCTGCCGCTGACCGGGCACGTGAACCCGATGGCGGCGGTGGCCAAGACGCTGAGCGCGCAGGGCCACGACGTGGCCTGGGCCGGTTCGGAGTCCTATCTGCGGCCGCTGGTCGGCCCGGAGGCGGTGATCCAGCAGATCCCGCTGCGGCCGCACCGGCGCCAGGCCGACCGCGGGATGGCGGCGGCGAAGACCCGCTGGGAGGAGTACATCGTCCCGCACTGCCGGGTGTCGCTGAAGGGCGTCGACAAGGCGGTGCGGGCGTTCGAGCCGGACGTGCTCGCGGTCGACCAGCACGCGGTGGCCGGGGCGCTGGTCGCGCACCGGTACGGACTGCCGTGGGCGTCGATGGCGCCGACCACCATGGAGCTGACCCGGCCCTACCGCGCGCTGCCGAAGGTGGAGGCCTGGATCCAGGGCCATCTGGCGGCGATGTGGACCAGCGCTGGGCTGCCCGGGGAGCCGCCGCACGATCTGCGCTTCTCGCCGCACCTGCTGGTGTCGTTCACCGGCGCGGCGCTGACCGGGCCGCTGGCCTGGCCGGACAACGCGGTGCTGGTCGGGCCGGCACTGACGGCGCGCCCGCCGGACCGCGAGTTCCCGATGGACTGGCTGGACCCGGACCGGCGGCACGTGCTGGTCTCGATGGGCACGCTCTCGGCGGAGGCCTCGCACGGCTTCTACCAGCGCGCCGTCGAGGCACTACGACCGCTCGGCGACCGGGTGCAGGCGATCCTGACCGCGGATCCGGACACCGTCCCGGACCCGCCGGAGCACATCCTGGTCCGCACCCGCGTGCCGGTGCTGGAGCTGATGCCGCGCCTGGACGCGGTGGTCTCGCACGGCGGGCTGAACACCGTCTGCGAGGCACTGGCGCACGGCGTGCCGCTGGTGATCGCCCCGATCAAGGGCGACCAGCCGATCAACGCGGCGCAGGTCCAGGCCGCCGGGGCCGGGCGCCGGGTGAGCTTCGCCCGGGTGCGGCCCGAGGCGCTGCGGGCCGCGCTGCACGCCGTGCTCGACGACCCGGAGCCGCGCCGGGCCGCGGCCCGGATCCGCGATTCGTTCGCCGCCGCCGGCGGCGCCGGGACGGCGGCCGCCCATCTGACGCGTCTCGCCGAGAGAGTGAGGGAACCCCTTGAAAGTCCTGCGTGACATCTGGCTGATCTTCCAACGCAACATCATGCTGATGTGGCGTTCGCCGCTGTGGGTCCTGCTCGGGGTCTCCCAGCCCGTGGTCTACCTGCTGCTGTTCGCACCGCTGCTCAAGCCGGCGCTGGCGCCGATGGGCGCGCATTCGCAGGCCGACGCCTACCGCATCTACGTGCCCGGCATGCTGGTCGCGCTGGCCCTGGCCGGCGGCCTGTACGTGGGCTTCGACCTGCTGCGGGACCTGGCCGCCGGGATCGTCGAGCGGGCCCGGGTGACCCCGGTGAGCCGAGTGGCGCTGCTGCTCGGACGCAGCCTGCGGGACGTGGTGGTGCTGGTCATCCAGGCGGTGATCATCGTGGTGCTGTCGCTGATCTTCGGGCTCACCGTGGCGATCCCGAACCTGCTGATCGGCTACGGCATCCTGGCCCTGATCTCGCTGACCAGCTCCTCCTTCTCCTACGGGGTGGCGCTGAAGATCAAGAACCCGGCGGTGATGGGCCAGCTGATCAACAACATCGCGCAGCCGCTGATGCTGCTGTCCGGGACCTTGCTGCCGATCGCGCTGGCGCCGCTGTGGCTGCGCGACGCGGCCAACGGCAACCCCTTCAACTGGTCGGTCACCGGCATGCGCGCGCTGTTCACCGGGCACGCCACGGACTCCTCGGTCTGGAAGGCCGCCCTGATGCTGGCCGCCCTGGCCCTGGTGACCATCACCTGGTCCGGCCGCAAGTTCGCCCGCTCGGTCCGTTAAGGAAGGGGGACACACGATGACCATCATCCAGACCAGAGGTCTGAAGAAGACCTACGAGACCCGCACCAAGCGCAAGACCACCACGGTCGAGGCGGTGCGCGGGGTCGACCTGGACGTCGCCGAGGGCGAGATCTTCGGCTTCCTCGGCCCGAACGGGGCCGGCAAGACCAGCACCCTGCGGATGCTGTCCACGCTGATCCCGCCGGACGCCGGCGAGGCCACCATCGCCGGCGCGGACCTGCGGACCCAGCAGGCCAGGGTGCGCGAGGCGATCGGCTACATCGCGCAGGGCGGCAGCACCTACGACGACGCCACGGCGCGCGAGGAGCTCATCCTGCAGGCCCGCATGCACGGCATCAGCAAGGCCGAGGCCATGCGGCGGGCCACGGTGGCGCTGGAGGCCTTCCAGCTCACCGAGTACGCCGACCGGCCGTGCAAGACCTACTCCGGCGGCCAGCGCCGGCGCGTGGACATCGCCCTGGGCATCATCCACGAGCCGAGGGTGGTGTTCCTGGACGAGCCGACCTCGGGCCTGGACCCGCAGAGCCGCGCCCACATGTGGGACGAGGTGCGGCGGCTGCGCACCGAGGGCATGACCGTCTTCCTCACCACGCACTACCTGGAGGAGGCCGACGCGCTCTGCGACCGGATCGCCATCATCGACGGCGGCGAGGTGGTGGCCGAGGGCACGCCGGAGGCGCTGAAGCGGGAGATCTCCGGCGACGTGGTCACGGTCGGCGTCGGCGAGGAGTTCGCCGAGAAGGCCACCGAGATCCTCGCCGGGCAGTCCTATCTGACCGGTCCGGTGGAGACCCGCGACGGCGGCCGGGTCCGGCTGGCGGTGGAGGCCGGGGAGACCGCGGTGCCGCTGGTCATGCGCACGCTGGAGGAGGCCGGCATCGCCACCTCCACCATCGAGGTGCACCGGCCGACGCTGGACGACGTGTTCCTGACCAAGACCGGCCGTTCCCTGCGCGAGTCATGAGCGGCGATCGGACCGGGTCGCAGGAGGAAGCCGGGACGCCGCTGGAGATCCGCCGCGCGGTGGTCACCGGCGGCGCCGGGTTCGTGGGGTCGCACCTGTGCGACCGGCTGCGGGACGGCGGCGCGGCGGTGGTCTGCGTCGACAACTTCCTCACCGGCTCCCCGGACAACGTCGCGCACCTGGCCGGCGACCCCGGCTTCGAGCTGCTGGCCGTCGACGTCAACGAACCCTTCGACGTGGCGGGGCCGGTGGACGCGGTGTTCCACCTGGCCTCGCCGGCCTCGCCGCACGACTACGCGCGGCATCCGCTGGCCACGCTGAAGGCCGGCGCGCACGGCACGCTGCACGCGCTGGAGCTGGCCGGGCGCAAGGGGGCGCGGTTCCTGCTGACCTCCACCTCCGAGGTCTACGGCGACCCGAAGGTGCATCCGCAGGTCGAGTCCTACTGGGGCAACGTCAACCCGATCGGTCCGCGCAGCCAGTACGACGAGGCCAAGCGCTTCGCCGAGGCACTGACCGCGACGCACCGCGCGCACCTGGGGTTCGACACCGTGATCGTGCGGCTGTTCAACACCTACGGCCCGCGGATGCGGCCGCTGGACGGCCGGGCGGTGCCCACCTTCATCACCCAGGCGCTGGCCGGGCTGCCGATCACGGTGGCCGGCGACGGGTCGCAGACCCGCTCGCTGTGCTACGTCGACGACACCGTGGCCGGGATCCTGGCCGCGGCGCGCGCCGGGCACCCGGGGCCGATCAACATCGGCAACCCGGCCGAGATGAGCATCCTGGAGCTGGCCGAGCGGGTCCGCGACCTGTGCCGCTCGGCGGCCCCGACCCGGTTCGTGCCGCGGCCCGGCGACGACCCGGACCTGCGGCGCCCGGACATCGGGCGGGCCGCGGCGGTGCTCGGCTGGGCCCCGGTGGTGGACCTGGACAAGGGGCTGGCGGCGACCATCGACTGGTTCGCCGCGCAGCAGGCGGCCCCGGCGGCGGAGGCGGCACCGGAGGCTCCGGCAACGGAAGCGGCGGAAGCGGCGGAAGCGGCGCAGACGGCTCCGGCCGCCTAGGCGGCTCCGGCCGGCAGTTCGACCCCGAGACGAGCGGCGGCCCGGCCCCGACCGGGCCCGGCCGCCGCCCGTCCGGCCATGGCAGAACATGGCAGAACCCGGACAGCAGCGGGTATCACCCGCGACCCGTGGAGGGTGAAACGGCGATGCGGCAGCACACGATCATGGTCCCGTTCTCCGGCGAGGGCTCCGGCACCGAGGAGCTCACCTGGGGGATGTGGACCGTCTGGCGGGCGATGCAGGGGTTCAGCTCGCCGTTCATGGTCGGCGGCGCGATGGAGCTGGAGCCGGGCACCACGCTGGAGTACCTGCGGGGGCTGCTTTCCTTCATCGTCGGGCGGCACGAGTCGCTGCGCACCCGGATCCGCACCGACTCCGAAGGGCACCCGGCCCAGGTCCTGTCCGCCACCGGCGAGGTGGGCCTGGAGGTCTACGACCTGGAGCCCGGGGAGGACGCCGCCGAGCAGGCCGAGGCGATCCGGGCCCGCTACGAGTTCGAGCCCTTCGACATCGCCGAGGACTGGCCGGTCCGGATGGCGGTGATCCGCAAGGACGGCGTGCCGGACCACTTCGTGGCCATGTATCCGCACATGGTGATCGACGCCTACGGCTTCGAGGCCCTGGTCGGCGACCTGGTCCACCTGGACCCGGCGACCGGGGAGGCGCTCGGGCCGCGCACCGGCATCCAGCCCCGGGACCTGGCCCGCAAGCAGCGCACCCCGGCCGCGATGCGGGCCGGCGAGGCCTCGCTGCGGTTCTGGGAGAACTGGATGCGCAAGATCCCCACGCGGCGGTTCAACGGACCGCACCCGGAGCAGGACCAGCGCTGGTGGGACGCCACCTACGACTCCCGGGCCGCGCATCTGGCCGTGCGGTCGGTCAGCGAGCGCACCGGGCTGGGCAGCGGGCCGGTGCTGCTGGCCGCCTACGCCGTGGCCCTGGCCCGGGTCACCGGCGTCAGCCCGAGCGTGATCCGGATGGTGGTCAGCAACCGCTTCCGGCCGGAGTTCGGCCCCTCGGTGAGCGTCGTGGCGCAGCCCGGGCTGTGCGTGGTCGACGTCGCCGGGTGCACCTTCGACGAGGCCGTGCAACGGGCCTGGCAGGCGCAGATCGCCACCGGGAAGAACGCCTACTACGACCCGCGCCGCCTGGCCGAGCTGCGGGAGCGGGTGGAGAAGGACCGGGGCGCCGCGCTGGACCTGAACTGCTACTTCAACGACCGGCGCCGGGCCCTGGCCCCGCCGACCGCCGCGGACGCGTCCGGCGATTCCGCCGGTTCCGCCGGTTCCGCCGGTTCCGCCGGTTCCGCCGGTTCCGCCGGTTCCGCCGGTTCCGCCGCGAAGGACGCCGACGAGGCCCCCACCGCCGAGCAGATGTGGGACGCGCTGCCCCTGTCCCGGCTGACCTGGGGCATCCGCTCGAACTCCCCCGACGTCAAGGCCTACCTGGACGTCAACGCCAGCCCGGACACCGTCAACCTCACCCTGCGCGCGGACACCCAAGCCGTGTCGCCGGGCGAGCAGGTGGCGATCCTGCGGTCCATGGAGGAGATCCTCCTGGGCGCCGCCTTCGACCCCGGCTACCCGACCGGGGTCCTCTCACCAGAGACCAGCACCAGCGAATAGGAGTCCGGTGGATACGACGACGTACCCCATGACGATCGGCCAGCTGTCGGTGTACCGCGACGTCGAGCGGATGGCGCCGGAGCGGCTGTGGGAAGCGAACCTCCAGCCGCTGGTGTGGGACGTCCGCGTCGAGTGCGGCGTGGAGGACGTCTGGCGGGCGCTGGGCGACCTGGCCATGCGGCACGAGTCCCTGCGGACCAACTACGTGGTCGACGAGTCCGGCGCGCCGTTGCAGTTCCTCGCGGCGCAGGACGCGAAGGAAGTGCTCGACCGCGTGGAGCGCGGCGTGGCCGACGTCGCCGAGCTGCCCGCGCTGATGACCGCCAAGTCCCAGGAAGTGCTGGACATCCACCACGGCATCCCCTGGCGGGCCTGGGTCTTCACCGAGGACGGCGCGCCCAAGCACGTCCTGTGCATCGTGCACCACATCGCCGCCGACGGCGCCGCGTCCCTGATCATGCAGGACGACTTCCACGCCCTCCTGGCCGGCGAGGAACTGCCGCCGCCGTCCGGGCAACCGATCGCGATGGCGCTGGACCAGCAGGGCGCGGGCGCGCACCGGCTGCGCGCCGCCGAGCGCCACTGGCGCCGCACCCTGGAGGCCGCGCCGCGCCGCCCGGCGGTCGCCGAGCTCACCGACATGATGCAGGGCGCCATCCTCACCACCGGCATCCCGCTGGAGGACCTGCACGCCAGCGCGGCGCGGCTGGAGGTCAGCGTGTCGACGGTGGTGCTGGCCGCGTACTACCACGCGGTGCGGGAGGTGATGGGGAGCTCGGCGGCGCTGATCCTGATGGTCTCGGCGAACCGCTTCGACTCCGTCCTGGCCGGAGTGGTGACGTCGCTGACCCAGTGGGCGCCGATCCTGCTCGACTTCGACGGCGGCGAGACGCTCCCGGAGCTGGTCGCGAAGGTCCACGGCAAGGCGCTGACCGGGCTGAAGAACGGCATCTGCGACCCGGACGCGGTGCTGCGCTTCCGCGAGGAGTACTTCGAGCAGGCCGAGCCGCCGGTGGACCAGGGCTACAACCTCAACACCATCCTGGCGCCCCCCGGATTCGCGCCGCGCCCCGAACAGCGGCCGTCGGCGATCGAGTTCGCGCCGCCGGCGAGGAACTTCGGGCCCGGGTTCTACCTGATCGTGCGGGGGATCGACACGGTCGACTGCATCGTCCGGCACAACCGGCCGGACCTGGACCAGGAGACGGTGCGGCGGTTCCTGGAGAGCTTGCAGAGGACCCTGCTGGAGATCGCCGGGTTGGAAGCGATCGACTGAGGACAACGAACTGAGAGCGGAAGGCCGGTCGCGGACCCAGGCTTCTGGGTCCGCGACCGGCCTTCCGCCGTCACACTCCCGTCCGCACCCCGGGGTCGCATCCGGCCTCGACCGCCAGCGACTCCATCAGCCGCGCCAGCCCTTCCATCTCCTCCGGCGCGACGAACCAGGTGTCGGCGTAGACCAGCAGCGGAACCGCGTCCCCGACCCCGTCGACGATGTCGATGGTCACCATCAGCCGCTCGTTGAAGAACGGCAGCTCCATCCACGTCGCCGGCGTCTCGACGCTCGCGGCCGCCTTGACCTCCGCGACGCTCGGCTCCGTCCCCGGAGCCGTTCCGCTGCGCTGCGAAGGCCGGTCGTTGTAATAGCACAGCGACAACGGCTCGCCGCGCTCCCGCTCGACCTCGGCCAACAGCTCCTGCCACTCGGTCAGATCGAAGTACGCGTACTTATAGGTCCGCGTGACGGCGCGCTGGGCCCGCTCCACCACCTCGTCGATCGTGGCGTCGGCGACGTCGACCACGAACAGCCCGGTCTGGCTGACGTTCCCGACGATGTCCGCCATCCCCGGCCGGAACCGGTTGCTGACGAGCATCTGCGCCGCCGCCAGCCGGTCGCCGGTGATCCGGACCAGCGCCGTCGAGAACAACGCCAGCAGCACGGCGCTGACGTCGCACTCCAGCCGGTGCGCGATGCGGGTGGCGCCCATCATCATCGGCACCGAGCGCAGCGACACGCGCCGGTAGCGCGCGCCGGCCCGCTCGACCGCCTCGCGCTCGCCCCTCCCGTTCTCGCCCCGCTTGGGCAGCGTCATCAGTTCTCTGCGCCAGTACCGCAGCGACGCGTCGCTCTGCTTGCGCCCGGACGGGCTGTTCTGGTGCGCGGTCAGATCCAGGGGATGGTTCTGCACCGGGTACGGCACCTCGCCGGTCGCCGGATCGCGCTTCGTATAGTCGTCGTACATGGCGAACGCGCCCGCGCCGTCGGTGGCGAAGTGGTTCAGCACCGTCACCAGGTGCGTCAGCACCCCGTCCCGCCGCACCAGCAGCATCCGGATCGGCAGCTCGTTCTCGTCGTCGAAGGAGAGCTCCTCGTGCTCGCTGACGAGCTCGGCCGCCACCGCGGCGGCGTCGCCGCCGGGCGGCACGTCGACGATCTGGATGAGCGCCTGCCCGGCCGCGAAGACTTCCTGAACCGGTGGGGCATCCGGGCTGAAGCGCAGCAGCGTGCGCATGGCCTGGAAACGGTTCAGATAGAAACGCAGCTCCTCGGCGAAGTCCTGAACGGAGGCAGTAGGGTCCAGCTCGCGGATGGCGCACATGTTCATCGGCGAGCCGAGGTTCCGGATCGCGCCGAGAATATGCTGCTGGCCCCAGTTCAGGGCACCGATTCCGGCACCGTCGCCCTCGAAGGGCACTTCCACGACGTGGCGGGAGGCCTGCTCGGGCCCGGCCGCTTCGGCGGTCCTCGGATATGTGGGGGTCATCCGACGCCGCCCATGCTCTTGATGGCCAGCCGCAGCCACCGCCTGGTCTCGTCCGGCCCGAGGGCCGCGGTCCGCTGTTGTTCGAAGGTCTGCGCGTAGCGGTCGATCTCGTCGACGCCGTCCACCTTGCACCAGCCGACGACGCCGCCGACGAAGCCGACGTGCTCGGACTTCCTGGCGCCGGCGCCCAGCGTCATTAACGTGAACCCGGTATGCGCACCCGGGTAGACCCTCCCATCTGGGATGACCCGGACCTCGGTCCGGGGATGGCGGGACGCCTCCAGCAGGTACGCGGCCTGCCGGACCGCGACCGAGCGGTCCCCCCAGGACCGCAGGACGGCGTGGGCGTCGAGGACGACCTGGACCTTCGGCCCCTCGTCGACCGCGAACCGGGACTGCCTCCGGGTGAGCACCGAGGCCAGCGCGGCGCGCTCCCCCGGCTGCTTGTCCGGCCACAGCCCGGCGATCAGCATCCTGGTGTAGGCGGCGGTCTGCAGGATGTCCGGGATGAACACCGGGGCGAAGACGTCGATCTCGACGCAGGTGTCCTCGTACTCCAGATACCGTTGCAGCGGCGCCGGCAGCGAGCCGGCCTCCCCCTCCTGCCACCAGCCGCGCCGCAGGGCCTGCGACGCCTGCTCGACCAGTTCGTCGGTGACCTTCGGTTCCAGGTCGTAGACCCGGCACAGGGCCCGGA
Organism: Catenulispora yoronensis; assembly: GCF_039531695.1. NCBI lineage: Bacteria > Bacillati > Actinomycetota > Actinomycetes > Catenulisporales > Catenulisporaceae > Catenulispora > Catenulispora yoronensis. The sequence continues at coordinate 40,507 of NZ_BAAAQN010000084.1, forward strand.
CGTCGTGCGGGTTGACCGCGTACTGTCCGTTCTCGATCCGGGAGATCTTCGCCGCGGACATCGCGTCCGCGGGGGTGAGTTTGCGGGCGACCCGTTCCAGGGTGAGCCCGGCGGCGACGCGGTGTGCTCGCAACGCCGCTCCGATCCTGCGCTGGCGCAGGGTCAGGCGTTCAGTCATGGATCTCGATCCGCTTTCCCTGACACGTACGTTCGCACTACATCAGCCCTCGACATTACTGGTCACAGCGCCGTCTGTAAACTGAAGTGAATGGAGTGAACTCACTTATTCACATCAGTTGTCATGGTGCCGAGGCCGGTCGCGGGCCGCCGCGAACACGCGGCCGCCGCGGGAAGCGGAGCCCCCGGTGCCGGGCGCCGGCCCGGCTCGCGCCGGAGCGGGGCGGTTCGACAGCGGGCAGGGGCGGGACGGACCAGGTCCACCACCGCGTACCAGGATCGGTCGCGGGATGTCAATGGCCTGGTGCCAACAGGTTTCGGCGCTGGTCGTGCCAGCCGTGCCGACCGGGTCGGCGGCGATCGCCGCCTCGATCACGAAGTCTCCCAGACCGGCCAAGCCACAGCAATGGATGTCTCACGGCATAGACGGGGCGATCCGCACAGCGGAGCCGGCGCGCCGCGGGCGCACTCGCGATTCACCTCAGCTGACGGCTCGGCGAGCCCCGGTGCCGCACCGGCCCGACCCGGGCGTGGAGGTCTTCCAACGCCCCGGGCCGGGCCGGGATCAGCAGTTACCAACCGTGCTTGTCGATGCCGACGGCCTCGGTCAGCCGCCGGTGACGACGCTCATGGCGAGCGCGTCGCGGACGTTCATGGCCAGGGCGTCCCGCACGTTCATGGCCAGGGCGTCGCGGACGTTCATCGTGAAGCCGCCGGTGACGACCTCGGCCCGGAGCGCGTCGCGGACGTTCTTCGTGAAGCCGCCGGTGACGACTTCCGCCTGGAGGGCGTCGCGGACGTTCATGGTGAAGCCGCCGGTGACGACCTCGGCCCGGAGGGCGTCGCGGACGTTCATCTTGGCGCCGCCGGTGACGACCTCCGCCTGGAGCGCGTCGCGGACGTTCATCGTGAAGCCGCCGGTGACGACCTCGGCCTTGAGCGCGTCACGGACGTTCATCTTGGCGCCGCCGGTGACGACGTCCATCCGCAGCGCGTCGCGAACATTCATGGTGGCAGTGGGCATGTGTTTTCCTCCGAAGGGTGGGAGGGATCGAAGAGAGCCAGTGTTCTGACCCGTTCGGAACGTAAATCAATTCATCCTGGCTGACAAGACCTGCAAGATGGTTCACAACCGCTGACGTCTCATCGACTAGCATGGTCGCGGTATCGGGGCAAGCGGGGTTTGTATCGATCGAGGGGGTTCGTACAGGTGGCACACGGCGAAGCACCCGCCGGACCGACGACGCTCGCGGGGAAGATCGACACGTTGTTCCACGTCGTGCGGCGGCCGGACCGGGAGATGTTCACCAACGAGGAGGTCGCCAAGGCCTGCCGCGAGGCCACCGGCGAGACCTTCTCGGCGACCTACGTCTGGCAGCTGCGCACGGGGCGCCGCGACAACCCGACCAAACGGCACCTTGAAGCACTGGCACAGTTCTTCCAAGTCCCGGTAGCCTACTTTTTCGACGATGATCAGGGAGCTGCCATAACGCGGGAGCTGGAGCTGCTCGGCGTGCTGCGCGACGCCGGGGTGCGCAGTGTCGCGATGCGGGCGCTCACGCTGTCCCCGGAGGGCATCGACACACTCAACGACATGATCGACGTCCTGGTGCGGCACGAGGGGAAGACGCGCACGCAGAGCCGGGGCGGTACCGAGGAAGACTGACGCGGACACGTCCGGCCCGGCGACGGAGCCGGCGCGGAAGAGGTGGCCTGTGGGGATGGGCAGCGGCCGGACGGAACTGTGGCGCCGATGTCGGGCGGTGGTGGATCGGCTGGACCTGCCCGATCCGTTCGACGCCGAGGACTTCATCGGCATGCTGGCCCGCGAGCGCGGCCGGCCGATCGAGCTGATCCCGCTGCCCTTCCGCCCGGACCGGCCCTGCGGCCTGCTGGTCACCACGCTGCGCGCGGACGTCATCATCTACTCCAACGACACCACCGCGATGCACCGGCAGCACATCCTGCTGCACGAGGCCGCCCACCTGCTGCGCGGCCACGACGCCGGCCCGGAGTCGGCGACCGGCTCCCACACGCTGCTGCCGAACCTGTCCCCGGCGCTGATCAAGAGCGTGCTGGGCCGCACCGTCTACAGCGAGCCGCAGGAGCGTGAGGCCGAGCTGATCGCCTCCCTGATCCACCACCGCGCGGCGCAGGACCGGTCCTCCCTGGCCCGCGGCCGGGGCCGGCGCCCGCGCCTGTTCCCGCGGTCCGCGCCGCGCGAGGCCTGACCGGCGCCGCACGATGTCCGACCTCGCCGCCTACCTGGGCGCGGCGATCCTGGTGGCGTGGGCCGCGAGCATGTCCGTCCTGGAGCGGCACGGCGCGCGCCGTCCGATCCGCCGGGCCGGCCTGGTCTTCGCGCTGTGCGAGGGCTGCTCGCTGGCCCTGCTCGCGCCGCGCACCGTCAGTGCCCTGACCGACGCCGGCCTGCCCGGACCGGCCGTCGTCGCGGCCGGCGACGCGGTGCGCGCCCTGGCCATCAGTTTCCTGATGATGCTGGCCTGCGCCCTGAATCCGCGCGGCTGTGGCCGCCGACCGGGGTGCCAGCTGGCCATGGCCGTGCTGGTGCAGGCGGCCATGCTGGCGCTGTTCGTGATCGCCCGGCCCCGCCTCGACGCGGAGGGCGAGCTGATGGCGGACCCGCCCGGCCGGTGGCCGCTGGCCCTGCGGGTGGCGGTGTTCGCCGGCTACGCGATCTGGGCCCTGACCGAGCTGTTCCTGGCCCTGCTGCCGCAGGCCCGCCTGGCCGGGACACGCGCGCTGCGCTGGGGTGTGCGCCTGTTCCTGGTCGCGATCGTGTTCGGGATGCTCTGGTCGCTGTGGTCCTACGACGACATCCTCGACGTCCTGCGCCACGGCGAGTTGAACGGCAGCGAGGACGTGCTGTCGAACGTGCTCGGCGCGGTGTGCGCGTCGTTGGTGGTGACCGGCGCCTTGCTGGGCCGCTCCGGGGCGACGCTGTCCGCGACCGCCCGGTGGCTGCGGCTGTACCGCTGCTATCGGCTGCTGGGTCCGCTGTGGACGGCGCTGCGGGCCGCGATGCCCTATATAGCGTTCCCCCAGGCTTCGCGGCCGCGGATGGCCGGCCGGCTGCGCCTGGAGTTCGCGCTGTATCGGCGGGTCATCGAGATCCACGACGGCCGCCTGGTCCTGCGTCCTTACCATCACCCCGCCGTGGCGTCCTGGGTCGCCGCGGCCAGTGACTCGGGACCCTCCGACGCACTGGTGGAAGCGGCGACCATAGCCGCGGCGCTGGAGAACATGCGGCGGCAGCGGCGCTTCACCGACAGCTCCGAGGCCCCGGCCGGGGACCCGGGCCTGGTGCTGACCGACCTGGACTCCGAAGTGCTGTGGCTGTCGCGGGTGGCGTGGGCGTTCAGCCGGTCGCCGGTGATCCCTGCGGTCCTGGAGCGGCTGCGCGCCGAAGAGGGCTGACCGCCCGCACCGCATCGCCGCCCGCACGCCCCGCTGCCCATGCACTCCGCCGCCCGTACACCCCGCTGCCCGCAAACCCCGCCGGTCACACGCGGGCATCATCGCGTCCTTGCATTCTTACGTCAGGTTATTGCGCATACCCATCTCCTTTGTAACGATGACCCGTGCCAAAGTTGCACAGCCTCGTCCCAAGAGCGTCACATCGAAGCCGGGAGGCGAAACTTCCATGACGGTCACACGCCGGAGATTCCTCAGCACAGCGGTGGCGGGATCGGCCGCGGCCCTGGTCACGGGGTCGGAACTGTTCGTCGGAGCCGCCCCGGCCCAAGCGGCGAGTCCGGTCGGCGACGTCGTCGGCAAAGTTACGGTCGGGTATCAGGGGTGGTTCGCCTGTGCCGGTGACGGGGCGCCGATCAACGGCTGGTGGCACTGGGCCCAGAACTGGGGGCAGACCCCCTCGCCGAGCAACAACGTCATCAAGGCCTGGCCCGACATGCGGGAGTACACCCGCACGTATCAGACCGCGTACTCCAACCTCGGCAACGGCCAGCCGGCGACCCTGTTCTCCTCCTACGACCAGCAGACCGTCGACACCCACTTCCTGTGGATGCAACAGAACGGCTGCGACACCGCCGCCCTGCAACGCTTCAACCCCAACAGCTCCGAAG
>NZ_BAAAQN010000085.1:0-42919 GCF_039531695.1 Catenulispora yoronensis
TTGAGCCGGGTGAGGTTGAGCATGTGTTGCGGTCGCATCCGGGGGTTGCGGCGGCGGTGGTGGATGGTCGGGATGTGGCTGGGGATCGCCGGTTGGTGGCGTGGCTGGTGCCGTCCGATCTTGGTGAAGGCATCGCCTCGGCGACCGATCTGCGCGCTTTTGTGGGTGGGCGGTTGCCGGAGTTCATGGTGCCGTCGGCGTTTATTGAGTTGGCTGCGATACCGCTGACTCCGAACGGCAAGATCGACCGCCGTGCACTTCCGGACCCCGATGGTGCCCGTCCGGAGCTGACGGCTTCGTTCGCGGCCCCGTCCACCCCGACCGAGGAGTTGCTTGCCGGGATCTGGGCTGAGGTTCTGGGGGTGGACCGTGTCGGTGCCGCTGACGGCTTCTTCGACCTGGGCGGGCATTCGTTGCTGGCCACCCGGCTGGTCTCGCGGATCCGCGCTGTGTTCGGGGTGGAGATGCCTTTGGCATCGGTGTTCGACGCGCCAACGGTCGCAGGACTGGCGGCCGTCATCGATGAGCAGGCTGGTTCGTCCTCGGCATCAGCCCCGCCGATCGTGCCGGTGGACCGAAACGGTCTGTTGCCGCTGTCCTTCGCCCAGCAACGCCTGTGGTTCCTGGACCAGCTGGAACCCGGATCGGTCGACTACAACGTCCCGATGCAGATCCGCTTCTCGGGCGAACTGGACACGACGGCGCTCCGCGCGGCACTGAACGCGCTCGTCGCCCGGCACGAGGTGCTGCGCACCCGCCTGCTCGCCGGTTCCGACGGCGTGCCGTATCAGCTCATCGACACGGCATCCGGGTTCGCTCTGGCCGAACTGGACGTCAGCACTGCGACCGACCCGGCGACGGCCGCCATCGACCGGATCGCCGCCGACGCGGTCACCCCCTTCGACCTGACCGCCGGCCCTTTGATTCGCGGCACCCTGATCCGCCTGGCCGTGGCCGATCACGTCCTGAGCCTGTGTATGCACCACGTGGTCTGCGACGAATGGTCGGCCGGTATTCTGCGCCGAGATCTCGCAGCCCTCTACGACGCATTCCACGACGGTGAGCCGTCGTCGGCCGCACTGCCCGCGCTGCCCGTTCAATACGCGGACTTCGCTGTCTGGCAGCGGGAGTGGCTGACCGGCACCGTGCTCGAAGAACAGCTCGACTATTGGCGCGACCGGCTGGCCGGGGCGCCGGTGCTGGAGCTGCCCACCGACCGCCCGCGCCCGGCGGTCCGGTCCTCGGCCGGCGCGGTGGTGGAGTTCGGAGTCCCCTCGGAAATCGCCGAGCGGTTGCGCGGCCTGTCCCGCGACTCCGGCACGACCATGTTCATGACCTTGTTCGCCGCGTTCACCGCGCTCCTGTCCCGCTACACCGGCCAGGACGACGTGGTGGCCGGAACGCTGGTGGGCAACCGGTCCCAGGCGCAGACCGAGGACCTGATCGGGTTCTTCGTCAATGCCCTGGTATTGCGGACCGACCTGTCCGGCGACCCGACGTTCACCGACCTGCTGTCCCGGGTCCGCAGCACCGCGCTGGGCGCCTATGCCCACCAGGATCTGCCGTTCGAGCAACTCGTTGAGGCGCTGGGAGTGGAGCGGGACAGGTCGCGGACCCCGCTGTTCCAGGTGTCGTTCAACTACCTCCAGCCCGATGACGCCCCCGAAATCGGCGACGCCGCCCAGGACCCGCTGTCCGTCCCGGCGGTCGTTTCGAAGGTCGATCTGACGCTGCACATGTCAGACCTCCGAGACGGCGGTCCGTCCTGCGGCCTGGAGTTCAGCACCGGTCTGTTCGACCGTTCGACCGTCGAGCGGATGGCCGACCACCTCGTCACGCTGCTGGCCGCGGTCGGGTCCGACCCTGGGCTGCGCCTCTCGCAGCTGCCGGTTCTCACCGCGCAAGAGTATGACCGGACCTTGCGCGCCTGGAACGACACCGAAGTGTCCACGCCCGCAGTCGGTGGAGTGCACGAGCAGATCGCCGCACGAGCCGCGCTGAGCCCAGAACTCACTGCGGTCGTCTGCGCCGATGCCTCGCTCACCTACGCCGAACTCGACCAGTGGGCCGACCGTCTGGCTCACCACCTCCGTGACCTGGGCGTCGGCCCGGACTCCATTGTCGGTCTGTGTCTCGAACGCGGTGTGGACATGGTCGCATCCGTCCTGGCGGTCTGGAAGGCCGGCGGCGCGTACCTGCCCCTGGATCCTGCCTTCCCACGCGACCGGCTGGCTTTCATGCTGGCCGACAGCGGGGCGGAGGTGGTCGTCGCGCATCGTGCGGTCGCGCCGGACTTCCTGACGGGCACGAGCACGAGCACAGATACAGACGCGAGCACAGAAACAGAAGCGACCACAGACCCGAGCCCGGCATCCACCACGGTCTGGCTGGACGATTCGCGGACCCGCGCCCTGATCGCGGCCGGTCCCGGCCCGGACCGCACCTCCGCGCCGCTCGACGTCCAAGTGCTGCCGGAGCAGGTCGCCTACGTCATCTACACCTCGGGATCCACCGGCCGCCCCAAGGGCGTGGAAGTGACCCACCGCGGACTGCTGAACCTCACTGTGGCGATGACTCCGGTCTTCGGGATCACGCCGGGCGAAGCGGTGTTGCAGTTCGCCTCCTTCAGCTTCGACGGGGCAGCGATGGACGTGGCGACGGTGCTCTCCGCAGGCGGGACCCTGATGGTGGCCACGTCCGCGGAGCGGGGCGACCCGGCACTGTTGGCGACGATGGCGCACGCCCGCGACGTGCGGGCGGCGAGCGTCCCGCCGTCGCTGCTCGGCGCGATCGACCCGGCGCGGGTCCCGGGAATACGGACACTGATCTCCGGCGCCGAGCGCACCACCGCGCAGACGGTTCAGGCCTGGGGGAGCCGCCGTCTGTTCAACGCCTACGGCCCGACGGAGACGACGGTCATCTCCACCACCGCCCGGTGCGATCCGGACGAGGACGCGGCGCCGCCGATCGGGCGGCCGCTCGACAACACGCGGGTCTTCGTCCTGGACCGGTCGCTGAACCCGGTGCCGGCCGGGGTCGCGGGGGAGCTGTTCATCGCCGGGTCCGGCGTGGCCCGGGGCTATCGGAACCGTGCGGTGCTGACGGCGGAGCGGTTCGTCGCCGATCCGTTCGCCGCCGACGGCTCGCGGATGTATCGCACCGGTGACCTGGTCCGGTGGCTTCCGGACGGCCGCCTGGACTTCCTCGGCCGTGCCGACGACCAGGTGAAGGTCCGCGGGTTCCGGATCGAGCCGGGTGAGGTCGAGGCCGTGCTGGAGGCCCATCCCGGGGTCCGGGCCGCGGTGGTGGCCCCGTTCGGTCGGGACGGCGCCCGGCGGCTGGCGGCGTACCTGGTGCCGGCCGATCATGCGCAGGGGATCCCGGACACCGGCGAGCTGCGGGCGTTCGCCGGGCAGCGGTTGCCGGACTACATGGTCCCGGCGGTGTTCGTGGAGATGGCGTCGCTGCCCCAGACGCCGAACGGGAAGGTCGACCGCAACGCGCTGCCGGAGCCGGACGGCATCCGGCCGGAATCCGCGCAGACGTTCGTCGCGCCGTCGACGCCCACGGAACAGCTCCTGGTCGGGATCTGGGCCGAGGTGCTGGGGTTGGATCGGGTGGGGGTGGGCGACGGGTTTTTTGATCTGGGTGGGCATTCGTTGTTGGCGACGCGGGTGGTGTCGCGGATCCGGGCGGTGTTCGGGGTCGAGGTGGCATTGGCTTCGTTGTTCGATGAGCCGACGGTGGCGGGTCTTGCTGCGGTCGTCGACAGCGCCGTGTCCGGATCCGGATCCGATTCCACGGCGCCGCTGGTGCCGGTGGTCCGTGACGGTTCGGTGCCGTTGCCTCTGTCGTTTGCGCAGCAGCGGTTGTGGTTCCTGGACCAGTTGGAGCCGGGGTCGGTGGAGTACAACGTGCCGATGCCGGTGCGGCTGCCTGGCGAGCTGGATCTTCTGGCGCTGCGAGCGGCGTTGGACGAGCTCGTCGCGCGCCACGAGGTGCTTCGCACGCGCCTGACGATCGGTTCCGACGGGATCGCCTATCAGACCATCGATCCAGCGGTGGGATTCGACCTGCCGGTGCTGGATCTCTCCGCAAACGGGGACGTCGCGTCGGCGGCCCGCGCTTTCCTCGCGGCCGACGCGGCGACCCCCTTCGACCTGGCGACGGGGCCGCTGATCCGGGGGACGCTGCTGCGGCTCGGCACCGACGATCACCTGCTGAGCCTGTGCATGCACCACGTGGTCTGCGACGAGTGGTCGGCGGGGATCCTGCGCCGCGAACTGGCGGCGTTGCTGGACGCCTTCCGCGCCGGCCTGCCCTCGCCGTTGGCGCCGCTGCCTGTGCAGTATGCGGACTTCGCGGTCTGGCAGCGGGACCGGCTGTCCGGTCCGGTCCTGGACGAGCAGCTGGGGTATTGGCGCGAGCGGTTGGCGGGCGCGCCGGTGTTGGAGCTGCCGACCGACCGGCCGCGTCCGGCGGTCCGTTCATCGGCCGGCGGGCTGGTCGAGTTCCGAATCCCGGTCGAGACGGCGGAGCGGTTGCGGCGGCTGGCGCGGGACTGCGACGCGACCATGTTCATGGTCACGTTCGCCGCGTTCACGGCGCTGTTGTCGCGGCACTCCGGTCAGGACGACGTCGTGGTCGGCACGCCGGTCGCGAACCGGAACCGGGCCGAGATCGAGGACCTGATCGGGTTCTTCGCCAACACGTTGGTGCTGCGCACCGATCTCGCGGGCGACCCGACGTTCACGGACTTGGTCGACCGGGTCCGCGCCGGGTCGCTGGACGCCTTCGCCCATCAGGATCTGCCGTTCGAGCGGCTGGTGGACGTGCTGCAACCCGAGCGCGACCGGTCTCGGACGCCGCTGTTCCAGGTGCTGTTCAACTACTTCTCCGACGTGGCGGAGGAGACGCAGGAGGCTGAGGGCGGGGACGACGGGCTGACGGAGGCGGTGCGGGCCAAGTTCGATCTGCGGCTGATGGTCGCCGAGATCGGGGACGGCCTGGCGGCGGCCTTGGAGTTCAGCACCGCGTTGTTCGATCGGTCGACGATCGAGCGGATGGCCCGGCGGTGGGTACTGCTGCTGGAGGCCGTGGCGGCCGACCCGGCGATGCGTGTGTCGGAGCAGCCGGTTCTGACCGCTGATGAGCGCCGGGCTTTGAGCGGTTGGAACGACACCGCGGCGCTGGTGCCGGCTGTCGGCGGGGTTCATGAGCTGATTGCGGTGCAGGCGGCCAAGCGTCCGGATGCGGTGGTGGTCGAGTCCGGCGGCGCTTCGCTGACCTATGCGGAGTTGGAGGTGGCGTCGAATCGGTTGGCGCGGCATCTGCGGGCGTTGGGTGTTGGTGCGGAGACGGTTGTGGGGCTGTGTTTGGAGCCGGGTGTGGACACGGTGGTGTCGGTTTTGGCGGTGTGGAAGGCCGGTGGCGCTTACTTGCCGCTGGATCCGGGCTTTCCGGTGGATCGTCTGGCGTTTCTGCTGGCTGATGGTGGTGTGTCGGTGGTGTTGGGTAGTGCCGATGCGGTTGGTGGTTTGCCTGCGGGTCGTATTCCGACTGTCCTGCTCGATGATCCCCTGACCCGGATGGTTATCGAGGCGCAGGACTCTGCGGGCCTTGATATGCCGGTGCTGCCGGATCAGGTCGCGTACGTGATCTACACCTCGGGTTCGACGGGTCGGCCGAAGGGTGTCCAGGTCACGCATCGCGGCTTGGTGGACTACATCTCCGGCGTGGCTGATCGGGTCGGCATTGGGGGAGTGGGGCGTAGCTACGGGTTGGTGCAGTCGGTGGTGACGGACTTCGCCAACACCATGGTGTTCACTTGTCTGGCTACTGGTGGTCGGTTGCGGATCCTGGCTGATGTTCAGGGTGCTGATGTTGACTATCTGAAGATCGTTCCCTCGCATCTGGCGGCACTCGCTGCCCAGGACAACCTCGCGGATCTGCTGCCTGCTCGAACCCTGATTCTCGGTGGCGAGGCAGCTTCACCAGGTCTGGTCCGTTCGCTCCTTGAACTGGCCGGGGACCGTCAGGTCGTCAATCACTACGGCCCGACCGAGGCCACCATCGGCGCGGCCGCCACGGTTCTCGACCTCGACGTAGTTGGTTCGGGTTCGGTGCCGATCGGTGCTGCGCTGCCGAATACCCGTCTGCATGTCCTGGACCGGTCGTTGCGCCCGGTGCCGACCGGTGTGGCAGGTGAGCTCTACATCGCTGGCACCGGTGTCGCGCGTGGCTATCGGCGTCGTCCTGGACTGACGGCTGAGCGGTTCCTCGCCGATCCGTTCGAGGGTGATGGTTCGCGGATGTATCGGACCGGTGACCGGGCTCGGTGGCGGGCCGATGGTCTGGTCGAGTTCCTGGGGCGGGTCGACGACCAGGTGAAGGTGCGCGGCTTCCGGATCGAGCCGGGTGAGGTCGAGGCTGTTCTGGCTGCGCATCCTGGCGTGTCGTCCGCTGTGGTCGTCGCCGATGGCGAGGGCGGCGATCGGCGCCTGGTGGCTTACCTGGTCCCTGCCGATCCGGACGCGGGGCTTCCCGCTGTCAGTGAGCTGCGAGCCTTCACCGGCCGGGGGCTGCCGGACCACATGGTCCCTGCGGTGTTCGTCGAGATATCGGCGATCCCGCGCACTCCCAACGGCAAGGTCGATCGCCATGCCCTGCCGGCGCCGGACGGCGTTCGCCCGGAGCTGACTGCCGCCTTCGCCTCACCGTCGACTCCTACCGAGGAACTTCTGGCCGGTGTCTGGGCGGAAGTCCTCGGCCTGGACCGGGTCGGCGTGACCGACGACTTCTTCGATCTCGGCGGCCACTCCCTGCTCGCGACGCGCGTCGTGTCCCGCATCCGAGCCGTCCTCGGCGTCGAGATCGCCCTCGCCGACCTGTTCGATCAGCCCACCGTGACTGGCCTGACCGGTGTGATCGAGCGAACCGGCACGGGGCGGAGGACGCCGTCGATCGTCTCGGTATCCCGCGACCGCCGGTTGCCGTTGTCGTTCGCCCAGCAGCGGTTGTGGTTCCTGGACCGGCTGGAGCCGGGATCCGCCGAGTACAACGTGCCGCGACCGCTGCGTCTGCGCGGTGAGCTGGACGTCGAGGCGTTGCGCGCCGCACTGGTGGCGATCGTCGAACGGCACGAGGTGTTGCGGACCCGCCTGGTCGCGGATGCCGACGGTGATGCGCATCAGATCATTGATTCCACGATCGGGTTCGACCTGCCGCTGCTGGACCTGTCCGCCGAAACCGACCCGCTGGGCGCCGCCGACGACCTGGTGGCCGCGGACGCGGTGACGCCTTTCGATCTGGCCGCCGGGCCGCTGATGCGCGGCACCTTGCTGCGTCTCGGGCCGGGTGATCACGTGCTAAGTCTGTGTATGCATCACGTGGTCTCCGACGAGTGGTCGGCCGGGATCTTGAGTCGCGAGCTCGCAGCCCTCTACGACGCGTTCTGTCAGGGTCGGCCGTCGCCGCTGGCGCCGCTGGCCGTGCAGTACGCCGACTTCGCGGTGTGGCAGCGGGAACGACTTACCGGTTCGATCCTCGACGAGCAGCTCCGCTACTGGCGCGAGCGGCTGGCCGGGGCGCCGGTGCTGGAGCTGCCGAGCGACCGGCCGCGTCCGGCGGTCCGCTCGTCGGCCGGTGGAGTGGTCGAGTTCCGCGTCCCTCCGGAGACCGCCGAGCGGTTGCGGAAGCTGTGCCGCGATTCCGGCACGACGATGTTCATGACCCTGTTTGCCGCGTTCACCGCGCTCCTGTCCCGCTACACCGGCCAGGACGACATCGTCATCGGGACTCCGATCGCGAACCGGAACCGGGCCGAGACCGAGGACCTCATCGGCTGTTTCCTGAACACGCTGGTGCTGCGCTCGGACCTGAGCGACGATCCGCGGTTCACCGAGCTCGTCGGCCAGGTGCGGGCGGCGGCGCTGGGCGGGTACGGCCACCAGGACCTGCCGTTCGAGCAGCTGGTCGACGCGCTCCAGCCGGAGCGCGACCGGTCGCGCACCCCGCTGTTCCAGGTGTTGTTCGACTACGGTCCCGGCGACGACGGCCGGCCGGCCCTCGGCGATGTGGTGGTGTCCGGGATGGACGCCGGACTGCGCATCGCGAAGTTCGATCTCGCCGTCGGGCTGGTCGAGGCGGAGGACGGCGGTCTGGCCGGCGGCATGGAGTACAGCAGCGTTCTGTTCGACGCCGCCAGGATCGAGCGCTTGACCGGACACTTGCTGGTGGTGCTGGACGCCCTCGCCGGTGACCCGGGGCTCAGGGTCTCGGAGCTGCCGGTGCTGACCGGTGGCGAGTACCAGGCACTGGCCGGTTGGAACACCACTGACGTGCAGGTCCCCGGTGTCGGCGGCGTGCAGGAGTTGATCGCGGCGCAGGCCGTGGCGCGTCCGGACGTGGTGGCGGTCACGGGTGGCGATGTGTCGCTGACGTATGCGGAGCTGGAGGCGGAGTCGGACCGGTTGGCGCGGCATCTTCGCACGTTGGGTGTGGGTGCTGAGTCGGTGGTGGCTTTGTGTCTGAGTCGCGGTGTGGATTTGGTGGTGGCGTGTTTGGCGGTGTGGAAGGCCGGTGGGGCGTTCCTTCCGCTGGATGCTGATTATCCGGTGGATCGGTTGTCGTTCATGCTGGCTGATTCTGGGGTGTCGTTGCTGGTCGGGCACCGGTCGATCGTTCCGGATAGTGTGGCGGAGCAGGTCCCTGCGGCGGTGTGGCTTGATGATCCGGAGGTTGTGGCGCGGATCGTGGCGGAGTCGTCGGCTGCTCTGTCAGCCATTACTTCGCCGGATCAGGCTGCTTATGTGATCTACACCTCGGGGTCGACAGGTCGGCCCAAGGGTGTGGTGGTGTCGCAGGGCTCGTTGGTGAATCTGCTGGATTCGATGGCTGGTCGTCCGGGTTTGTCGTCGGGTGATGTGGCTGTGGCGGTGACGACGTTCGGGTTCGATATCGCGGGTCTGGAGTTGTTCGGGCCGTTGATGGTGGGGGCGCGGTTGGTGGTGGCCGAGTCGCCGCAAGCGGTGCCGGGGCTGTTGGCCGCAACGGGTGCTGGTTGGGTGCAGGCGACGCCATCAACGTGGCGGATGCTGCTGGATGACGGTTGGGTTCCGTCGCCGGGCCTGCGGGTGTTGTGTGGCGGTGAGGCGCTGCCGCCGAGTCTGGCTGATGAGCTGGTCGGCGCCGGTGTCGAGTTGTGGAACATGTACGGCCCGACCGAGACGACGATCTGGTCTTCGTGTATCGAAGTCCGTCCCGGTGAAGCGGTGTCGCTCGGTCATCCCATCGCCAACACGCGCCTGCATGTCCTGGACCGTCATCTGAACCCGGTGCCGGTTGGCGTAACCGGCGAGCTGTTCATCGCTGGCTTCGGCCTGGCCCGCGGCTACCTCAACCGGCCTGGGTTGACCGCAGAACGCTTCATCCCGGATCCGTCCGCCGACGATGGTTCGCGGATGTATCGCACCGGCGATCTGGTGAGCCGGCGTGCCGATGGCGAACTGGAGTTCCTGGGCCGGGTCGATGAGCAGGTGAAGGTCCGCGGATTCCGGATCGAGCCTGGCGAGATCGAGGCCGCGTTGACCTCGCACCCAGCCGTGCACTCGGCCGTCGTCACCCCGACGACCGGCGGTGCCGACCCCGACCGCCGGCTGGTGGCCTACCTCGTCCCGTCCGATCCGGACGCGGGCATCCCACCGATCGGCGACCTGCGTTCAGCTCTGCGCGAGACTCTGCCGGACTACATGATCCCTGCGCTGTTCGTCGAGCTGTCGGAGCTCCCCTACACGCCGAACGGCAAGGTGGACCGTAAGGCCCTGCCTCGGCCCGACGGCATCGGGTCGCAGACCACCGACACGTTCACCGAACCGTCCACCCCCACCCAAGAACTCCTGGCGGGCATCTGGGCCGAGGTCCTCGGCCTGGACCGGGTCGGTGTCACCGACAACTTCTTCGACCTCGGCGGCCACTCGCTCCTCGCGACGCGAGTGCTGTCCCGGATCCGCGCGGCGTTCGGCGTCGAGGTGGCGTTGGCCGCCCTGTTCGACGGACCGACCGTCGCAGCCCTCGCCGATGTGATCGAAGCCCGGATCCGCGACGAGATCGAGCACATGTCCGAAGACGAAGCACTCGCGTTTCTGGCGGCGGATCTCCAGGACGAGGAGCCTGACGAGGGCGGGGTCTGGCAGTGACCGGCACATCGAATCCGAACAGCGGCCCCGCCCTGCTCGACGAGCTCGAAGCGCGAGGCGCGCGGGTCTTCCTCACCGACGGCCGGCTGCGGCTCGTCGCGCCGAAGGGCGCGGTGACCGAGGAGCTCAAGCTCCGGTTGCGGAACTACCGCGAGGAACTCGTTGCGCTGCTTCAGAAGCGCGATGCCGAGCGCGGCGCGTCCGACCTCGACGGTCCCGACCGCGACAGCGGCGAGGAGTCGCCGATCAGGCCGGTGGCCCGCGACGGTTCGCTGCCGTTGCCGCTGTCGTTCGCCCAGCAGCGACTGTGGTTCCTGGACCAGCTGCAGCCGGGCTCGGTCGAGTACAACGTTCCGACCCCGGTTCGGCTGTCCGGTGCGATGGACGTCGCGGCGCTGCGAGCGGCGTTGACGGCGATCGTCGAGCGCCACGAGGTGCTGCGCACGCGTCTGGTGGCCGCCGCCGATGGTGTCGCGTACCAGATGATCGAGCCGTCGGCGGAGTTCGGCCTGCCGCTGCTGGACGTGTCCGCCGAGCCCGATCCGGTGGCGGCCGCCAGCGATGTGGTGGCCGCGGAGACGACGGCGCTGTTCGATCTGGCGGCCGGACCGCTGATCCGCGGAACCCTGATACGCCTCGGCCCGGACGATCACATTCTGAGCCTGTGCGTCCATCACGTGGTCTATGACGAGTGGTCGGCGGGGATCCTGCGCCATGAGCTCGGGGTGTTGTACGACGCTTTCCGTGCCGGCCGGCCGTCGCCGCTGCCGCCGCTCGCTGTGCAGTATGCGGACTTCGCGGTGTGGCAGCGGCGGTGGTTGACCGGCCAGGTGCTGGACGAGCAGTTGGAATACTGGAAGGGTCGGTTGGCGGGCGCGCCGACGCTGGAGCTGCCGACGGACCGGCCGCGTTCCGCGCTGCGTTCGTACGCCGGTGACGCGGTCGCGTTCGAAATCTCGGTGGAGGCGGCGGAGCGGCTGCGGGCGTTGGCGCGCGATCGCGGCGCGACCATGTTCATGGTGCTGTTCGCGGCGTTCACCTCGCTCTTGGCACGATATGCCGACCAGGACGACGTGCTGGTCGGCACGCCGGTGGCGAACCGGAACCGGGCCGAGACCGAGGATCTGATCGGGTTCTTCGTCAACACTCTGGTGTTGCGCACCGATCTGAGCGGCGACCCGACGTTCGCCGAGCTGGTCGGCCGGGTGCGCGGCGCGTCGCTGGGGGCCTATTCGCACCAGGACCTGCCGTTCGAGCAGCTGGTGGACGCGCTCGGGGTGGAGCGGGACCGGTCTCGGACGCCGCTGTTCCAGGTGATCTTCAACTATGACCCCGAGGCCCCGGACGACGGTGGGGCTGTCGCCGAGTGGACCGGGGACGGCGGTTCGGGAACGTCTTCGTCGGCGGAGGCGTCGAGCGGGATCCGCGTCAAGTTCGACCTGCGGCTGATGGTGGTGGACGGCGGCGCCGGGCTGGCGGCGGCCTTGGAGTTCAGCACCGCATTGTTCGATCGGTCGACGATCGAGCGGATGGCCGGACATCTGGTATCGCTGGTGGACGCCGTCGCGGCCGATCCGGCGGTGCGCGTGTCGGAGCTGCCGCTGCTCGGTTCCGACGAGCGCCGGGCTTTGAGCGGTTGGAACGACACTGCGGCGCAGGCGCTGGTGCCGACAGTTGGCGGGGTGCATGAGCTGATCGCGGCGCAGGCGGCTGAGTGTCCTGATGCGGTGGCGGTCGAGTCCGGCAGCGAGTCGCTGACGTATGCGGAGGTGGAGGCGGCGTCGAATCGGTTGGCGCGGCATCTGCGGGCGTCGGGTGTCGGTGCGGAGACGGTCGTGGGGCTGTGTTTGGAGCCGGGTCTGGACACTGTTGTGTCGATTTTGGCGGTGTGGAAGGCCGGCGGTGCCTACCTGCCGTTGGATCCGGGCTTCCCGGTGGATCGTCTGGCGTTTCTGCTGGCTGATGGTGGTGTGTCGGTGGTGTTGGGGAGTGCCGATGCGGTCGGTGATCTGCCTGCGGGTCGTATTCCGATCATCGTGCTGGATGACCTGATGACTCGGATGCTGATCGAGGCACAGGACTCTGCGGCGCTTGATGCGCCGGTGCTGCCGGATCAGGTCGCGTACGTGATCTACACCTCCGGCTCGACCGGTCGGCCGAAGGGTGTGCAGGTCACGCACCGCGGCTTGATCGACTACATCTCCGGCGTGGCCGATCGGGTTGGTATTGGCGGTGTCGGGCGCAGCTACGGACTGATGCAGTCGGTGGTGACGGACTTCGCCAACACGATGGTGTTCACTTGCCTGGCCACCGGTGGCTGTCTACGGATCTCAGCCGATGCACAGGGTGCTGATGTCGACTATCTGAAGATAGTCCCCTCACATCTGGCGGCGCTCGCAGCCCAGGACAACCTCACGGATCTGCTGCCTGCTCGAACCCTGATTCTCGGCGGCGAGGCAGCCTCGCCGGAGCTGGTCCGCTCGCTGCTGGAGCAGGCCGGGGATCGTCAGATTGTCAACCATTACGGTCCGACCGAGGCCACCATCGGTGCGGCCGCCACGGTTCTCGCTACGACCATCGTCGGCTCTGGTTCGGTGCCGATCGGTGCCCCGCTGCCGAACACCCGCCTGCACGTCCTGGACCGATCGCTGAGTCCGGTGCCCGTGGGCGTGCCGGGTGAGCTTTACATTGCCGGTCCGGGTGTAGCGCGTGGCTATCGCCGCCGTCCTGGTCTGACAGCTGAGCGGTTTGTCGCTGATCCGTTCGCCGACGACGGTTCGCGGATGTATCGCACTGGTGATCGGGCTCGGTGGCGTCCTGACGGTCTGGTCGAGTTCCTGGGCCGGGTCGACGACCAGGTGAAGGTGCGCGGCTTCCGGATCGAGCCGGGTGAGGTCGAGGCCGTCCTGACGACCCATCCCGCAGTGTCGTCCGCTGTGGTGGTTGCTGATGGTGACGGCAGTGATCGACGCCTGGTGGCCTACCTGGTAACCGCCCTCCCGGACGCCGGGCTACCAGCTGTCAGTGAGCTGCGAGCCTTCACCGGCAAGCGACTGCCGGACCACATGGTCCCGGCGGTGTTCGTCGAGATATCGGCGATTCCTCGCACCCCCAACGGCAAAGTCGATCGCAAATCCCTGCCATCCCCCGACGGCGTCCGCCCCGACCTGGCTGCCGCCTTCACCGCGCCCGCCACCCCCACCGAGGAGCTTCTCGCCGGAATCTGGGCCGAGGTCCTCGGTCTGGACCGGGTCGGTGCGACCGACGACTTCTTCGACCTGGGCGGCCACTCGTTGCTCGCGACCCGCGTCGTGTCGCGCATCCGAGCCGTTTTCGACGTCGAGATCGCCCTTGCCGAAATCTTCGACCAGCCCACCGTCACCGGCCTCGCCGCCGCGATCGACACCGCCGGCCCGGCGGCCTCGTCGTCCGCGCCGCCGATCACCCCGGTCAGCCGCGACGGCTCGGTGCCCCTGCTTCTGTCCTTCGCCCAGCAGCGGCTGTGGTTCCTGGACCAGCTGGAGCCGGGCTCGGCCGAGTACAACACGCCGATCCCGATCCGCCTGACCGGCGAGGTGGACGTCGTCGCACTCCGAGCCGCCCTGACCTTCCTCGTCGAGCGCCACGAAGTGCTGCGCACCCGGCTCGTCGCGGACGCCGACGGCGTTGCGCATCAGATCATCGACCCGCCGCACGGCTTCGCCCTGCCGCTGCTGGACCTGTCCACCGAGCCGGACCCGGCGTCGGCCGCCGGCGCACTGATCGCCACCGACGCCGTGACCCCGTTCGACCTGGCCACCGGTCCGCTGATCCGGGGCACGCTGCTGCGCCTGGCCGCCGAGGATCACGTGCTGAGCCTGTGCACCCACCACGTCGTCTTCGACGAGTGGTCGGCAGGCATCCTGCGTCGCGAGCTCGCAGCCGTCTACGGCGCGTTCCACAACGGCGAGCCCGCCGCGCTGGCTCCCTTGCCGGTGCAGTACGCCGACTTCGCCGTGTGGCAGCGGGACTGGCTGTCCGGCCCGGTGCTGCAAGCCCAGCTCGATTACTGGCGCGAGCAGTTGTCCGGCGCGCCGGTGCTGGAACTGCCCACCGATCGGCCGCGTTCGACGGATCGCTCCGCACCGGCCGCGACGATCGACTTCGCGGTGCCCGACGAGGTCACGGCCCGGTTGCGCGCGCTGTCCCGGGATTCCGACACGACGATGTTCATGGTCGTGTTCGCGGCCTTCACGGTGCTGCTGGCGCGCTACTCCGGTCAGGACGATGTCGCCGTCGGCACGCCGGTCGCGAACCGGAACCGGGCCGAGGTCGAGGGGCTGATCGGGTTCTTCGTCAACACCCTGGTTCTGCGGACCGATCTGCGCGACGACCCGGCGTTCACCGACCTGCTGGCCCGGGTGCGGGACGTCGCGCTGGCCGCCTTCGACCACCAGGACCTACCGTTCGATCATCTGGTGGACGCGTTGCAGCCGGACCGGGACCGGTCGCGGACGCCGCTGTTCCAGGCGCTGTTCAACTACGCCCGGGCCGGCGCCGACGAGAACGCGGGCGGTCCGTCCGGCGCGGACGATGCCGTGCCGGACGCCGAGCCGGCGATCCCGGCGAAGTTCGATCTGACCCTGACCGTCGTCGAGTCCGACGAGGGTGACAGGGGACTGTCGGGAGCGGTGGAGTTCAGTACGGGACTGTTCGACCGGTCGACCGTCGAGCGCATGGTGGCGCATCTGCTCGGGTTGCTGGCCGCCGCGGCGGCCGATCCGGGGCTGCGGGTGTCCGAGTTCGCAGTCCTCGACGAGGTCGAGCGGCGCAAGGTGCTGATGGAATGGAACGCGACCGATGTGCCGGTGCCCGACGTCGCGGGTGTTCACGAGCTGATTGCTGCTCACGCCGCGGTGGCTTCGGATGCGGTCGCAGTGGTGTGCGACGGCGTGTCGTTGACGTATGCGGAGCTGGACGCCGCGTCGAACCGATTGGCGAGTCACTTCCGAACGTTCGGCGTGGGTGCTGAGGCGGTGGTGGGGCTGTGTCTGGGGCGTGGTGTGGACATGGTCGTGGCGGTGGTGGCTGTGTGGAAGGCGGGTGGTGCGTATCTGCCGCTCGATCCGGCGTATCCGGCGGAACGGTTGTCGTTCATGCTCAGCGATTCCGGCGCGTCGTTGCTGGTGACGCAAGGTGCGGCGGCGATGCGGCTGGAGTCGAGTCCTGATGTGCCGGTGGTGTGGCTGGACGATCCGGCAACGGTGGCCCGGATTGCCGCCGAGTCGTCCGTCGCCTCGCAGACGATCGTGGCGCCGGATCAGGCTGCTTATGTGATCTACACCTCCGGCTCCACTGGTCGGCCGAAGGGTGTGCAGTTGGGTCATCGCGGTTTGGTGAGCCTGGTTGGTGCGCAGCGTGCTGCGTTGGGTGTCGGCGGTGGTTCGGATGTGGTGTTGGGGTTTGCACCGTTCACGTTTGATGCCTCGGTGTGGGAGCTGGTGATGGCTCTGGGCTGGGGTGGCTGTTTGGTGGTGGCTTCCGAGCAGGAGCGTGGGGAACCGGCGCGGTTGTCCGGGTTGGTTACGGACGCGGGTGTGACGGTGGCGACGGTGCCGCCTTCTCTGCTGGGGGTGCTTCAGCCTGCTGATCTGGCTGGTGTGCGGGTTTTGGTGACCGCTGGGGAGCGTCTGGGTTCTGAGTTGGCGGCGCGCTGGTCGCCGGGTCGGCGTCTGTTTAATGCGTATGGTCCGACTGAGGTCACGGTGTGTGCGTCCGTTGCGGAGTGCGATCCGGTCGACGGTATGGCTCCGCCTATCGGTGGTCCGATCGGGAACATGCGTGTGTTTGTGCTTGATCGGCATTTGAGTCCGGTGCCGGTTGGTGTGGCGGGGGAGTTGTTCGTTGCCGGAGCCGGTGTGGCGCGTGGCTACCGTCGTCGTGCGGCCCTGACGGCTGAGCGGTTTGTTGCCGATCCGTTCGCGGGTGATGGTTCGCGGATGTATCGCACTGGTGATGTGGTCCGCTGGCGTGCTGATGGTCAGCTGGAGTTCCTGGGCCGTGTCGATGAGCAGGTGAAGGTCCGCGGCTTCCGCATCGAACCGGGCGAGATCGAGGCCGTGCTGACCGAGCACCCCGGCGTCGCTTCGGCAGTGGTGGCCGCCTATGGACCGGATCAGGACCGCCGCCTTGTCGGGTACCTGGTGCCCGCTGACCAGGCCGAAGGCATCCCCCTCACCGCCGATCTGCGGTCCTTCTCCCGGGACCGGCTTCCCGAGCACCTGATCCCGGCGGTGTTCGTCGAGATCGCCGCGATTCCCCTGACCCGCAACGGAAAAGTCGACCGCGGCGCCCTGCCGGTGCCGGACGGCGTCCGGCCGGACGCGGCCACCGGGTTCGTGGCGGCGCGGACGCCGACTGAAGAGATCCTCGCGGGCGTCTGGGCCGACGTCCTCGGCGTGGACCGGGTCGGCGTGGCCGACGACTTCTTCGAGCTCGGTGGCCACTCGCTCCTTGCGACCCGGGTGATGTCCCGGATCCGGGCGGTGTTCGAGGCCGAGATCCCGTTGGCGGCCTTGTTCGATGAGCCCACGGTGGCAGGCCTGGCCGCCGTCGTCGACGCGACCGGGCGGAGCGCGCCGCCCGCTCCGCCGATCGTGCCGGTGCGCCGGGACGGCGCGGTGCCGTTGCCGCTGTCGTTCGGCCAGCAGCGGCTGTGGTTCCTGGACCGGTTGGAACCGGGATCGGTGGAGTACAACATCCCGGTCGGGCTGCACCTGACGGGAGAGCTCGACGTCGCGGCCCTGCGTGCGGCGTTGGACGCGCTGTCGGAGCGCCACGAAGTGCTGCGGACGCGTCTGGTCGCGGACGCCGGCGGGCTGGCGTGCCAGATCGTCGATCCCGCGGCCGGGTTCGCCCTGGCGGAGGTGGACGTCAGCGGCGCTCCCGATCCGATGGCGGCGGCGGGCGACGTCGTGGCGGCCGATGCCGTGGTCCCGTTCGATCTGGCGGTCGGCCCGCTGATCCGCGGCACGCTGCTCCGCCTCCGCCCGGACGAGCACGTGCTGAGCCTGTGCATGCACCACGTCATCGCCGATGAGTGGTCCGGCGTGATCCTGCGCCGCGAGCTCTCAATGCTCTACGACGCGTTCCGGAACGACAAACCGTCGCCGCTGGCGCCGCTGCCTGTGCAGTATGCGGACTTCGCGGTCTGGCAGCGCGAACGGCTGTCCGGTCCGGTCCTCGATGAGCAGCTGGCCTTTTGGCGGGAACGCCTGTCCGGCGCGCCGCTGCTGGAACTGCCGACCGACCGGCCGCGTCCGGCGGTCCGGTCCTCGGCCGGCGGTGCCGTCCCGTTCGAGGTGCCCGCCGACGTCGCCGAACGGCTGCGCGCGTTGTCGCGGCACTGCGGCGCGACGATGTTCATGACACTGTTCGCGGCCTTCGCCGCACTGCTGTCTCGGCACAGCGGTCAGGACGACGTGGTGGTCGGTACTCCGGTGGCGAACCGGAACCGGGCCGAGACCGAGGATCTGATCGGCTTCTTCGTCAACACTCTGGTGTTGCGCACCGATCTGAGCGGCGACCCGACGTTCGCCGAGCTGGTCGGCCGGGTGCGGGGCGGGGCGCTGGACGCGTACGGCCACCAGGACCTGCCGTTCGAGCAGCTGGTGGAGGCGCTCGGGGTGGAGCGGGACCGGTCTCGGACGCCGCTGTTCCAGGTGATCTTCAACTACGATCCTGCGGCGCCGGATCAAGGGCCGCCGCCGGGGGACCCGTCGTCGCGGGAGCAGGGGCGGCGGCCGGGGGAGTCACCGTCGCCGGAGCTGTCGACCGGGGTGCGTGCGAAGTTCGATCTGCGCCTGGTCCTCGCGGAACGTCCGGCCGGCCTGGCCGGGGAGGCGGAGTTCAGCGCGGCCTTGTTCGACGAGACCACGGTGCGACGGCTGGCCACCCGGCTGGTCGAGCTGCTGGCGGCGGTCGCGGCCGACCCGGGGCTGCGGATATCGGAGCTGCCGGTCGTCACGGCGGATGAGCAGTTGGCGCTGGCGGCGTGGAACCACACCGCGGTGCCGGTTCCTGGCGCGGCCGGGGTGCACGAGTTGGTCGCGGCGCAGGCGGTCGAACGTCCGGGTGCGGTGGCGGTCGAGTCCGGCGGCACTTCGCTGACCTATGCGGAGGTGGATGCGGCGTCGAGTCGGTTGGCGCGGCATCTGCGGGCGTTGGGTGTTGGTGCGGAGACGGTTGTGGGGCTGTGTTTGGAGCCGGGTCTGGACACGGTGGTGTCGATTTTGGCCGTATGGAAGGCCGGCGGCGCTTACTTGCCGCTCGACCCGGGATTTCCGGTGGATCGTCTGGCGTTTTTGCTGGCTGATGGTGGTGTGTCGGTGGTGTTGGGCAGCACCGATGCGGTTGGTGGTTTGCCTGCGGGTCGTATTCCGACTGTCCTGCTGGATGATCCTCTGACCCGGATGGTTATCGAGGCGCAGGACTCTGCGGGCCTTGATGCGCCGGTGCTGCCGGATCAGGTCGCGTACGTGATCTACACCTCGGGTTCGACGGGTCGGCCGAAGGGTGTGCAGGTCACGCACCGCGGCTTGATCGACTACATCTCCGGCGTGGCTGATCGGGTTGGTATCGGCGGTGTGGGGCGCAGCTACGGACTGATGCAGTCGGTGGTGACGGACTTCGCCAACACCATGGTGTTCACTTGTCTGGCCACGGGTGGTCGGCTGCGGATCCTGGCTGATGTGCAGGGTGCTGATGTCGACTATCTGAAGATCGTTCCGTCGCATCTGGCGGCGCTCGCGAGCGAAAGCAGCCTGGCAGGCCTATTGCCTGCTCGAAGCCTGATTCTCGGCGGCGAGGCAACTTCGCCGGAGCTGGTCCGTTCGCTGCTGGAGCAGGCTGGGGACCGTCAGGTCGTCAACCACTATGGCCCGACCGAGGCCACCATCGGTGCCGCCGCCACAGTTCTCGACGCAACCATCGTCGGCTCGGGCTCGGTACCGATCGGCGCTCCGCTGCCGAATACCCGTCTGTATGTTCTGGATCGGTCGTTGCGCCCGGTGCCGATCGGTGTGGCAGGTGAGCTCTACATCGCCGGCACCGGTGTCGCGCGTGGCTACCGCAACCGTACGTCGCTGACTGCCGAGCGCTTCCTCGCCGATCCGTTCGCCGACGACGGCTCGCGGATGTATCGCACCGGTGACCGGGCTCGGTGGCGGGCCGATGGTCTGGTCGAGTTCCTGGGGCGGGTCGACGACCAAGTGAAGGTGCGCGGGTTCCGGATCGAGCCGGGTGAGGTCGAAGCTGTTCTGGCTGCGCATCCTGGCGTGTCGTCCGCTGTGGTCGTCGCCGATGGCGAGGGCGGCGATCGGCGCCTGGTGGCCTACCTGGTCCCCGCCGATCCGGACGCGGGACTTCCCGCTGTCAGTGAGCTGCGAGCCTTCACCGGCCGCGGGCTGCCGGACCACATGGTCCCTGCGGTGTTCGTCGAGATCTCGGCGATTCCGCGCACCCCCAACGGCAAAATCGATCGCAAAGCCCTGCCGGCTCCCGACGGCGTCCGCCCCGATCTGACCGCCGGGTTCGCAGCGCCCTCGACCCCCACTGAGGAACTCCTGGCCGGCATCTGGGCCGAAGTCCTGGGTCTGGATCGGGTCGGCGTGTCCGACGACTTCTTCGATCTCGGTGGCCATTCCCTGCTGGCGACGCGCGTCGTGTCCCGCATCCGCGCCGTCCTCGGCGTCGAGATCGCCCTCGCCGACCTGTTCGATCAGCCCACCGTCACCGGCCTGGCCCGGGTCGTCGAAACCGCCGGATCGGCGCCCTCGGCCCCGCCGATCGTGCCGGTGGCCCGGACCGGCTCGGTGCCGCTGCCGTTGTCGTTCGCCCAGCAGCGGCTCTGGTTCCTGCACCGGCTGGACCCGGCGTCCGTGGAGTACAACATCCCGCTCGGGCTGCGCTTCTCGGGCGACCTGGACGTCGCGGCTCTGAGCTCGGCGTTGGACGCGGTCGTCGAGCGCCACGAGGTGTTGCGGACGCGCCTCGTCGCCGATGACGCGGACGGGATCGCCTACCAAGTCGTCGATCCGCCGAGCGGTTTCGGACTGCGGGTGACGGACCTGTCGGCCGAGCCCGATCCGCTGGTTGCCGCAGCTGGTCTGGCGGCGGCCGACGCGGTTGTTCCGTTCGACCTCGCCGCCGGGCCGCTGGTTCGCGGCACCTTGCTGCGTCTCGGGCCGGATGATCACGTGCTGAGCCTGTGCATGCATCACGTCGTCTCCGACGAGTGGTCCGCGGTGATCCTGCGTCGCGAGCTCGCAGCCCTCTACGACGCGTTCCGTCAGGGTCGGCCCTCGCCGCTGGCGCCGTTGGCCGTGCAGTACGCCGATTTCGCGGTGTGGCAGCGGGAATGGCTGACGGGTTCGGTCCTCGACGCGCAACTCGGCTACTGGAAGAACCAGCTGGCCGGTGCGGCGACCCTGGAGCTGCCGACCGATTGGCCGCGTCCGGTGGTCCGCTCGACCTCGGGCGATCTGGTGCGGTTCCAGGTCCCGCCGGAGATCGTCGAGCGGCTGCGGGCGCTGTCCCGGGAGACCGGCGCGACGATGTTCATGACGTTGTTCGCGGCGTTCACGGTCCTGCTGTCGCGCTACTCCGGTCAGGACGACATTGTGGTCGGCACCCCGGTCGCGAACCGGAACCGCGCCGAGACCGAAGATCTGATCGGGTTCTTCGTCAATACCCTGGTACTGCGTACCGATCTCTCCGACGATCCGACGTTCACCGATCTGCTGGCCCGCGTGCGCGGCGCGGCGCTGAACGCCTACGACCATCAGGACCTGCCGTTCGAACAGTTGGTGGAGGCCCTCGGGGTGGGCCGCGAGCGCTCTCGGACACCGCTGTTCCAAGTGCTGTTCAACTACGCCCAGTCCGGCGCCGAGGAGAGCACCGCTGATGAGAGCGACGGCGGTGACGCGGCCGACCTGGATTCCGCGTCGGCGATCCCCGCGAAGTACGACCTCGCGCTGAGCCTGGCAGACGGTGATGGCTTGTCCGGTGCGCTGGTCTACAGCACAGGACTCTTCGACCGGTCGACCGTCGAGCGCATGGCCGGGCACCTGGTGGGGCTGCTCGGCTCGGTGGCCGGCGACGCCGGGACGCGGGTGTCGGAGTTGGCGATTCTCGACGGACCGGAGCGTCACAGGATTCTGACCGAGTGGAATGCCACTTCTGCGTTGGTTCCGGGTGTGGGTGGTGTGCATGAGTTGATTTCGGCTCGGGCGGTGGAGTGCCCGAGCGTGCTGGCGGTGGTGTGTGGTGATGTGTCGCTGAGCTATGCGGAGTTGGAGGCGTCTTCGAATCGTCTTGCTCGTCATCTTCGGGGTTTGGGTGTGGGTGTGGGTTCGGTGGTGGGTCTGTGTTTTGGGCGGGGTGTGGAGATGGTGGTGTCGGTGTTGGCGGTGTGGAAGGCGGGGGGTGCTTATGTGCCGTTGGATCCGGAGTATCCGGGTGATCGGTTGGCTTTTATGGTGGCGGATAGTGGTGTGTCGGTGGTGGTGGGGTGTCGTGGGGTGGCGCCGGATTTCGTGGCGGATCAGGGGGCTGTTGCTGTTTGGCTGGATGATCCGCTGATGCAGTTGACGCTTGAGGGGTTGTCTTCGACGCCACTTGAGGTTCCGGTGTTGCCGGGTCAGGTTGCTTATGTGATTTATACGTCGGGTTCGACGGGTGTGCCGAAGGGGGTGGTGGTTCCGCATGGTGGGTTGGTGAATTTGGTGGTGGGTTTGGGTTCGGCGTTTGGGGTGGGTGTGGGTGATGGGGTGTTGCAGTTTGTGTCGTTTGGTTTTGATGGTTTGGCTTCGGATGTGGCGAACGTCCTGTCGGCGGGTGGGACGTTGGTGGTGGCGAGTGCCGAGCAGCGTAGTGATCCTTCTCTGTTGGCGGCGCTGGTTCGGGACGCTGATGTGCGGGTGGCGTGTGTGCCGTCGTCGTTGTTGGGGGTGTTGGATCCGGTCAGTGTTCCGAGTCTGCGGTCGTTGATTTGTGGTGCGGAGCCGATGGGTCCGGAGGTGGCGGGGGCGTGGAGTTCGCGGGTGCGTTTGGTGCATGCGTATGGTCCGACTGAGACGACGGTGATTTCGTCGTTTTTTGTGTGTGATGCCGTGGTGGACCGTGTGCCGCCGGTGGGGCGTCCGATTTCGAATACGCAGATGTATGTGGTGGATCGGTTTTTGCGGCCGGTGCCTGCCGGGGTTGGTGGCGAGTTGTGTATTGCGGGGGCTGGCCTGGCCCAGGGTTATCACGATCGTGCGGTGTTGACGGCGGAGCGTTTCGTGGCTGATCCGTTTGCTGCTGATGGTTCGCGGATGTATCGCACTGGTGATTTGGTGCGGTGGCTTGGTGATGGCCAGTTGGAGTTTTTGGGCCGGGTTGATGAGCAGGTGAAGGTCCGCGGCTTCCGCATCGAACTCGGTGAAGTCGAAGCCGCGCTCGCGGCCCATCCCGGGATCGGATCCGTGGTGGTGGCGGCGTTCGGCCCGCCGGAAGCCAAGAAGCTGGTGGCGTATCTGGTGCCGTCCGATCAGGATGCGGGCATCCCCCCGATCGCCGTGCTGCGGTCCTTCGCCGGGGAGCGGTTGCCGGACTACATGGTTCCAGCCGTGTTCCTGGAGCTGGCATCGCTGCCGTTGTCGGCGAACGGGAAGGTCGATCGCAAGGCGCTGCCGGTTCCCGAGGGTGTCCGTCCGGAACTGGAGGCGTACCGGGCGCCGTCGACGCCGGCCGAGGAGCTCCTCGCCGGGATTTGGGCTGAGGTGTTGGGGCTGGATCGGGTGGGGGTGGGCGACGGGTTTTTTGATCTGGGTGGGCATTCGTTGTTGGCGACGCGGGTGGTGTCGCGGATCCGGGTGGTGTTCGGGGTCGAGGTGGCGTTGGCTTCGTTGTTCGACGAGCCGACGGTGGCGGGGCTGGCCGCGGTCATTGAGCGCGCGGGGTTCGGCTCCGAGGCCGGATCGGCTTCCGTTCCGCCGCTGGTGCCGGTAGCCCGTGATGGCTCGGTGTCGTTGCCTCTGTCGTTTGCGCAGCAGCGGCTGTGGTTCCTGGACCAGCTGGAGCCCGGTTCGGTGGAGTACAACGTGCCGATGCCGGTGCGGTTGCCTGGCGAGCTGGACGTTCTGGCGCTGCGGGCGGCGTTGGACGAGGTCGTCGCCCGCCACGAGGTGCTGCGCACCCGCCTGGTCGAAGGGGATCGCGGCGTCCCCTATCAGATCATTGATACCTTTGGCGGGTTCGAGCTGCCGATAGTGGATCTCTCGGCCGACCCCGACCCGATGTCCGCGGCTGGGGACCTGGTGGCCGCGGACGCCGTCAGACCGTTCGACCTGGCAACCGGGCCGCTGATTCGCGGCACTCTGATCCGGCTCGGACCCGCCGACCACGTCCTGAGCCTGTGCATGCACCACGTGGTCTCGGACGAGTGGTCGGCCGGGATCCTGGAGCGCGAGCTGACGGTCCTCTACGACGCCTTCCGGCACGGGGAACCGTCCGCGCTGCCGCCGCTGACTGTCCAGTACGCGGACTTCGCAGTGTGGCAGCGGAACTGGCTGACCGGCCCGGTCCTCGACGAGCACCTCGCGTTCTGGCAGCGGCACCTGTCCGGGGCGCCGGTCCTGGAGCTGCCTGTGGACCGTCCGCGTCCGGCGGTCCGGTCCTCGGCCGGTGGACTGGTGGAGTTCCGGATTCCGGCGGAGACGTCGCAGCGCCTCCGGGCGGCCTCTCGCGACGCCGGTGCCACGATGTTCATGACCCTGTTCGCGGCCTGGACCGCGCTGCTGTCGCGCTATTCCGGCCAGGACGACGTCGTGGTCGGCACGCCGGTCGCGAACCGGAACCGGGCCGAGATCGAGGACCTGATCGGGTTCTTCGTCAACACTCTGGTGCTGCGCACCGACCTGTCCGGCGATCCGACGTTCACCGATCTGGTGAGCCGGGTCCGGCGCACGGCGCTGGCTGCCTACGCGCACCAGGACCTGCCCTTCGAACAGCTCGTCGACGTGCTGCAACCGGATCGCGACCGGTCCCGCTCCCCGCTGTTCCAGGTGCTGTTCAACTATTCGGCGCTCGAGGGCGGGACACGGGAGTCCGAGCCGGATGCGCGGTCGGAGTCGGACGCGGCGTTGTCGGGCGGAGTCCGGGCCAAGTTCGATCTGCGGCTGATGTTCTCCGACGACGACGGCGCGTTGTCCGCGGCGTTGGAGTTCAGTTCGGCCTTGTTCGATCGGTCGACGGTGGAGCGGATGGCCGGGCATCTGGTGTCGCTGCTCGATGCCGTCGCGGCCGATGCGGCGGTGCGGGTGTCGGAGCTGCCGCTGCTCACCGCCGACGAGCGCCAGGACCTGTCCGGCTGGAACGACACCGCGACGCCGGTCCCGGCGGCCGCCGGGGTGCATGAGTTGATCGCGGCTCAGGCGGTCGAACGCCCGGACGCGCCGGCAGTCGAGTTCGATGACGTGTCGTTGACGTATGCGGAGCTGGATGCGGCGTCGAATCGGTTGGCGCGGCATCTTCGGACGTTGGGTGTGGGTCCTGAGGCGGTGGTGGGGCTGTGCTTCGGGCGTGGCGTGGACATGATCGTCTCGATCGTGGCGGTGTGGAAGGCCGGTGGTACATATCTGCCGCTTGATCCGGGTTTCCCAGTGGATCGTCTGGCGTTTCTGCTTGCTGATGGCGGTGTGTCGGTGGTGGTTGGCAGTGCTGAGGCGGTGGGTGATCTGCCTGCGGGGCGGATACCGCTGGTGGTGCTGGATGACCCGTTGACCCGGATGGTGATCGATGGTGGTTCCGGAAATCCGTTGGTGGGCTCTGTGGTGCCGGATCAGGCTGCTTATGTGATCTACACCTCTGGTTCGACCGGCCGGCCGAAGGGCGTCCAGGTCACGCACCGCGGCTTGATCGACTACATCTCCGGCGTGGCCGATCGGGTCGGTATCGGCGGTGTGGGGCGTACCTACGGGTTGGTGCAGTCGGTGGTGACGGACTTCGCCAACACCATGGTGTTCACCTGCCTGGCCACCGGCGGTCGGCTACGGATCTCGGCTGATGTGCAGGGTGCTGATGTCGACTATCTGAAGATCGTCCCCTCGCATTTGGCGGCGCTGGCGACCCAAGGCAGCATGGCGGACCTGCTGCCTGCTCGAACCCTGATTCTCGGCGGCGAGGCCGCGTCCCCGGAGCTGGTCCGCTCACTGCTGGAGCAGGCCGGGGACCGGCAGATCGTCAACCACTACGGTCCGACCGAGGCCACCATCGGTGCGGCCGCCACGGTTCTCGACCCGGCCATCGTCGGCTCGGGCCCGGTGCCGATCGGTGCTCCGCTGCCGAACACACGCCTGCATGTGCTGGACCGGTCTCTGAGCCCGGTACCGGTCGGGGTGATCGGCGAGCTCTACATTGCCGGCGCCGGTATCGCGCGTGGTTACCGCAATCGTGCAGCGCTGACGGCTCAGACGTTCGTCGCCGACCCGTTCGTCGCCGATGGCTCGCGGATGTATCGCACTGGTGATCGGGCTCGGTGGCGTCCCGATGGCCGGGTCGAGTTCCTGGGCCGGGTCGACGACCAGGTGAAGGTGCGCGGCTTCCGGATCGAGCCGGGCGAGGTCGAGGCCGTCTTGGCGACGCACCCCGGCGTGTCCGCCGCCGTGGTCGTCGCCGATGGCGACGGCAGCGATCGACGCCTGGTGGCCTACCTGGTCCCCACGGATACGGACGCCGGTCTCCCCGCCATCAGTGAACTGCGAGCCTTCACCGGTTACCGGTTGCCGGACTACATGGTTCCGGCGGTGTTCGTCGAGATATCGGCGGTCCCTCGCACCCCCAACGGCAAGACCGATCGCAAGGCCCTGCCGGCCCCCGACGGCCTACGCCCCGACCTGGCCGCCGCCTTTACCGCGCCCTCCACCCCTGCCGAGAAGCTTCTTGCCGGGATCTGGGCCGAGGTGCTGGGCCTGGACCGGGTTGGCGTCACCGACGACTTCTTCGACCTCGGCGGCCACTCCCTCCTCGTCACCCAGGTCATCGCCCGCGTTCGCGCCGAGGGTTTTGACGTCGGCGTCGGCGACATCTTCTCCCAACCGACCGTCGCCGGAACGGCTCCGCTGCTCCAGGAACGGACGATCGCCACGACGACCTCCCCGACCGAACTACGGTCGGCCGTCGTCGTCCGCAGCGGTAAGGCGCTCCCCGCCCTGTTCTGCGTCCACTCCTTCACCGGTGACGTCACCGAGTTCTCCGAGCTGGCCGGCCACCTCGCCGACGGCCAGCAGTTCATCGGACTCCGCTCGCGAGGGCTGGTTGACGGCGAGCAGCCGCTGGAGACCGTCGAGGAGATGGCCGCCGCCTACCTGGAAGAGGTGGTGGCCCTCCAGCCCGAAGGCCCCTACCTCTTCGCCGCTTGGTCGATGGGCGGCTACGTCGCGGTGGAGATGGCGCGCCGACTGGTCGCGCAAGGCCGGGAAGTACCGGCGGTGTTCTTGATGGCTCCGCCGGTCCACGCCCTGCGCGGCCCGAACCTGGATCGGGATCGGGATCGGGATCGGGATCCAGACGACCGCGACGCCGCCGTGCTCGGACCTGAGGACGAACCGGGACCGGACCCCCGATCCGCGCGCGTTCGTCTGATCAATCAACAGGCTGCGATCCGCCACCGAAACGACTCGCACCGGGCCGCCGACCCCTACGACGGCCACGTTGTCCTGTTCCTCCCCGACGACGACCCCGCCGACGCCCGCCGTGCGACGGTTCGGCAGTGGCGGTCCCTGCTGCGGCGCGAGCCGGAGATCGTGCCGGTGCCGCAGGGGCACTTCACCGTGATCCACGACGATGCCGCGGCCGCGATCGGCAAGCGGTTGAGCGCCGACATCGCCCGGCATCGCTGACCCCGGAGGTCCACTGTGCTTTCCGAATCGAAGCAGGAGCTGCTGCGGCGGCGGTTGGGCGGGGCCCGCACCACTGCGGTCGCGAAGGTGCGGCGCCGCCCCGAGGGCTTGTCGCCGGTGCCGTTGTCGTTCGCGCAGCAGCGGTTGTGGTTCCTGGACCGCTTGGAGCCGGGGTCGGCGGAGTACGCGATGCCGGTCGGGCTGCGGCTGACCGGCGAACTGGACGTCGCCGCGCTGCGGGCGGCTCTCGACACGATCGTCGAACGCCACGAGGTGTTACGGACCCGTCTGGTGGCCGCCGCCGACGGCGTGGCCTGTCAGGTCGTCGACGAGCCGGCCGGCTTCGCCCTGGTGGAGCTGGACGTCGGTGACGCCGCCGATCCCGTCGCGGCGGCCGGTGACCTCGTCGCCGCCGACGCGGTCGCCCCCTTCGACCTGGCCGCCGGGCCATTGATTCGCGGCACTCTGATCCGCCTCGGGCCCGACGATCATGTCCTGAGCCTGTGCCTGCACCACGTGGTCTCGGACGAGTGGTCGGCGGGGATTCTGCGGCGCGAGCTCACCGTTCTCTTCGAGTCGTTCGCCAAGGGCGAGCCGTCGCCGCTGCCGCCGTTGCCGGTCCAGTACGCCGACTTCGCGGTATGGCAGCGGAACCGGATGACCGGCCCGGTGTTGGACGAGCAGTTGGCGTACTGGCGCGAGCGGCTCGCCGGCGCCAGGCCGCTGGAGCTGCCCGCCGACCGGACGCGTCCGGCGTCGCGCTCGCACGCCGGCGGCGTCGTGGAGTTCCAGGTCCCGGCGGCCACGGCCGATCGGCTGCGGGCGTTGTCCCGGGACGCCGGGGCGACGATGTTCATGACGCTGCTCGCGTCGTTCACTGCGCTGCTGTCGCGCTACTGCGGCCAGGACGACATCGTGGTCGGCACGCCGCTGGCCGACCGGAACCGGGCCGAGACCGAGGACCTGATCGGGCTGTTCCTCAACACACTGGTTCTGCGCGCGGATCTGAGCGGCGACCCGACGTTCGCGGAGGTGCTGGGCCGGGTCCGTGCCGCGTCGCTCGGCGCCTTCGAGCACCAGGATCTGCCGTTCGAGCAGTTGGTGGAGGCGTTGCAGCCGGAGCGGGACCGGTCGCGGTCGGCGTTGTTCCAGGTGATGTTCGACTACGGCGTCGGCGATGCCGAGCCGCTGCGGCTCGCGGGGTTGGACGTCGTGGCGTTCGGCGCCGCACCGGAGGTGTCGAAGTTCGACCTGACGCTGGGGATGCTGGAGTCGGGTGATGGTGGTCTGAGTGGGTCGGTGAAGTACGGCACTGCGTTGTTCGACGTGTCGCGGATGGAGCGGTTGGCCGGGCATCTGTTGATGGTGCTGGAGGCAGTGGCCGGTGACGCGGAGCTGCGTGTATCGGAGCTGCCGGTGCTTACTGGTGGTGAGCGCCGGGCGTTGGCCGGTTGGAACGCTACTGATGAGCAGCTTCCTGGTGTTGGCGGTGTTCATGGGTTGATTGCGGGTCAGGCGCTGCGTCGTCCGGATCGGGTCGCGGTGGAGTGTGGCGG
This sequence comes from Catenulispora yoronensis, assembly GCF_039531695.1. NCBI lineage: Bacteria > Bacillati > Actinomycetota > Actinomycetes > Catenulisporales > Catenulisporaceae > Catenulispora > Catenulispora yoronensis. The sequence goes on from NZ_BAAAQN010000085.1 coordinate 28,672, forward strand.
CGATGTTGTGACCTATGCGGAGTTGGATCTGCGGGCGAATCGGTTGGCGCACCGGCTGCGCGGGCTGGGTGTGGGTGCTGAGTCGGTGGTGGGTTTGTGTGTGGGGCGGGGTGTGGATCTCGTTGTGGCGTGTTTGGCGGTGTGGAAGGCCGGTGGGGCATTTCTTCCGCTGGATGCTGATTATCCGGTGGATCGGTTGTCGTTCATGCTGGCCGACTCTGGGGCGTCGTTGCTGGTCGGGCACCGGTCGATCGTGCCGGACAGTGTGGCCGAGCAGGTTTCTGCGGCGGTGTGGCTTGATGATCCGGAGGTTGTGGCGCGGATCGCGGCGGAGCCGTCGACCGCTTTGTCTGTCGCGACTTGGCCGGATCAGGCTGCTTATGTGATCTACACCTCGGGGTCGACGGGTCGGCCTAAGGGTGTGGTGGTGTCGCAGGGTTCGTTGCTGAATCTGCTCGCCTCGATGGCTGGTCGTCCGGGTTTGTCGTCGGGTGATGTGGCTGTGGCGGTGACGACGTTCGGGTTTGATATCGCTGGTCTGGAGTTGTTCGGGCCGCTGACCGTGGGGGCGCGGTTGGTGGTGGCCGAGTCGCCGCAAGCGGTGCCTTCGCTGCTTGCGGCGACTGGTGCTGGTTGGGTGCAGGGGACGCCGTCGACGTGGCGGATGCTGCTGGATGATGGTTGGGTTCCGTCGCCGGGCCTGCGGGTGTTGTGTGGTGGTGAGGCGCTGCCGCCGAGTCTGGCTGATGGGCTGGTTGGCGCCGGTGTCGAGTTGTGGAACATGTACGGCCCGACCGAGACCACGATCTGGTCCTCCTGCGCCGAGGTCACCTCCGGTGAAGCAGTCTCGCTTGGCCATCCCATAGCCAACACGCGCCTCCACGTCTTGGACCGTCATCTGAACCCGGTGCCGGTCGGGGTGACCGGCGAGTTGTTCATCTCCGGTTCCGGCCTGGCTCGCGGATACCACGACCGTGCGGCTCTGACGGCGGAGCGATTCGTCCCGGATCCGTTCGGCGCCGATGGTTCCCGGATGTATCGCGCTGGCGATCTGGTGCGCCGGCGTGCCGATGGCGCGTTGGAGTTCCTGGGCCGGATCGATGAGCAGGTGAAGGTCCGCGGCTTCCGGATCGAGCCCGGCGAGATCGAGGCGGCACTGACCTCGCACCCAGGTGTGTCGTCCGCTGTGGTCGTTGCTCACGGCGACGTCGGCGATCGGCTGGTGGCTTACCTCGTTCCGGCCGATGCGGGCACGGGCATTCCGACTGTCAGCGAACTGCGGGGGTTCGTAGGACAGCGGCTGCCCGAGTACATGATCCCGGCAGTGCTCGTCGAGCTGTCGGAGATCCCGCGCACGCCGAACGGCAAGGTCGATCGCAAGGCCCTGCCGACGCCCGATGGTATGCGGCCGGAGACGACATCCGCGTTCACCGCGCCGTCCACCCCCGTCGAGGAGCTGCTCGCCGGGATCTGGGCCGAGGTTCTGGGCCTGGACCGGGTCGGCGTCACCGATGACTTCTTCGACCTCGGCGGCCACTCGCTCCTCGCGACCCGCGTCGTATCGCGCATTCGCGCCGTCCTGGACGTCGAGATCCCGCTCGCCACTCTGTTCGACGACCCGACCGTGACCGGCCTCGCCGCCGCGATCGACGCCACCGTGATCGATACCGCCGCCGGGCCGTCGTCCGTCGCGCCGCCGATCACGCCGGTCGACCGCGCCGGTCGGTCGCTGCCGCTGTCGTTCGCCCAGCAGCGCTTGTGGTTCCTGGACCGGCTGGAGCCCGGGTCGGCGGAGTACAACCTCCCCGCCGAGCTGCGGTTCACCGGCGAGTTGGACGTCCCGGCGCTGCGGGCGGCGTTCGACGCGGTTCTGGAACGGCACGAGGTGCTGCGCAGCCGCCTGGTCGCCGGGGCCGACGGGATACCCCATCAGGTCGTCGACCCCGCCGCCGGGTTCGCTCTGGCGGAGCTGGACGTGAGCGACGCGGCCGATCCGGTCGCCGCGGCCGGTGAGGCGATCGTCGCCGACGCCGTGACGCCGTTCGACCTGGCGGCCGGGCCGCTGATGCGCGGCACCTTGATCCGTCTGGGATCCGAGGACCACGTCCTGAGCCTGTGCCTGCACCATGTGGTGTGCGACGAGTGGTCGGTCAGGATCCTGCGTCATGAGCTGACGTCCTTGTATGAGGCGTTCCGTGCCGGTCGGCCGTCGCCGCTGGCGCCGTTGCCGGTGCAGTATGCGGACTTCGCGGTCTGGCAACGGGATTGGCTGTCCGGGTCGGTTCTCGACACGCAGCTCGCCTACTGGCGCGCGCGGCTGGCCGAAGCGCCGTCCCTGGACCTGCCGCTGGACCACCCTCGTCCGCCGATCCGCTCCTCGGCCGGCGCCCTGCTGGAGTTCCGTATCCCACCGGAGACGGTCGAACTGTTGCGTGCGGTCTCCCGGACCTGCGGCGCGACGATGTTCATGACCTTGTTCGCCGCCTACTCCGCGCTGCTGTCGCGCTACTCCGGCCAGGAGGACATCGTCGTCGGCACGCCGGTCGCGAACCGGAACCGGGCCGAGACCGAGGACCTGATCGGGTTCTTCGTCAACACCCTGGTTCTCCGCACCGACCTGTCCGGCGACCCGACGTTCGCCGACCTGGTGAGCCGGGTCCGTAGGACGACGCTCGGTGCGTACGACCGCCAGGACCTGCCGTTCGAGCAGCTGGTCGACGCGCTCCAGCCCGAGCGCGACCGGTCGCGGACCCCGCTGTTCCAGGCGGTGTTCAACTACGATCCCGAGGCCCGGGAAGACGGCACGCACAAGGCCTCCGACCACGCCGCCAACCCCGACAGCGCCAACACCGACCACGCCGACAGCGCCGCCAACAGCTCGGACAGCTCCGCGCTGCCGTTGTCGGTCCTCGCGGCGAAAGCCGACCTGACGCTCCGACTGGCCGAGACCGCGGACGGATCACTGGCCGGCGAGCTGGAGTACAGCAGCGTCCTGTTCGACGCCTCCAGCATCGAGCGGATGCTCGCACATCTGATCGCGCTCCTGGACGCGGCAGCGACCGGTCCGCAGACACGGGTGTCCGACCTGCCGATGCCGACCTCGGACGAGCGCCGCAGGATGCTGACCGACTGGAACGACACCGCGATCGAGATCCCGCATGTGGACGGGGTTCATCAGCTGATCACCGCTCACAGTGTTGCGACGCCGGATGCGGTCGCAGTGGTGTGCGACGGCGTGTCGTTGACGTATGCGGAGCTCGACGCGGCGTCGAATCGGCTGGCGCATCATTTGCGGGCGTTCGGTGTGGGTGCTGAGGCGGTGGTGGGGCTGTGTCTGGGTCGTGGTGTGGACATGGTGGTGGCGGTGGTGGCTGTGTGGAAGGCGGGTGGTGCGTATCTGCCGCTCGATCCGGCGTATCCGGTGGACCGGTTGTCGTTCATGCTGGCCGATGCCGGGGTGTCGGTGGTGATCGGCGACGCCGACGGGGTCGGCGATCTGCCCGCGGGGCGGATTCCGGTGGTGGTGGTCGACGATCCGGTCACGAAACTGGTGATCGAGTCCGGGCCGTCATCGGTTCCTGAGGTGTCGGTGCTGCCGGATCAGGCTGCTTATGTGATCTACACCTCTGGTTCGACCGGTCGGCCGAAGGGTGTGCAGTTGGGTCATCGGGGTTTGGTGAGTTTGGTTGGTGCGCAGCGTGCTGTGTTGGGTGTGGGTGGTGGTTCGGATGTGGTGTTGGGGTTTGCGCCGTTTACGTTTGATGCCTCGGTGTGGGAGTTGGTGATGGCTCTGGGCTGGGGTGGTTGTTTGGTGGTGGCTTCGGAGCAGGAGCGGAGCGAGCCGAGCCGGTTGGCCGGGTTGGTTGCCGAAGCGGGTGTGACGGTGGCGACGGTGCCGCCTTCTCTGCTGGGGGTGCTTCAGCCTGCTGATCTGGCTGGTGTGCGGGTGTTGGTGACCGCTGGGGAACGTCTGAGTTCTGAGTTGGCGGCGAGCTGGTCGGCGGGGCGCCGCTTGTTCAATGCGTATGGTCCGACTGAGGTCACGGTGTGTGCGTCCGTCGCGCAGTGCGATCCGGATGACGGTACGGCTCCGCCGATAGGCGGTCCGATCGGCAACGTCCAGGTCTACGTGCTGGATCGGCATCTGAGTCCGGTGCCGGTTGGTGTGGCGGGGGAGTTGTTCGTTGCCGGAGCCGGTCTGGCACGTGGCTACCGTCATCGTGCGGCGCTGACATCCGAGCGGTTTGTCGCTGATCCTTTCGCGGGTGATGGTTCGCGGATGTATCGCACTGGTGATGTGGTCCGCTGGCGCGTGGACGGTCAGCTGGAGTTCCTGGGCCGTGCCGACAAGCAGCTGAAGGTCCGCGGCTTCCGCATCGAACCCGGCGAGATCGAGGCGGTACTGACCACCCATCCCGGGGTGCGCGCGGCCGTCGTCACCGACACCGCCGGCGCCGGGGATCAGCGGCTGGTGGCCTACCTGGTTCCGGCCGACGCGGGCACGGGCATCCCGACCACCAGCGAGCTGCGCGGCTTCGCAGGGCAGCGGCTGCCCGAGCACATGCTCCCCGCGGTGTTCGTCGAGCTGTCCGAGCTCCCGCTGACCGCCAACGGAAAGGTCGACCACGGCGCCCTGCCGGCCCCCGACGGCGCCCGTCCCGAACTCGCCGACCGGTTCGTGGCCCCCCGCACCCGAACCGAACAGCTGCTGGCCGAGGTCTGGGCGGACGTCCTCGGGCTGGACCGGGTCGGCGTCGAGGACAACTTCTTCGATCTCGGCGGCGACTCCATCATCAGCATCCAGGTGGTGGCCCGGGCCCGCGCCCGCGGCCTCCGTGTCACGCCGCCGCAGATGTTCGAGCACCAGACGATCGCCCGGCTCGCCACCGTCGCGGAGCAGGACGGCCCCGCCGACGCCGACCAGGGCCCGGTGCTCGGAGAGTACCCGCTGTCCCCGATCCAGCACTGGTTCTTCCAGCGCCGGCTTCCCGAACCGGCGCACTACAACCAGACCCTGCTGCTGGAGATCGCCGAACGGCTCGATCCGGAGGTCCTCCGGACCGCCGTGGACGCGCTGGTCGACCACCACGACGTTCTCCGCTCGCGGTTCTACCGGGTAGGCGACGCCTGGGGTGCCCGCATCGTGACAGGGTCCGACGATCCCCTGTGGACGTTCGAGGTCGCCACCTCGGACCCGGACACTGCGGCCGACGCCTTCATCGAGGCCAAGGCCACCGAAGCGCAGACCGGCCTCGACCTCGAACACGGCCCGCTGATCCGCTTCGTCCTGTTCGACCGCGGCGCATCCGGCCACCTGCTGCTCGTCGTGGTGCACCACGTCGTGATGGACGGCGTCTCGTCCCGGATCCTGCTGGAGGACCTGGCGCTCGCCTACGACCAGGCGGAGCGGGGGCAGCCGGTCCGGCTCCCGGCGAAGACCACCTCGTTCCCCCAGTGGTCGACGCGCCTGGGCGAACTGGCGAACTCGGCCGAGGCGAACGTCGAGGCCGGATATTGGCGCACGGTGTCCGGCGCGGGACGGCCGCTGCCCCGCGACCGCGACGGCGTGAACACCATCGCGTCGACCCGACACGTCCGCCTCGCGCTGAGTGCTGAGCAGACGTTACGCCTGCTCCACACAGTGCCGCAGGCCTACCGCACCCAGATCAACGACGTCCTGCTCACCGCGCTCGGCACCGTCCTCACCGCGTGGAGCGGCGATCCGGCGGTGCTGGTCGACGTGGAGGGCCACGGCCGCGAGGACCTCGGCGCCGACGTCGACGTGTCGCGCACTGTCGGATGGTTCACGAGCCTGTTCCCCGTTGCGCTCGCCGCAGCTCCCTCGGATGCGGACCCGGGCATCGCCCTGCGCCGCACGAAGGAGTATCTGCGTGCGGTTCCCCGCCACGGGCTCGGATACGGCCTGCTGCGCTATCTGACCGACACCGCGATGACCGACGCGATCCGCGCCGAAGTGAGCTTCAACTACCTGGGTCAGTTCGACCTGGCATCCGGCCGGAGCGCCACCCGCTTCGCGCGCATCGACGGCTCGATCGGCGACAGCCGGTCGTCGGAAGGCCTGCGAACCCACCTGATCGAGATCAACAGCCAAGTGGCAGCCGGACGGCTCACGCTCGACTGGTCCTATTCGGATCAGCTCCACGACGAGCCGACCGTCCTGGCGCTCGCCCACGGGTATCTCGCCGCACTCAATACCCTGATAGACCACTGCTGCACGCCCGGAGCCGGCGGCTTCACCCCCTCGGACTTCCCGCTGGCCGGACTCGACCAGGCCGCCCTGGACTCCGTCGTCGAACGCCACCCGTCCCCGATCGAGGACCTCTACCCGCTGACCGCGTCGCAGCAAGGGATGCTGTTCCACACCCGGCTCGCCCCGGGCTCCGGCGTCTACTGGGTGCAGCAGGCGCTGCTGGTGGAAGGCGAACTGGATCCGGAAGTCTTCCGCCGGGCGTGGGAGTGGGTGTTCGCGCGGCACGCGGTGCTGCGGACCACCGTCGTCTGGGACGCGGCTCCGGAACCGCTGTCCGTGGTGTCCGTCCCGGGCGGAGTGCCGCTCGACGTGTGGGACTGGTCGGATCTCGGCGAGGCCGAACGAGACGCGGCGCTCGCCCGCCATCTCGAACAGGACCGGCTGCGGGGTCCCGACTTCGGCCGGCCGACACTGGTCCGGATCGCGCTGATCCGCTGGGCCGATCGGCGCTTCCAGATGGTGTGGAGCTACCACCACCTGCTGATGGACGGCTGGAGTGTGCCCATCGTCCTCGGCGATCTGGTCGACGCCTACCGCGCGTTCCTGCGCGGCGCCCAGCCCCGGGCCGTCGCGCGCCGGTCTTTCCGCGAGCATGTCTCCTGGACCTCGGGCCAGGACTTGGACGCGGCGCGGGACTACTGGCAGGAGCGTCTGCGCGGAATCAGCGCCGCCACGACACTGCAAGTGGACCGGACCGATCGAACTGATCGAACTGATCGAACTAGAGCCGGCTCGGATCCGGCGGGGGAGCAGGAGTTCCGCGACCACCGGGCCCAGCTGTCCCGGGCGGACACCGCGGCACTCGCCGAGTTCACCCGCCGCCACCGGATTACCCCGAACACCGTGGTCCAAGGCGCCTGGGCGGTCCTCATGGCCGCCTACTCCGAACGGGACGACGTCGTGTTCGGCGTCACCACGTCAGGACGCGGCGACACCGTCGACGACGTCGAATCCGTGGTCGGGCTGCTGATCAACACCACGCCGACACGCATCCGCCTCGACCGGGACCAGCCGGTGGCGGACTGGTTGCGGCTGTTGCAGAAGGAGAACGTCGCGGCGCGCGCCTTCGAGCACACCCCGCTGGTGCAGATCCAGGCGTGGAGCGAAGTCCCCAACGGCAAGCCGTTGTTCGAGTACATCTTCGTGTTCGAAAGCTACCCGGACGGCCCGCTCCAGGACGAGGGCAGGGCGGACTCCGCGGCGACCGGTCTGCGGCTGCGCGGGAGCATCTCGCGGGAACAGGCCAACTACCCGCTGACCGTCGCGGTCCGACCGGGGCCGGAGTTCGGCCTGGGCTTGTTCTACGATCGCGCGCGCTTCGACGACGACACGATCCGGCAGCTGGGGGAGCAACTGACGGGGCTCCTGCGGGCCATCGTCGAGGGCCCGGAACGGTCGGTCGGAGATCTGGGAGTGCTGGTTCCGCAGGAATACCGGCGGATGGTCGAGGAGTGGAATGCCACTTCTGTGTTGGTTCCGGGTGTGGGTGGTGTTCATGAGTTGATTTCGGCTCGGGCGGTGGAGTGCCCGGGTGTGGTGGCGGTGGTGTGTGGTGATGTGTCGCTGAGCTATGCGGAGTTGGAAGCACGTTCGAATCGTCTTGCTCGTTATCTGCGGGGTTTGGGTGTGGGTGTGGGTTCGGTGGTGGGTCTGTGTTTTGGGCGGGGTGTGGAGATGGTGGTGTCGGTGTTGGCGGTGTGGAAGGCGGGGGGTGCGTATGTGCCGTTGGATCCGGAGTATCCGGGTGATCGTTTGGCGTTTATGGTGGCGGATAGTGGTGTGTCGGTGGTGGTGGGGTGTCGTGGCGTGGCGCCGGATTTTGTCGCGGATCAGGGGGCTGTTGCTGTTTGGTTGGATGATCCGCTGGTGCAGTCGACGGTTGGGGGGTTGTCTTCGGCGCCACTTGGGGTTCCGGTGTTGCCGGGTCAGGTTGCTTATGTGATTTATACGTCGGGTTCGACGGGTGTGCCGAAGGGAGTGGTGGTTCCGCATGGTGGGTTGGTGAACTTGACGGAGGGTTTGGGTTCGGCGTTTGGGGTGGGTGTGGGTGATGGGGTGTTGCAGTTTGTGTCGTTTGGTTTTGATGGTTTGGCTTCGGATGTGGCGAACGTCTTGTCGGCGGGTGGGACGTTGGTGGTGGCCAGTGCCGAGCAGCGTAGTGATCCTTCCTTGCTGGCGGCGTTGGTGCGGGATGCCGATGTGCGGGTGGCGTGTGTGCCGTCGTCGTTGTTGGGGGTGTTGGATCCGACCAGTGTTCCGAGTTTGCGGTCGTTGATTTGTGGTGCGGAGCCGATGGGTCCGGAGGTGGCGGGGGCGTGGAGTTCACGGGTGCGTCTAGTACATGCGTATGGTCCGACTGAGACGACGGTGATTTCGTCGTTCTTCGTCTGTGATGTCGTGGTGGATCGGGTGCCGCCGGTGGGGCGTCCGATTGCGAATACGCAGATGTATGTGGTCGATCGGTATTTGCGGCCGGTTCCTGTCGGGGTTGGCGGTGAGTTGTGTATTGCGGGGGCTGGTCTGGCCCAGGGTTATCACGATCGTGCAGCGCTGACGGCCGAGCGGTTTGTCGCCGATCCGTTCGCTGCTGATGGTTCGCGGATGTATCGCACTGGTGATTTGGTGCGGTGGCTCGGGGATGGCCAGTTGGAGTTTTTGGGCCGGGTTGATGAGCAGGTGAAGGTCCGCGGCTTCCGCATCGAACTCGGCGAGGTCGAGTCGGTGTTGGCGGCCCACCCCGAGGTGGCCTCCGCCGTGGTGGCCGCGTTCGGGCCGCCGGAAGCTCAGCGGCTGGTGGGCTACGTGCTGCCGACCGATCCCGAAGTGGGCGTGCCGTCGGTGGCTGAGCTGCGCGGGTTCGTGGCGGACCGGCTGCCCGACTATATGGTCCCGGCGGCTTTCGTGGAGTTGGCGGGCCTGCCGTTGTCGGCGAACGGGAAGGTCGATCGCAAGGCGCTGCCCGTCCCTGAGGGCATCCGTCCGGAACTGGAGACGTTCACCGCGCCGTCCACCCCCGCCGAGGAGCTCCTCGCCGGGGTCTGGGCCGAAGTGCTCGGGCTGGATCGGGTCGGCGTCACCGACGACTTCTTCGACCTCGGCGGCCATTCGCTGTTGGCGACGCGTGTCGTGTCGCGTATCCGCGCGGTCTTCGACGTCGAGATTCCGCTCGCCGCCTTGTTCGACGTCCCCACTGTGTCGGGCCTGGCGGCCGCCGTCGAGAACGCCGGGTCCGGATCCACGTCCCGGCCGGCCTCCGCTCCTCCGCTGGCGCCGGTGGCCCGTGATGGTTCGGTGCCGTTGCCGTTGTCGTTTGCGCAGCAGCGGCTGTGGTTCCTGGACCAGCTGGAGCCCGGTTCGGTCGAGTACAACGTGCCGATGCCGGTGCGTCTGCCTGGCAAGCTGGACGTCCCGGCGCTGCGAGCAGCGTTGGACGAAGTCGTCGCGCGCCACGAGGTGCTGCGCACCCGCCTGCTCTCCGGCCCGGACGGGGACGCCCGCCAGGCGATTGACCCGGCTACCGGATTCGCGCTCGCCGAGCTAGACGTCAGCGCCGCCGAGGATCCGATCGTGGCGGCCGGCGAAGTGATCGCGGCTGAGGCTGTGACCCCGTTCGACCTCGCTACCGGACCGCTGATGCGTGGCACCCTCATCAGACTCGCTCCGGAGGACCACGTCCTGAGCCTGTGCCTGCACCACGTGGTCTGCGACGAGTGGTCGGCGGGGATCCTGCGGCATGAGCTGGCGGTGTTGTATGAGGCCTTCCATGCCGGGCAGCCGTCACCGTTGGCTCCGTTGCCGGTGCAGTACGCGGACTTCGCGGTGTGGCAGCGCGAACGGCTGACGGGGACCGTGGTGGAGGACCAGCTCGCCTATTGGCGGGAGCGGCTGGCCGACGCGCTGTCGCTGGAGCTGCCTCTGGACCGGCCGCGTCCGGCGATCCGGTCCTCGGCCGGTGACCTGGTGGAGTTCCAGATCCCGCCGGCGACGGCCGAGCGGCTGCGCGAACTGTCCCGGGACCGGGGCGCGACGATGTTCATGGCCCTGTTCGCCGCGTTCACGGCGCTGCTGTCGCGGTATTCCGGCCAGGAGGACATCGTCGTCGGTACGCCGGTCGCGAACCGGGGCCGCGCCGAGACCGAGGACCTGATCGGGTTCTTCGTCAATACCCTGGCACTGCGCACCGACCTGAGCGGTGATCCGAGCTTCGCCGAACTGCTGGCCCGGGTGCGGAACGCGACTCTGGAGGCCTACGCGCACCAGGATCTGCCGTTCGAACAATTGGTGGACGCGTTGGGCGTGGAGCGCGACCGGTCCCGTTCCCCGCTGTTCCAGGTGGTGTTCAACTACGTCACCGGTGACGGCGGTCGTGGTCGTGATCAGCGCCGTGCTGGCGATGGTGGCGGTGACCGTGGTTCCCAGGACACCCAGCCGATGTTGGTCCTGTCGGCCAAGGCGGATCTGACGCTGGGTTTGTCCGACACGGACGACGGCGCACTGGCCGGCGCGATCCAGTTCAGCACCCGGTTGTTCGACCGGTCGACCGTCGAGCGGATGGTGAGCGCCCTTCAGGAGCTGCTGGCCGTGGTGGTCGCGGCGCCGGAGCGTGGGCTCTCGACGCTCGCGCTCATGCCGTCGGCGGAGCGGCGGCAGGTGGTGGACGAGTGGAACGCCACCGAGATGGAGACGTCCGCGGTCTCCGGAGTGCACGACTTGATTGCCGCTCATGCTGTGGCGACTCCGGATGTGGTCGCAGTGGTCTGTGACGACGTGTCGTTGACGTATGGGGAGTTGGATGCGGCGTCGAATCGGTTGGCGCGGCATCTTCGGACGCTGGGTGTGGGTCCTGAGGCGGTGGTGGGCCTGTGCTTCGGGCGTGGTGTGGAGATGATCGTGTCGGTTGTGGCGGTGTGGAAGGCCGGTGGTGCCTATCTGCCGCTTGATCCGGGTTTCCCGGTGGATCGTCTGGCGTTTTTGCTGGCTGATGGCGGTGTGTCGGTTGTGGTCGGCAGCACGGAGGCGGTGGGTGATCTGCCTGCGGGGCGGATACCGCTGGTGGTGCTGGATGATCCGTTGACCCGGATGGTCATCGATGCCGGTTCCGGGGATCCGTTGGTGGGCTCTGTGGTGCCGGATCAGGCTGCTTATGTGATCTACACCTCCGGCTCCACTGGTCGGCCGAAGGGTGTGCAGTTGGGTCATCGGGGTTTGGTGAGCCTGGTTGGTGCGCAGCGTGCTGCGTTGGGTGTCGGCGGTGGTTCGGATGTGGTGTTGGGTTTTGCACCGTTTACGTTTGATGCCTCGGTGTGGGAGTTGGTGATGGCTCTGGGCTGGGGTGGTTGCCTGGTGGTGGCTTCCGAGCAGGAGCGGAGCGAGCCGGCGCGGTTGTCCGGGTTGGTTGCGGCTGCTGGTGTGACGGTGGCGACGGTGCCGCCTTCTCTGTTGGGGGTGCTTCAGCCTGCTGATCTGGCTGGTGTGCGGGTTTTGGTGACCGCTGGGGAGCGTCTGGGTTCTGAGTTGGCGGCGCGCTGGTCGCCGGGTCGGCGTTTGTTTAATGCTTATGGTCCGACTGAGGTCACGGTGTGTGCGTCCGTTGCGGAGTGCGATCCGGTCGACGGTATGGCTCCGCCTATCGGTGGTCCGATCGGGAACATGCGTGTGTTTGTGTTGGATCGGCATTTGAGTCCGGTGCCGGTTGGTGTGGCGGGGGAGTTGTTCGTTGCCGGGGCCGGTGTGGCGCGTGGTTATCGTCGTCGTGCGGGCCTGACGGCTGAGCGGTTTGTGGCTGATCCGTACGCGGGTGATGGTTCGCGGATGTATCGCACTGGTGATGTGGTCCGTTGGCGTGCTGATGGTCAGTTGGAGTTCCTGGGCCGTGCCGACGAGCAGGTGAAGGTCCGCGGCTTCCGCATCGAGCCCGGCGAGATCGAGGCGGTATTGATCTCGCACCCCGGGGTGTCCGCCGCAGTGGTTGTTGCCGGTGCCGGCGGTGGTGCCGATCGCGGTGGCGATCAGCGATTGGTGGCCTATCTCGTCCCGGTCGACGCCAACGCTGGCATTCCCGCTATCAGTGAATTGCGAGGGTTCGCGGGACAGCGTCTGCCCGCCTCCATGATCCCGGCGGTGTTCGTCGAGCTGTCGGAGATCCCGCGCACGCCGAACGGCAAAGTGGATCGCAAGGCCCTGCCCGCCCCCGACGGCACGCGGCCGGACCTGTCCGACACCTTCACCGCTCCGTCCACTCCCACCGAGGAACTCCTCGCCGGGATCTGGGCCGAGGTTCTGGGTCTGGACCGGGTCGGCGTCACCGACGACTTCTTCGACCTCGGCGGCCACTCGCTCCTCGCGACCCGCCTGGCCTCGCGGATCCGGACCCTGGTCGGCGTCGAGATCGCGTTGGCGACCTTGTTCGACGCTCCGACGGTCGCAGGCGTGGCCGCTGTCGTCGACGCCGCCGCTGTCGGCACCGCCGGGCCGGGAACGGTGGTCCCGCCGATCGTGCCGGTGGATCGTGGCGCCGCGACGCCGCTGCCGTTGTCGTTCGCCCAGCAGCGGTTGTGGTTCCTGGACCAGCTGGAACCGGGATCGGTCGAGTACATCGTGCCGATGCCGGTGCGGCTGGCCGGTCCGTTGGACGTCGCGGCGCTCCGTGCGGCGTTGACGGCGTTGCTCGAACGCCACGAGGTGCTGCGTACGCGGCTGACCGTGGACGGCGACGGCGAGCCGCATCAGGTCGTCGACCCGGCGTCGGCGTTCGACCTGCCGCTGGTGGACCTGGCCACCGAGGCCGACCCCGCCACCGCGGCGGCCGACGCGGTGGCCGCGGACGCGAGGACGCCGTTCGACCTGGCGGCCGGGCCGTTGATGCGCGGCACCCTGCTCCGCCTGGCACCGGACGATCATGTCCTGAGCCTGTGCCTGCACCACGTGGTCTGCGACGAGTGGTCGGCCGGGATCCTGCGCCGCGAGCTCGCGGTTCTGTATGAAGCCTGCCACGCCGGCGAGCCGTCGCCCTTGTCGCTGTTGGCGCCGCTGACCGTGCAGTACGCGGACTTCGCGGCGTGGCAGCGGGACCAGCTGACCGGTCCCGTCCTCGACAAGCAGCTCGCCTACTGGCGGGAACTCCTGTCCGGCGCACCGCTGCTGGAACTGCCTCTGGACCGGCCGCGCCCGGCGATCCGGTCCTCGGCCGGTGATCTGGCGGAGTTCCGGGTGCCGGCGGAGACGACGGAACGGCTGCGGGAGCTGTCCCGCGATGCCGGGACGACGATGTTCACGACCTTGTTCGCGGCATTCACGGTGCTGCTGTGGCGCTACACCGGTCAGGACGACATCGTGGTCGGCACGCCGGTGGCGAACCGGAACCGGGCCGAGACCGAGGACCTGATCGGGTTCTTCGTCAATACTCTGGTTCTCCGCGCCGATCTGAGCGGCGATCCGCGGTTCACCGACCTGCTGGCCGGAGTCCGCGCTCAGCTCCTGGACGCCCACGACCACCAGGACCTGCCGTTCGAGCAACTGGTCGACGCGTTGCAGCCGGACCGCGACCGGTCCCGGACCCCGCTGTTCCAGGTCATGTTCACCTACGACCAGGAAGACCTGGCCGAGCAGGCGACATTCCGTGAGATCGAGGTCTCCGGCGCGGCCGGGGTGCAGCGGGACATCGCGCTGTTCGACCTGACGCTGCACATGGCCGATCACCGTGACGGTGGGCTTCTCGGGAGCCTGGAATTCAGTGTTGATTTGTTTGATCGGTCGACGGTTGAGCGGATGGCGGGGTTGTGGGTGGAGTTGTTGGTGGCGGTTGCTGCCGGTCCTGAGTTGGTGTTGTCGGGTTTGCCGGCGGTTGGTGTTGGTGAGTTGGCGTTGGTGCGGGGTTGGAATGAGACGGCGGTGGGGTTGCCTGGGGTGGGTGGTGTGCATGAGTTGATTGCCGCGTATGTGGTGGAGCGTCCGGATGCGGTGGCGGTGGTCTGCGAT
>NZ_BAAAQN010000086.1:0-42345 GCF_039531695.1 Catenulispora yoronensis
CCGCCGGGTCGACGGCGGACGACAGCTCGGCGACGTCGGCGACCGGGGTGGTCTGCTCCTGGGTGGCCGGGAGCGGGAGCTCGTGGCCGAGTTCGATACTGACCATGATGTCGTGGGCGGATCGCTCCAGGTTCTTGACCATGGCGGCGACCGCCCGGTCCAGCGCTTCGACATCGCTGGCAGGCTCGCCCAGACGGATCCGGGTCTCCTCGTCCTCGAGGAGTTGGTGCGGCAGGTACAGATCCACCCTCTCCCGGTCCCTGCTCATCGCGGGGTACAGAGTGTGGTCGTCCAGGCCGGCGCCGTAGACCAGCGCCTCCCGAGAGGTCAGGCCCTGCGACTTGGCTGCGGTCATGGCGTAGCCGAGCTGCACCCCGCCCCGGCAGACGTAGTTCGCGCTCAGGAACACCGGGTCCGCGCCCTCGGCCAGGGCGACGCTGATCCCGCGCTCGGACACGGAGGTGACCACGCCCCGGTAGCCGTTCAGGACGTCGTCGTCCCGGCCCTTGGTCTTGGCGCTGCGGTAGTCGTTGACGCGCGTCAGGATCAGGTCCCCGACGCTGACCTCCAGCTCCCCTCCGCCGGCCAGCGCGAACGACCGGCCCTCGCCGATCTCGCCGCCCGCGATCCGGATCGCTCTCGCCCCGTGATTGAGGGTGGCGACGTCGGCGTTGGTGGCGGCCAGCATCAGCAGCCCGTCAATCTGCTCGTGGGCACTGGCGTAGTCCTCGCGCCGGATGTCCCAGGCGGCGAGCATCGCGGCGAACGCCTCCGGGGCCCCGGCCACGGCGTGGACCCGGCCGGCGTCGCACCACGCGGCCAGCGCGGCCTTGCGGTCGCCGTCGCGCCACACGGCCAGCGCGGCCCGCTCGGCCTCGTCGACCTGGCGCCGGTTCTCGGTCAGGGCCAGGCCCCCGACCACCTTGTGGACCGGGTCGAAGCTGCCGCCGACGCCGGGGGAGCGCAGCTGCTTGCCGTCGCCGACCAGAACCACCTTCGTGCCGGTCTCGACGGCCTCGCGCATGACGACGGCCAGCTGCCGGTCGTCGACCATCCCGGCCTCGTCGACCACCAGGACGTCCACGCCGGCCAGGCCCTCGCCCTCCCGAATCCGCCCCAGCCAGGACGCCAGGGTCGTCGACGGGATGCCGGATCCGGCCTGCAGGTTGGCCGCCGCGGTGGCGGCGGTGGAGCAGCCGACGACCACGTAATCGGCGGCCTTCCAGGCGTCGTAGGCCGCCGTCAGCAGCGTGGTCTTGCCCGCGCCGGCGACGCCGACGAGCGCGTCGACGCCGTGCCCGTCGCGCAGGAACCGCATCACGGCGGCCCGCTGCTGCTCGGACAGCGGGTAGCCGTGGGTCGCGGCAAAGATGCCGACGGCGCCTTCGGCGGCGAGGGCCGGCACGACCGCGGCGCCCTCGTGCAGGCGGTCGCGGGCGCTGTAGAGGATGGTCAGCTCGGCGTCGTAGATGTCCGGGGTGGTGTACCGCTGGTGGTTGGACATGTGCGACGCGCCGAGCTCCGGCATCGGCTGCGCGAACCGGCCGTCGGCCAGCAGCTGGTCGGCGTAGTCCTCCAGCTCCGCCGCCGACCCGATGCCGGGCAGCTCCTCGGCGATGGCGGCCAGCAGCTCGGCGCGGCGGAAGGCTTTGTGGTGCGCGGTGACGCCGGTCTCCGTGTGGAACACCTTGGCCGCCAGCTCCTCGACCGGCATCGGCGGGCGCGGTGCCCGGTGGGCGAACAGGCCGGTGGCCGGCCAGTCCGGGAAGGCTGCGGCGATCATCGCGTCGACGTCCAGCCGGACGCCGCCCACCTTGACGGCCTCGGCCTGGCGGCGCCATTCGGCACGCAGCTCGCCGCCGACGCCGCTGGCCTTCGCCTCCCGGGTCGACGCCGAGACGGTCTTGTCCTGGCCGAGAGTCGCCTCGACGAGGCCGAGCCTCTCCTTCTCCTTCTCGATCTGGTCGTGGCGCTTGGACATCGCCCGGACCAGTTCGGCCGGGATCCCGGCCAGCTCCCATGCCCCGGTGGCCTTGTCGCGGACCCATTCCACGCCGTACTTCTCGGTGAGCCTCTGCCGGAACATGGCCTTGGCGAGAGCGTCGACGGCGTGGGCGTGGCGCATCAGGTCCCGGCCGCCGGCCCCCGGCGTCCTCCACTTCCCGTCGGCAGTCGTCTGCACCATGTGCGCGAGGGTGACGTGGATGTGGACGTGGGGATCGGGGGCGTCGGCGCCGACCGGGCGGGCGACCTGGTGGCCCATCGTCCACCCCAGGAACCCGCCGGAGGGCGCGCGCTCGGCGCTCTTCCCGTCGCCGTGCTCGCCGCGCATCGTGTAGCTGGCCCAGCCCTCGTAGGCGCCGATTGCCTCGGTGACCGATGCCAGGTGGAGGTCCAGGAGCTCCTGCGCGAGGTCCGCCGGCGCGAGGGCCCAGGCCTCGCTCGCGCTCTTGGTCAGGTCGAACACGACGTCGTTGCCCATCAACCCGACGCGCAGTTTCGCGTTCGCGTACCGGCCTGCCTCGGCCAGCCGCTCCGGGTCGTAGATGTCCGTCAGGTCGACCCCGGCCGCCCCGGCCAGACGGCGGGCGTCGGTGTACGGGATCCGGTGGGAGTCGCCCTCGCGCGCAACGCCGCGCTGGGCCCGGCCGTGGCGGGCCGCCGCCCATTTGTGGTCGGCCAGGAGCTCGGCGACCTCGACCGAACGCGCCGCCGCGGCGGCGTCGACCGCCGCCAGGAGCACGACGGCCGGCAGCGTCCCGCGCGGGTCGGTGACCAACTTCGGCTTCACCAGAATCTCGCCGGTGCGCGGGTCCAGACCGGCCATCAGCATCCGGGCCTTCGCCTCGTCCCCGGCCGCGAAGTCGGCACCCGGCGTGAGTCCGACCGCGGGCAGACCCGAGCCGATCCAGCGCAGCGGGAGGCTGGAGTCCAGGCGGTACTCGACCGCGTGCTCGGCCGGATCGGCCTCGACAACACCGGTTGTCCGCGCCTCGGCGTCGTGCTCGTGTCCCACCCCGCAGCCGGCCGAGTGCGACAGGCGGTAGTCCACCTGCGCGCTCGCCCTGATCGCCGTCACCCACCCCATGCCCCGTCACCTCCCCTCGCCGCTCGACCGATGTCCATCGGCCGCCACCGTCGGCGCTGTACCGCTCTTCGCGATCTTCCCCCGTATGGGCATACCTTGGTGCTCTATTGGTGATCTTGACTTGTGATCTTGTGATTTTCAGGGTACGTCGATGACTCGGCGCTGTCCAGGAATATGCGTGCCTACGGCGTGCCTATGACCTGGTGTTATGCCTACGGTGCGGGGAGTAGTCGGGGAGTGGGTCGTCCGGGGCCCGGAGCAGTGTCGGGGCTCTGGTCTGCGAGGATGCTGCGGTGCCATCGCCTGACATAGAACTGCCGGTCCTGTCCGTCCTGCTGACCCGATACATGGAGTGGGAGCAGCGCGCCCCGGGCGGCTGCCGGTGCGCCTGCTCCGGCTTCCACAGGGGCCGCGGGCCGCGCGGGTTCTGCACCCGGGCGGCGGAGCCGGGGCTGTTCGCCCACGTAGTCTCCAAGGACAAGATCTACCCAGAGCTCCCGGAGCACGACCACGGGACGATCGTGCTGTGCCGCGACTGCTACCAGGCCCTCGCCGACCGGCCCGAACCGCAGACCTGACCGGTCGACGGGCACGGGTTCGCCTCATGGGGCGGCCCGGTGACGATGGCCGGCCGCATCCTGCTGTCCGTCACATTGATGTCCGGTCGCGCGCTCGCCGCCGTGGCGAAGACGTCGACGCGGGGCCAGCCGGGGTGCTCAACGTCCGCCAGGAGCGCGCTGTCGACGGCGCGGCGCGGTGAGAGATCGGTCAGGACGTGGGGACGAGGTCGGCGGCGATACGAACCAGCAGGACCGTCACCGCGGTGACGCCGTCGGGGTCGCGGCCGGCCATCTCCATCAGCGACTTCACCAGGGCGAAGCCAGCGGCCTGTTGCGGCTGGGCGGGCAGCGTGGTGGCGATGGCCTCGGCCACGGTCCGCCGGGCCCTGGCCAGGACCGGGGTGAGTTCGTCGGCCTGCTCCGGGGTGATCTGCTTCCCATCCTCGGCGAGCTCCGTGCGGGCCTGCCGCCCGTCGCCGGGGACGAGCAGCACCTGCTCGATCTGGGCGGCGGTGGTGCCGGCCGGGACGCGGGGGCGCAGCTGGTCGGCGACCATCCCGGCGAGCGCGAGGATGACGTGGGTCTGCCACTCCTGCCGGGTGCCGACCGCTGGGTCCGGGGTCTCGGCGATGGTGGCGACGGCGTCGGCGTCCCCGGCTCTGACGGCGGCGATCATCCGATGGGCCGCGTCGTAGATCGGCCGGTCCCGATCGGGAGTCTGCGTCATCTGCGTCACGGTAGTACCCGGTACGCCGGTGCCGCCGGGGGTTGGACGGATCTGTCCGGAACGGCGCGCCGCGGGCCCCGGCGCTCCTGGCGGGCCCTGTCGGCACCGACGCGGGCGCAGTGATCCGTACCGGGCCCGGGTGCCGAACCGGGACGCCGGCGGCGGCGACAGGGCCGCGTGGGGCCGTCCGGCGGGGCGACGCCGCGACGGCGGCAGGTCGTGTCAGTACCCGCGACACGGAGATGCCAATGGCAGGCTGGACCGCGTGAGCGATCCACAGCAGGAGCAGGCCGACGCCGCGCGCCAGGAGCACGCCGCCGGGGCCGGCGACCCCGAGTACGACCAGATGGTCGCGGATGTGCAGGCCGACCTGATTGGCGACCAGATCGCCGACGGCGAGCGGTACCCGGACGGGCAGTGGGTCACGTAGGGACGGATGGCCACGCCGGGCAGCCGGTACGGTCGGCGTCGACGGGACGCACGCGCAGGACCGAGGGGTTTTCGCGCCGGCCGCCGCCGCGAGAGATCGGGATGACATGCACTTCTACCGATCAGTCTGGTCGTCTCAGCCGTGCCTATTCCGGCCGCGACCTGGGACGGAGCCGAAGCAGGGTGATCTTTTCACAGCAGGACCACTGATTGGACCGGGTGACTGGATCACTGATTGGACCACCAATTGGACACGCGGTTGTCGCAGAGCCCTGAGCACTGTTCGACGTAGCCGAAGTCCGGCGAAACCGCAGTTCAGCGCCGAGAGTTACACGCAGGTTGCAGGTTTTCGGCCGCGTCGGTTCGGCCAGGGCTCGTACAGATCCGTTGAGAAAGCAGCAGAACGACTGAGAACGGGCATGGCCGCCAGGGGGTCCGCTCCCTGCGCCGTTCGCTGGGCCGTTGCCCCCGCCGATTAAGAACGGATGGGGCAACGGCCGCCGGAAACGGCCCGTTTCCCCTGGTCAGCGGCTAGATGCTAACACCCTTGGACGACCAGACTTTATATGTGGATCCGGACGCTCCTCCGATAAATGGTCACGCGCCCGGCCACGGAGATGTGGCCGTGCGCGTCCGCCGGAAGGCGGCTCCTCCGGGCCTTGCCCGGCCCGCCCGGTTTCCTGCTCCGCGTCCCCGGGAAGCCCGGTGATCATGAGTGAGGACCAGCTGTTCGCCGACGGCGACCCCGACGCCTGGACGCCGTCCGGCAGCCGTGCGGAGAACGCGACCGCGGCGCTGTTCGCGCGCCTGGGCGACGAGCAGGCGGCCCCGCCGTGGTCCTGGACCGAGCTGCCGGGCGATGAGGCCGCCGCGCTGATGGATCTGCTGGCCGCGTTCGTGGAGGACTACAACCTGCGCTACGCCTGGGCGCCGGGGCAGCTGATCCCTCCGTGCTGGCCGGCCCACGGCTCGATCCTGGAGGAGCTGACCACGCTGTGGTGGTCGCGCTACCTCGCGTTCGACGCCCCCGGGGCGAGGATCGCCGACGCGCAGGCCTGGCACGACCGGTGGCTTCCGGGCTTCCTCCAGCGCCTCCCGGGATGGATGGAGGGCACCCGGCCCACCTGCACCACCGGCAAGCACGACGACCCGGCCATCTGGCCGGCGCAGTCGCAGGCCGCCGCCGACCTCTCCCCAGAGGCCCGCGTCCTCACCCGGCGGATCGCCGCCGCCGAGCTGCGGGCCGCCCCCAAGCGACCCGGGCCCCGGAGGCCGTCGACCTGACGGCCGCCGGGAAGCCCGCGGGAATCGCCGCTGGCCCGCCTCGTGGCGGTTGGCCGTGGTGGTGCGGTCGGTCCTCGTCGCTTCGGCGCGACGGGATCAGCCGGGCCGGGGCTGCGGGGTCAACCGCGAAGCGGCCCGGCCCGGCCGCCGGGGTTGCGGCCGGGCTTGACCGCCGCCGCGCCGGGCTGGCCCCGTGGCGGCGACCGAAGCGGCGAGGGCCGACCGGAGAGGGTCTGGTCTCCCCTCGGAGCGAAGGCCCGCCGGAGGCCGCTCGGGTCCTCCGTGTTCACCACTGGCGTGACACCAGCGGTGAGGGGATCGGCGTCGGCATGACGCCGGCGTTCAACTCGCGGAGCGTCGCCACCCCGGCCGGGAGCCAGGGCAGCGTCGAGCTGTCGGTCCGCAGCAGTCGGCGGTGCCAGGCGTTGCGGATCAGGTCGTCGCGGCGCTGCCGGAGGCCCGGCTCGGTGAGGCCCTCCAGGACGATCAGGATCTCGGGGAACTGCCCGAAGATCGGCCGCCAGTGACGGGTGCCCTGCTCGAAGTACTTGCGGTAGGCGCCCAGCTTGTCCACGAGCTGCGCCAGGCTCATGGTCGCCCGGTCCATCTCCAGGAACAGCGTCCGGTCGTACCGCCCATCCGGGGAGTTCACCGTCATCCGGACCACGGCGTCGGCGATGAGCACCGACCGGCCGCCGATCGTCCCGTCCTTGCCCGACAGCAGGCGGATCTCGTGGTTCCAGTCCAGCGGGCTGCACTCGTGCCCGGCGGTCAGGGCGATCGCCCGCAGGGCAGAGCCGGCGTCGTTCACGGCCAGGGTGTGGCTCGGGTCGATGGAGTCCGCCTTCGCCTCGGTCAGGCGCCAGCGGCGGGGCACGACCAGGTGCGCGTCCTCGGCGGCCGTCGCCCCGGCCGCGGTGGCGTACCACATCAGCTGTGTCTGGCGGGGGCGGCGGAGGTTGGCCACCAGCTTCCGGGCGCGCAGGGACTCCAGGACCCGGTACTGGTAGCGGTTGTCGCCGGCGGGGAGGCCGAGCCAGGCGAGCAGCTGGCCGGTGGTGGTGATGCGGTGGGTGTAGACGCACGCCAGCGCGGCGGCGTCGGCGGCGGTCAGCGGACCGGCGGTCCGCGGCTTGCTCATCGCGCACCGCGATCAGGGTGGTGGACGCCTTCTGACCCGGAGCCTGCCCAGTGCGCCACATCCCAGCACCAGGGCAGTCGGAGGGTCAGAAGGTTGTCGGGCTTCGGCGGCCGGTTGCCATAGCCGTACTGACCTGCGGAAAGAACCGCTCGGCAACCGAGGGCTGGTTGTACCCGCGTCTGAACCCTGGTCTGAACCCTCAACGGGTCACACGGCAACCCGGGCCGTTCGGGGTTCAACGATGCCCGGCAACTCGGCTGCGATACGGCGTCGGTGGCGAATCTCGGCGTCCTGAGCTGGCCTGTTAAGGGTTCACGTAAGGCTTCGCTAAGGGTTCCACTGGCATACATGTTCGGTCGGCCCTCCCGCGCGTCGAAAAAAACTGCCTGCATTAAGGGAAGGCCGGCCGAAACGGCCCGTTGTGACGCGCCGGACCAAGATTCTTTTTGCCGGTGCTCGGGCGAGCCGGACAATGGCGACGGCTCCACCCGATTGCTGCGGGTGGAGCCGTCGCGGTTGTCGAGCTGCCGGTTGGTGTTGCGCGTTACCCGACCCGGCGGCCGTTGACGATGACGACGTTCGCGCCGTTGACGTTGCCCGGCGCCTGGATCCCGACGGTGCCGCCGGTGGAGATGTTGACCGTGCCGCTCTTGCGCTGGGCGGCCTCGAATTCGGCGTCCAGCTCGTCCTCGGACGCGGCCAGGATGCGGGCGATCCGGTCGGCGGGGGTTTCCTTGGCCATGGTCGTGGTCCCTTCTAGTTGGTGTGTCGCTGGCTGTTCGTCTGTGGCTTAGCTGTGGGTCTTGCGGTGCCGCAGGACCGTCTCCAGCAGCGGGATGTGCGCCGGGTACAGCCCGCCGTGGGGCTCGGTGTCGGCGGCCAGCTGCTCGATGCTGTCGAACCGAAACCAGCGCGCGGCGGCGGCGTCGTCGCCGGCGACCGCCTCGACGCGCTCGTCGAGCTCGAACACGCCGAGGCTGCTGCACACCCAGGCGTGGTCGGTGTTGCGCCAGTCCGGGACGTAGCCGCGCCGGACGATCGTCGGGGTGCGGCCGGACAGGTCGACGTGGGCCTCTTCGCCGACCTCGCGGACCATCGTCTGCTCGGGAGTCTCGCCGTCCTCGGTCATGCCGCCCACGATGGCCCACTGCAGGACGTCGTCGCGCTGGATCAGCAGGATCCAGTCGCCGCAGACCATGGCGGCGTCGGCGGCGGTGTTCTCGCCCCACCGGTTCAGGTTCCGGCCGGTCCGGCCGGTCCGGCCGGCCGGATTCAGCGGCCAGCCCCGGTCGTCCAGGTCGAACGGCACCAGCGCCTGCCGCGCCCGCTGCCGCCACGCCTCGGGCGTGATGTCGTACGGGGTGGCGGCGTCTTCGGCCCAGCCCTCGATGACGCTGAGCTCCAGGCCGATGCCGGGGGTCAGCGCGGGCGGGGTGATGTCCACCGGCAGGTATCCGGCCCACGGCCGGGACCAGGAGCGCAGCGTGTCCGGGACGGCCATGCCGGGGTGGTCGGTCTCGCCATGGGCGCCAGCGGCCCACAGCTCCTCCGGCAGGGGCCGCTTGTGCAGCCGCAGCCGGCGGCTCTGCGCGGTGGCCTTGACCACGCCCATGGCCAGGCCTGCCGCGCCGTAGGTGCCGCCCTGGTCGGCGTGGCGCCGCAGCGTCGCGTCCAGCGCGCCGCCCAGCATCGTGTCCAGTGCGGACAGGTCGGACAGCGCCCGCTCCTGCCACAGCAGGTCTGCGGTGGCGTCCTCGCCGATCGCGGCCTCCCAGGTACCCGGCGCGCCCGGGACCAGCAGTCGCCAGGACTCCGGGACGCCGCCGAGGCGCAGCGCCGCGAGCTGCTTCAGCAGCGTCTCGGCGTAGCCGGCCACGATGTGCGCGTCCGCGCCCAGCACCTGCCGCTCCCGGCTGGTCAGCGAGATCACCACATCGGTGCCGGTTTCGGCCTCGTCTTGTGAGTGAGCCATCATGATCCTCCCAACTCGACGTATTCATTTGAATACGTCTTTCCGTATTCAGAAACATACGGTCGCGGTGGGGGCGCGTCAAGGCTCTGCGAAGCGGCGGGTCCGGCAGGGCTGTTGACCTCACCGCCACTGGCAGCCGGAGCAGCAGCGAACCAGGCGCAATGGGCCGGTCGCTCACGGCGAACGGGCGAGGTCGTGGACTCAGTATTCTGATGCGATGGTCACTCCGGATGCCGCTGCCGAGCCGAGCAGCGAAGAAATCAAGGACTTCGATCGCTTCGTCGGCGGCTACACCGTGGCCGTTGCCGAACAGGCGTTGGCTGAGGGGCTTCCAGTCGTCGACGTCATCCTTGGGCCGCCGGAGTTGTCCCAGGGCAAGCGCCAGGAGAGCGAGGCCTGGCTGTACTTCCCCTACGACTTCAACAGCGGGCTCGGGGCCCGGGAATGCACGCTGGGCTGGAACGAGGCGTCGGGCTGGTTCTTCCAGCGAGAGCAGGACAGCGAGAATCAGGAGCGTCGGTGGCTGGGGCAGGGGTTGGTCCCCGATCCCGAACGGGTAGCGATCTTCGCAACGACCCTGCGGGTCAGCCCGGGGTCCGCCGGCAGTCTGGAGCGTCCCTTCTACCGCAGCCCCGGGCGGCTGGAGCCGGAGCTGCTGGGGCGGCTGAAGCCGTACGGCGGCAACTGGGGCCCGTACTCGGAGTTGTTCGCGAATGTGCGGAACAGGCACTTCGACCGGCGCCTGGCGACGGCGATCGACGCAGACCCGCCGGGGAGCCCGATCAACCTGCCGTTGCTGCCGGGCGAGTTCACCGCTCTTGAGGTGGCCTTGGAGTGGCTCGACGGAATCTTCAACTACGACCGCAGCCCGCTGACGGCCTTCGCCAGGGATATCCGCGGCCGGCGCGGGGCCGGCCCGGCGGATATCGATGCGTCCCGGACCAGCCTCGCCGCCGCCCGCGCCAGGATGCAGGAGCTGCGGCGGCAGGACGCGGAGAAGCGCGGCAAGGGCAACGACCGCTAGCCGAGGCTTGGATTGCCGATGGTGCTGGTGACGTCCAGGACCCAGCGCTACCGGCCTACAGGCCGATGCCGATCAGGGCGTTCTCCGCCTCGTCCCAGCGGTCGGAGCGGCGCAGGTAGCCGTTGAGGGAGGCGGAGTTCTCCCGGTGGCCGGTGATCGCGGCGATGGCCTTGCGGTCCTTCCCGGCGCGGCGGGCCTCGGTGGCCAGCCCGGCGCGGGCGGAGTGCCCGGTGACGGCCTTGACGTCGGCGCGGTCGGCGGCGCGGGTCAGGACGTCGCCGACCGCGGCCGGGGACAGCCCGGCGGCCAGGAGGCGGCCGTGGCGGTCGATGCGGCGGAACGCCGGGCCCTCGGGGTCGGCGGCCAGGCCGGCGGCGTCCCGCCAGGCCCGCCAGGCGCGGACGGGGCAGGTGGCGGGGTTGGAGCCGTAGGGGACGGCGACGGTGCGGGGGCTGGTCTTGCTGGCGCGGATGTCGACGACCAGGCCGTTGGGGTCGTCGGCGACGTCGAGCACCAGGAGCCCGGCGACCTCGGCGCGGCGGCCGGCGACGGCGAAGTCGAGCAGGGCCAGGGCGCGGTCGCGGGTCCCTGCCAGGGTGTCGGGGCAGGCGGCGCTGATGGCGCGCAGGTCGGCCAGGGTGAGCACCGGGGCCTGCCCGCGGCCGCGGGGCGGGGCCTTGGCGGCGGCGGCTTCGCGGATGTAGTCCTTCAGCAGCTCCCGGGCGGCGGCGACGTCGTCGGGGTCGACCAGGACGCGGTGCTGTCGGCGCAGGGTGACCACGACTCCGGCCAGGCGCCGGTTGACCGTGGCGGGGGCGGCGGCCTGCTCGGTCCAGAGCCAGTGGACGAACCCGCGCAGCGTGCCGCGCCGGGCGGCGGTGACCGGGAGCGTCTTGGCGGCGGTGTACGCCGTCCAGACGCGCCAGTCGTCGGCGTAGCCGCGCACGGTGTTGGCCGGGCGCAGCGCCGAGGCGTGCTCGTCGCTCGCGGCGTCCAGCTCCTCGAGCATCGCCTCGGTGGCCGCGTCGAAGACCGGGGCCGCGGCGGCTGCGGCGCGGCCGGGCTGTGACGGTTCAAGGCCTGCCGAGGCCCCGCCGGCGGTGTCCATCCGGTACTCCTCCCACCCCCTGTGGATCAAGGTTCTGACCCATGATATCAGGCGTTATCACGGGTCAGAGGTCAAAGAGGGCCGCGCCAGAGGACTGATTGCTGCATGTTTGGCCGGTACCACGCTGTAGCATAAGAGTTCTGATGCTGTAGCCATCTACAGCTACACCGAGGAGAAGCTTGTGTCGTTCTACACGTTCCGGCCGGTAGCCAACGGCCTGGGAACCGATCATCCGATCCCCGACCTGCCCTTCGTCGACGACTCGCACCTGCCGACCGACCCGCGCGCCATCGAGGCGGTCGGCCGCAAGGAGGGCGGCTCCACCTGGGGCCGCCAGGACAACGTCCCCCGCAGCGAAGGCTGGGCGGCCTTCACCACCGATGCCGAGCGCACCGACCTCGCGTGGTACGTGCGCTTCCACCCCGGCCACGGCCGCTCGGTGATGCTGGTCAGGGACGACGACGCCTCCCTCCAGCACCAGACGTTCGTGTGGGACATGCCCACCGCCCTGGCGTTCCGCGCCGGCGGCTACTGGTGGGACGGGGCCTTCTGGTACCGCCCGGCGCAGATCTTCGACAGCGCGGCCGAGCGGATCGTGGCCCGCGCCGTGCCGGGCGCGACCACCGTCACGGCCGCCGACCTCCTGGACTCGGCCGCCGACGCCTCGCGCGCCCGGATCCTCACCGTCGCGGAGTTCGACCTGGACGCGCCGGCACCGCGACAGTGGCTCAACGACCTGGCGCTGTGGGCGCAACGACGCAACGGCGGCAAGCCGCTCGATGAGTGCGTGGTCCGGCTGGCGGCCCCGGAGCTCAGCGGGGACCAGCTCATCAGCGCCGCCGAGATGGCGCAGATAGCCGACATCGAGCCGTCCACGTTCCGGGCCTACACCGCCCGCGGGGAAGCAGGCGTGCCCGAACCGCAGGCCACCGTCAGCGGGCGCAACGCCTGGTCCCGGCCGGTGGCGATGGACTGGGTCGAGCAGCGCAAGCGCTCCTGGGAGTCGGTCCAGGACGCCGTCGCGGTCGACCACGCGGGGGTGCCCGTGGCGACGGGGGTCTCCGAGCTCTGGACCCGCTACACCAACATCATGTTCGGCAGGCTCTGGAGCCGAGGCGACTTCCGCCAACGCTGGGCGCTGCGCTGGCGGACCGAGGAGCGCGTCCGGCAGGTAGCCCAGGACCTGGGATGGTCGGTCGCCGGCAACCTGGCGAACATCGTGCCGATGGAGGAGCTGGCGTTCACCATCAAGCACGCGATCCTCGACGAGATCGCCTCCAGCCAGCAGCTCGACCGCGACACGGGCAAGACCGGCCCGGAAGTGGCGAGCTGGGAGTTCCACGGGATCAACTTCCGGATCGCCAAGATGCTGGACTGGCTGATCCGCCACAACCCCGCGTCCGGGCAGAACGTCATCGCCGACGTCATCGGCGAAGCGCAGGACCGGTTCGGCGTCCCCCGCCACGTCACCGTCAACACCATCAGCACCGCGCTATCCCTGGACGGCAAGCTCGACGAGAAGACCCTGGATGAGTTCCTGAACCGGGCCCTGCCCGTCGCGGAGTAGAGCCGTTCCCGGCCCCGTACGTAGCGCTGTGCCGCTGCGTGCGGGGCCGTTGTGCTGCTTCCGGATGGCCGTCGGCAACGGCGCGCCGCCCGGAGCGCCCGGCTACAGGCCGAGAGCCGCGCGCAGCGCCTCCTCGACGCGGGCCATGTCGGCCTCGTCGACGGAGCCCAGGCGCCGGGCGCCGGCGGCCGGGTCGAAGCGGGCCGCGCGCATCTGGGCCAGGTTGAGCGCGAACACAGACGCCGGGGCCGGGTGCTTGAGCTCGACGGACAGCACCGTGTCCGGGTACTGCCCGGCCGGGTGGAGCACCAGGACCACCGCGGCGCCGAACCCGGCGGTCTCGGTGATGGACACCACCAGGACCCGGGGGCCCTCGCCCGCGAGGTCCCAGACCTCGGCCCGCCTCACGCGGCGTCGCCGATGCCCTCGGGCATTAGGACGTCGTACGCCGCCAGCGTCGTCACGGCGGCGGCAATCTCGTCGCGGCGGACCTGGGCGGCTGCGGCCCGGTTGAGGTAGGCGGTGACGTTCCCGCCGGCGCTGCGCTCTATCCGGTCGGCCAGGTCGGCCGGGAACGACACCGTGATCCGCTTGTGCGTGGTTTTCGTCGTCATAGCGAACAGACTAGAACGCGTCAGATCTGATGCACATCGCTACAGCAGAATTAGCGCACCCGTGCGAGGCGGCGACCTCGCGGCGTCGCTCTACGCCCCCGGCAACCGGGGATGGGACCGGCTCACGACGCGGACGCGGCGGTACGCCGGCGGGTGTCCCATCCCCGGGACGCCGCTTGCGAGCGGGCGGCGCGGGCCGCGGCCTGGGCGTCCTCGACGAGCCGTGCGAAGTAGCCCGACTCGATGTGCGCGCGGTGGTCCGGGGCGACCGTCGACCGGCCGCCGCCGGCCCAGGACACGACGAACACGTTCTCGGCGCGGACCTCCACGATGATCCCCACCTTGCCGTTGCCGATGTCGATGCGGTCGCCGGCCGAAGCGGGCATTCTCATTCCCCTTCCACCTGGCGGCGGTCGCCGCCGGAGATCGCGGCCTCGGCGGCGCGGGCGCGCAGTCGGGCCGCGGTCTGGCACTCGGGCGCCGGGCACGGTACCTCGGTCCCGGACGCCTTGTGGATGACGGTCCCCCAGTCCCTGCACACCCGGCAGGCGGCGTTGTCCGAGCCGTCCCCGGCCTCGTACTGGTCCAGCGCCTCGGCCGCCGGCGCCGGATCGGTCCTCGGGGCCGCTGTCACGGCCGGGCCTGGTTGCGGGTCGGCCGGTCGCGGCGGCGCGCAGGGGTCTGCGACGTCTTGGTCATGATTGCACTGTGATCGCGGCGGCGGCCGGGAATCCATGGACTTCCACCGGTTTCCACGCCGATTTTCCGGCGCGTCCCCTCAGTCGAGCGACTCCAGGGCCGCGGCGATCAGGCGGCGGGCGGCGGCGCCGTTCACGGCCTGGTCGGCGAGCCTGGCGAACATGGCGGCGTAGGCCTGGACCTCTGCGGGCTCGGTCACCGACAGCTCCCCGGAGGTCATCTCGACCTTGACCACGGAGTCCCCGAGCAGCCAGAAGTCCTCCATCGGCCAGTGGGCGCGGCCGGTGGTCATGGGCGCGATCCCGACCGAGACGTTCGGCATGCCGACGGCCGTCAGCAGGTGGCCGAGCTGGACGCTCATGGTCTCGGCGTCGGCGACGGCGGTCCGCAGGGCGTGCTCCTCGATGACGAAGGCGAACTGGCGGCCCGCGTCGCGCAGGAGCTCCTGGCGGCTCAAGCGGGCGGCGACGGCGGCGGCAACGTCGTCGCGCAGTCCTTCGCGCTGCTGGAAGGTCCGCAGGACCGCTTCGGCGTAGCCGGCGGTCTGGAGCATGCCGGGGATGGTCGAGCTGGAGTAGGCGCGGAAGCGGGTGTGGGCCTCGTACAGGGGGAGCAGGCCGGCCTGGACGCGGGCCAGGCCGCCGCGCATCAGGCGGCGCCACTCGGTGAACATCGCTTCCACGTTGCGCAGCGCGGCCAGAAGGGCGGGGATCTCCTCGGCCGCGTCGCACACCGTGCACCAGGCCTCGATGTCGGCGGCCGACGGCAGCGTCACGGCGTTGACGATGCGGGAGACCTTGGACTCGTACCAGCCCAGGCGGGCCGCCAGGCCCCGGGAGTTCAGCCGGGCGTCGTCGCGGATCTCGACGAGCCGGCGGGCCAGGAGCTGGCGGCTGCGCTGGGCGCTGACGGAGACGGCCAACGTCAGACCAGTGCGAACGACGGGTGGTCGACGCCTCTGGCCCATACGGCCTCGAACGCCTCCCCGCACAGCTTGGCCAGCGCCGGATCGGTGCGGACGTCCATCCCACCGGCGGGGGCCCAGGACCCGTCGCCGGTGAAGTGGTTCAGGATCACCGTGTGGTCGTCGAGAAGCCAGAAATCGCAGGTGGGGACAGCGATGCCGATGGAGTCCTGGCGGGGCAGCCAGCGGACCAGCTCCCCGGCCGCGATGTTGTGCCCCGCGGTGATGGCGTGTTCGAAGCGGATGTAGTCGGTGACCGGCTCGGACACGATGCGGGCCCGGCGCATGACCACGCCCCGGGCCACCGTCTGGCGGACCAGCGCCCGCCAGTCGGCGGAGTCCTTGTCGTCGGACTCGGTCACGCCGTTGTCGCGCCAGTCGATGAACTGGGGATCGTCGAGCCCGTCGCGAAGGTAGCTGTCCCGCATCTCCAGGTGCACCGCGGAGTGCCGCGCGCTGGCCAGCACCGTCGCAAAGTCCAGGCTTGTCGTCATGGTGGCGCTCTCGCTCTCAGCTGCGGGGCAGCAGGGGGATCATGCGGGCGGGCAGCCGCACGATCGTCTCCCCCTCGGGGACGTCGACGGAGTGGCCGGCGACGGACCCGACGCGGCGGCATTCGTCCAGCGTCGCGCCGTCGGCCCGGTATGCCTGGATGATCAGGTCTCCTGTCTGCTCGTCGATCCACAGCGTCGGCGATCCGGTGTTCCCGGTGTCCGGGTCGATCGCCAGGAACGTGAATGACATGGTGTCCTCCGAAGGTCGGCCGCAAGGCGTCTTCCTACGAGCTTGCAGCCGACCCCTCGGACCCGGAAGAGGACTTCCACCAACTTCTACGCCAGAACGCCCCTGCCGTCGACGGGCGCTCAGTCGTCGTCGGAGCCGGCCATCAGCCTGGCGAACTGGTCCTTGACGGTCTCCAGCGAGGCCTGCGTGTCCTCCAGGCTCGTGGACAGCAAGGTGCTGTGCTTGTCGGTGGTGGCCTTCAGGCCCAGGTATCGCTTGTGCAGGGCGGCGACCAGTTCGGGGTCCGGCTCCGGGGCCCGGCGCAGGACCGCCAGCTCGACGGCCAGCCGGTCCAGCTCCTCCCGGGCCCGGTTGGTGAACTCCTCCTCCACCATGTCGCGCATCTCGCCCTGGTCCGGCAGCGGGATCCGCCGCAGGCTGGAGAGCTTCTTCTCCTCCGGCGTGCGCAGCACGGCGCGCTCGTTGAAGCGGCCGATGAGCTCGCGCAGCGCCTCCAGGACCGCGTGGTGCTCGCGGGCCACGAAGTACACCCCGCCCGAGGCGCGCAGCCGGGTGCCGGCCATGACGTCCTCGATGAAGGCGCGCACCACGTCCCGCAGCCGGTCCCCGGGCACGAACGCCAGGTTCGTGCGGTAGGCCTCCTGGATGTCGTCCAGGAACTGCCTCACCTTCTCCTGCTCCACCGGCGGCAGCGCGTTGATGGCCGGGTGGTTGGGGACGATGCCGAAGCTGCCGGCGCCGAAGCCGGAGTTCTCGGAGTTGTCCTTGGTGAACACCGCGTCGGCCATGCGCGGGTCGTAGGACAGCGCGACCTGCGCCTCGTCGCGGACCTCGCGGACTACGTGCCGCACGACCTGCGTCTTGGTGCGGGACACCGGGCGGACCATGAGGGTGGCCTCCCGGTCCAGGGCCGCGCGGGACTTGCGCTTGCGCCGGCCGTTGGGCAGCCGCTCGGGTTCGGCCCCGTCCAGCAGGTAGGCCAGGCGCACCGTGCTGCCGGTGGCGCGCTCGGCGGCGTCGATCGGCCGCAGCTCGTTGGGCAGGTAGTCCTCGCTCAGGCCGAGCTCCCGGAACCAGTTCACCAGGTCGTCGCGGGTCACCGGGGCGTCGCAGACCGTGTAGAACACGACGAACCCGAGCACCGGGGCGCCGGCGGCGTCCATCTGGGCCAGGTAGGCCTCCAGGCCGGCCTGCGGCGCGGCGGCCGGGGCGCTCACCGCCCGCCGCCGCAGGTCTGGACCGCAGGCACGGCGGGGTGATACTCCACGCGCCAGGTGGGGTGCGCCTTCACGGGGTGCGCGTCGCCGTCCAGATGGACCAGCAGCGACGCCTGGTCGAAGCCGGTGATCACGCCGGGGGCGCCGTCGACGGTGACGCGCACCCCGACCCGGGCCGGGACCCCGTAGTGGTCGCGGATGTAGGCCTCGGACATGGTGCCTCCTTAGATGATGCGGAACAGGTCGGCCATCTGGCCGACGTCGGCCAGGTCGGTGACGGCGCGGGCGTTGTCGGACAGGGCGTCCAGGACCCGGCCGACGCCGGTGTCAACCGCGACGCCGAACAGCCGGAACCCCAGGCGCTCCCGGTCCTGGTTCCAGGCGCGCATCCAGTCCTCGGTCACGTCGCACTCCCCGTCGGTGACCAGGACGATATCGCCGCGCTGGGTGCCGTCCGCGGCGTAGGACTCGGCCAGGATCCCGGTGGCGAGCGTCAGCGGGGCGGCGAAGTCGGTCCCGCCGCCGTCGAAGGTCTCGACGAAATCGAGCAGGTCCTCCACGCGGATCGGGCGGCCCGCCGGGAACCGGTAGACCCGCTGGTTCCGGGCCCAGGAGAACAGGATCCCGACGAAGTCCCTGTCCCCGGCGCGGGCCTGCTGCAGCAGCGCCAACGCCAGTGCCTTGGCCCAGACCTCGCGGGTGACGCCGCCGGGCCCGGCCCTGTTCATGGAGGTGGAGCAGTCGATCAGGGCGATGACCGCGCCCATCCCGGCGTCGTCCTCGCCCCGGGTGTCGTAGACCATCAGCCGGCCCTCGGCGTAGCGGGCGGCGAAGTCCGCGCGCAGCGCCGGGATCGCCAGCGCGGCCAGCTCCGAGGGGATCAGGGCCGACAGGTCGTCGCCGAGGGTGATGCCGACGATCTCGCCGCGCACGTTCTCCATGCGCCGGGCCCGCTCGCCGGCCGCCAGGTTCCGGAACCGGCCGATCATCTCGGTGAACCTCGACAGCCGGTCGCCGGCCAGCCGCTCGGCCAGCTCGGCGCGCGCGGCGTAGTCCATCCGCTCCAGATCGCCCGGCCCGACGCCCCAGGCCGCCATGATCTGGGCCTCCTCCTCGACGTCCGCGATGGCCTGGGACAGGCCGCGGCGCACCGCCTGGCGCAGCGGGGCTGCGGCGTCGTCGCACGCCTCCCGGGCTTCGGCCTCGGCCTGCCCGGCGGCCTGACCGGCGGCCTCGGCTTCGCCGATGGCGGCCATGACCAGGCTTTCGGCCTCGGCCGGGACCTCGCCGTCGGCGTCGGCCTGCCCGGCCGCCGCGGCCAGGGCCACGCCGACGGCGTCCGCGGCCTGCTCGGCCTGCTCGCGCCGGGCCTCGGCCTCCTCGGCTTTCTGCTCGGCGTCTTTCGCCTTCTGCAGGGCCTCGCGCAGCGCCGCCGACAACGACAGCACCGCCAGGGCCGAGGCGTAGGGGTCGCCGGCGGTGTCCCGGCGCAGCTCCTCGGTCTCCGGGGAGCTCAGCATCGCGGAGATGATCTGGTGGTTGGGCCAGCGACTGGGCAGCACCTGCTCCCGGTCCCGCAGCCTGGGCTCGATCTGGTAGGCCGACAGGAACACGTCGCGCAGCAGGTCGGCCGAGTAGTCGAACTCCTGGGCCAGCTCATCGGCCAGGGTGCGCAGCCGCCGGGACTGCGCGCTGACCTCGTTCCAGGCCATCACGTCGAACCGGTCGGCGGCCATCGCCGACGGCCCCGGAGCCTCGGCGACAGCCGCCGCCCCGGCTGGCCCGGTGCCGCCGCCGATCCCCAGGAACCGCTTGGCGCGCCCGGCCAGGTCGCTCAGTCTCCCCATCGCGATCTCCTCCTCCCGCTGTCCGCGCCGGTCACAGGACTTCGTTCCGGATGCGCTCCTGGAGCTCGGCACACCGGGCGGCGGCCTCGCGCAGCACGGCGGTGGGCCGCCCGGCGACCTCGGCCTCGCGCAGCAGCTCGGCCAGGCGCTTGGCGGCCTTGCGCAGCTCCGGATTCGCCTTCTTGATCACCCAGTCCGAGAGCTTCTCGATGCTCTGACCCGCCTTGGCGTCCAGCTCATGACCGAGCTCGGCCACCGCGTCGCCGAGGGTCAGGGCCTCCCCGGACGCGGGGTGGACCAGCTCCAGCACCACCCGCTCGACCGCGACCCGGGTCTCCACCGTCTCCCACAGCGCGTGCGCCAGGACCAGGACATCGTCCGGGCCCGCCTCGGGCCGGCCATCCAGGAACGCGCTGGCCTGGACCAGCCGCATGCACTGCTTCCACCGGCGGTCCGAGGCGGTCAGCTCCTGGGCGCGCAACCCGGCGCGCAGGTCCGCCACCGCCTCGATCACCGCGTCGGGAATCTTCACGGCCGGAACGCCGGTCTTCACCGCGGCGCGCAGGTCGGCCAGGTCCAGCGTGGTCCGGGTCGGCGGGACGGCCGGGGCCACCGACGAGCGCAGCAGGGCCCTGAAGTTCTGCGGATCCCGCAGGTAGCCGACCTCCAGCCGGATCAGGAGCCGGTCGAAGATCGCCGACAGCTCGTCGCCGGAAGCCAGCTCGTTCGAGGCGCACACCAGCGACAGCAGCGGGCAGCGCACCGGGGCGTCGCCGTTCTCCGGGTGGTAGACCCTCTCGTTCATGAACGCCAGCATCGAGTTCAAGGCCGCGGGGCCGCACTTGAAGATCTCGTCCACGAATCCGACATCGGCCGTGGTCGCGCGGCCGTCGAGCAGCTGCACGTAGCGCCCGGCCGTCAGCGCCGCGACGTCGATCGGACCGAAGATCGACTTGGGGTCGGAGAACCGCGACAGCAGGATCTCCCAGAACCGCGCCCCGTCGATCCGCGAGGTCAGCTCCCGGGCCAGTTCGGATTTCGCGGTGCCGGGCGGGCCCAGCAGCAGCGAGTGCTGGCCGGCCAGCACCCCGACCGTCAGCGCCCGCACCACGTCCGAGCGCTCCAGGTACAGGTCCGCCAGCTCGCCGTTCACCGCCCGCAGCCGGGCCGCCACGGTGCCGGCGGCGTCGGCGCTCATGCTCACCATGTCCGTCATGCGTCCATCCCCTCGAAGATCGTTGAGATCCTGGGCCGCATCTGCTCACAAACGGCCGTCTGTGAGCAGCCTAGCATGCGGCTGTGATGATCGGGACACTTCGTCAGGACTCGTCGAAACCGGGCGTCTTGGCGTGGTCGGCGCGGTGGCCGCGCGAGCGGTGGTCTACTGGGGAAGCGACCAGCGCTTGAGCCCCCGGAGAAGGAAGTGGTGAGTGCCGATGGCGACGGTCAAGGTCGAGAAGGCAGGCGCCGGGAAGGCCGCGTCGACGGAGTGTGATCCGTGGGTCGGCACCGGAGCGTGGCTGGCGGAGCAGCTGCGCGCGTGCCGGGCCGGTGTCCGGGGCGAGTACCGAACCCGGCGCGGGTCCTGGGAGCCGCTGGTCGACCCGGCCGGGGTGGCCAGGGTGCTGACGGCCCTGCTCGCAGAGGTCCGGGAGGATCGGGAGCTCGCGGGGCGCCTGGCGGCGTTCGTCGCGGAGCTGTACGCGGCCGGCTGGCTGACCGGGGAGAACGACGGCGAGGTCCGGGCGGCTCTCGGGGACCTGGCGCCGCCGCGCCCGTAGCCGGGGGTGTTTGCCCGGCCTGCCCGGCAGTGGCGAGGATTGGGCCATGCCCTCCTTCACGAATCCCGCGGTTCCCGCCGCCGCGTTCCTCGCCCCGGCCGGGACGACGACGGTAGCCGCCCCGGCTGCGGCGCCCCCGGGCGCGTCCGGGGCCGAAACGGTGCCGGCCGCCAGGCCGGCCAGGGGCGGAAGCCCGGCGAAGCCGAAGAAGAACCCGCCGGCCGCCGGGAAGCCGGCCGGGGCGGGGGCGGCCAGGAGCTACGGCGAGATGGCGCGGCGGATCGAGGCCGTGGTAGCCGACCTGGAGACGATGGTCGCCCAGCTGCCGACGGGTACGCCGAGCCAGGACGACGCCAGGGCGCTGCGCCGGGCGGTCGGCAGGCTCGGTGCGGTGACCGGGCAGGTGAAGAAGGCGACGCCCGGCCTGGGCATCGCCGGCGGCCGGTAGCTGCCGGGGCCGGGTCAGAGGTCGAACAGCGCGTCCTGCCCGGCCAGGGGGCTGCCTGCGTCCAGGACCGCGGCGACGATCCGGGCCAGGGCGTGGCGGTCGCGCTGGCCGGCGGCCACCGCGTCGACCACGGCGTCGCGGATGGCGAGGGACTGCTCGTACTTGCTACGCCGGTCGCCGGCGTCGCGGCGGGCGGTGCCCCAGGCCGCGACGCGGGCGGTGCGGTCCCGGTGCGCGGCCATCAGCAGGTTCTGCGACTGGGTGCCGGCGAGCAGGTGGTCCAGGCGCACGCACAGCTGGACGTCGCAGTCGTGCAGCACCTTGCGCCCGGCCGGGATCGGCCCGTACTCGGCCCACCAGCGCCAGCGGGATGCCCGCACGATGTCCGAGCGCCGGTCGGCCCCGGCGTCCTCGTCGCCGTAGGCCGGGTCGTGGAACCGCGGGTACCCGTCGTCGCCGATCGCCCCGATCCAGATCGAGCAGCCAGCGGTCTCGACCACCTTGCGGCGGAACCGGCGCCAGGCCTTGGCGGTGGCGAACGGCGGGCAGTACCCGCCGTCGCCCGCGTCGATGACGGTCCTCGTCGTCATGGCGCTCACGCCCCTGCCCTGTTCTTCTCGGGCGGGCCGGTGTCCGTTCTGGGGGCCGGCCGCTCGCCGCGGTCCAGCGCGGCGAAGATGTCGTCAGTGCTTTGCGACATCGCCGCTGGCGCGTCCTCGGCGTTGGCGAACAGGGGCGTGATGGTGGCGGTCAGGGTGAAGCTCCCGGTGATCTGCTCCAGGGCGCGGCGCAGGATCCGGGCCGTGCGCTCCAGGTCGGTCACCGGGGTCAGGGCCAGAGTTCCGGCGGCCATGACCGCGTCGTCGTAGGTATCGGAGATGACCTGAAAACGGTGGGTGAGGGCTATCGCGTCGTCCTCGGACATCGCCGGCGCCTAGGCCTTCGGGCTCTTCGCGGGAGATGCGGCGGCACGCAGCGCGGTGAGCTCGGAGCGCAGCGCGTCGGCTTCCTTCTCCGCCCGCAGCGCCCGTGCCTCGTTGGCCTCGGCAGTCTTGCCGATCGCGGCGTTCTGCTGGTTGCAGGCGTCCTCCAGCCGCTGGAGCTCCGCGCGGTGGGCGCTCGCCGCGGCTTCGGCCGCCTTGCCGGTGGCGGCGGCGCGTTCTTCGGCGCGGCCGGCGTCCAGCTCGGCCTTCGCCTGCGCGGCGCGCGCCGTCTCGACGGCGGCCAGGGCCTGCTTGACCTCGCGGTCGGCGGCGTCCCGGGTCTCCTTCCTGTCCTGCTCCAGGGCTTCGCGCAGCGCGGCGGCGTCCCGGGCTGCGGCCTCGGCGGCGTCCTGGACCGTCTTGGCGGCCTGGATCCGGGCGGTCTCGGCGTCGGCCTGGGCGGCTTCGACGGCCAGGCGCTCGCGCTCCAGGGCCTCGTGAACGGCCGTGTCGCAGCGCGTCCGCATCGTCTCCAGCTCCTGCCGCTGGGCCTCGGCGGCCTGCTGGATGTCCGCCGACGCCTGGTCCTGCGCCTGGGCGACGTCGGCCGCGGCCTGGGAACGGACCTGCCGCTCGCGCTCGGCCGCCTCGGCGACCAGCCGCTCGGCGTCCGCCTTGGCCGTGGCGGCGGCCTGCTGCGCGTCCGCCGTCGCGGTCTCGGCGTCGGCCTGGGCGCTGCGCGCGGCGGCGACGGCGGTGTCGGCCGCGGCCAGCCGGCCCTTCTCCTCCTCGCGGAACTCCCTGATCGCGCCCTCGGCCTCCTCTGCGAGGTCCCGGGCCTGTTCGGCGGCCAGCTCGGCGGCGATCCGGGCCTTGGTCTCCCGGGCCAGGTCGCCCTTGGCCGCCGCGACCTCGCCGGCCGCCGCGCTGCGCTCGGCCTCCAGGTCGACGCCGGCGGCCTCCGGGTCGCCGATCACCTCCAGCTGCCGGACCAGCGCCTCGGACTGCGACTCGAACTGCGTCACCAGCGCCGCGATGGCCGCGCGCCCGGTCTCGATGGTCTCCTGGACCGCCGCCAGCAGCACCGCCCCGCGTAGCTGCGCCGTCTCGTACGGGCGCGTCTCGTCGGCCTCGGCCACCGCCGGGACGGCCGCGCCGCCGGCGGCCTCGGCCTTGAGCCGCTCCCGCTCGGTGTAGGCGGTGCCCCGGGTGTGCGCCCGGGAGCCGTCCTTCTTCGTCAGCACGCAGTAGCCCAGCGGCCGGCCGCCGGAGGTCCCGACCTCCGCCGGGTTCTTGCACCACGGGAACTTGCACTGGTCCCGCGTCTTCGTCTCGCCCCACGGCGTCACCACGGCGTCCCGGGACGCCACCGCGGCCACAGC
The DNA here is from genome assembly GCF_039531695.1 of Catenulispora yoronensis. Classification (NCBI taxonomy): domain Bacteria; kingdom Bacillati; phylum Actinomycetota; class Actinomycetes; order Catenulisporales; family Catenulisporaceae; genus Catenulispora; species Catenulispora yoronensis. The sequence continues at coordinate 23,520 of NZ_BAAAQN010000086.1, forward strand.
CAGGGACGGGGCCGCCGGGCCGGACGGCGGCGGCACGAGCGCGGCGGGGTTCGGATCGGTAGTCATCGCAGGATTCTCCCTCTACACGCTCGGCCAACGGGCGGGATGCCCGATTCCTGACAGTCTAGCCTTTCGTTTCGTTTTCGTCAAACGTTTTGTTTCGTTTAGTCTATTTGACGAAACGAAACGTAAGTGAGCGCAGACGCGCGTTTGTGAGCGTTCGAGCCGCGATCATCGTCCGGAGCACGAAAAAGACCAGGCCGGAGGGTATCCGGCCTGGTCAGGGGCTTGGGGGTGGGGTGGTCGCCTCGCCTAGTGCGCACAAACGCGCGTTTGTACGCGCCCTTCTCCTGGTTTCGTTTCGTGCGCCGCCGTCGCGTCGACGGCGCACTTCTCGCGCCTCTGGACGGACCGGTCTCGGCGTTCGACCAGGTCATCAACGAGTTTCCTGGCCTGGAGGGCGGTGGTCGGGGCGTTGGCGCCGGCGAACATCTGGGCGCCCCGGGCAATGGCCCAGCGGGTCTCGTCCAGCAGCTCGGCCTCGCACCGTCCGTCCAGGCAGGCCCGCGCCGACGCCAGCTCCTCCGGGGAGCAGTGGTCTGGGCCCTGCGCCAGCGCGTACTCGGCGAGGCCGCGGGCGACTTGGACGATGGGCACCAGGGCCTGGACCAGTTCGGCGTTCTCGTCGGCGGTGATGTCCTCGACGTCCCGGCCCTCGTCGAGAACGGCCAGGGCGATTCGGACCGCGAGATCAATGACCGCAGCCTGCGGCGGGTAGTACTCGCGGTCCTGAATGTCCCAGGGCATCAGGCGGGTGACAGCGCGGGCCATTCTCCGGCGGGCCGCCGGCTTCAGCTTCGTCACCGCGGTCACCACGAGACCGTCTCCGTCCCGGCCGGGACGGCCAGGCACAGGATCACGTCGCCGTGCGGCGCTTTCCGGCTGCGGGTCTCCATGCTCGTCAGTGTACTGCCTTTCGGCGTTTTCCGTTACTTGACCTGGGGATTCGGGTCTCAGGTTCCTAACGGATCCGTTAGGTTTCCGGGTCCGGTCTTCTGGCTCGGGACCATCCAGGCCGGGATCGGCGCGCAGTCCGGGCACGGGGCGGGTTCGCGGTCCCAGAACCCGATCTCGATGAGGCGGGTTCGCTGGTCGCAGGCCCCGCACCAGGGCTGTTCCCGGTCGCTGGGGTGCCGGGGGCCGCGGGCCGGCCCTGCGGCCCCGGGGCCGGGTTCCCGCCAGGTGGGGGGCTGGGCCTGCTGGGCCTGGTCCTGGCGGCGTTTGGCGGCCCGGTCCATGCGCCGCTCGGCGCAGCGCGGGCAGTCCGTGGGGGGCTGGGCGGGGTCGGCGGTGAACACCTTGCCGTCCTCGCAGTACGGGTCGTCGCAGCCGAACGGCTTCCTGAACAGGGTTTTCCTGGCGAAGCCGTAGGGCGACGTGGACCGGTTCCCGCCGCCGATCATGCGCAGGTTCGCGCGCAGGCGGTGGACCAGCTGCTCCTCGGTGATTGCCTCGCCCGTCAGAACGGCCCTGGCCATGGCGAGGGTGTCATCGCGCTGCCAGGGGGTCATCCGCTCGGTCAGCTCCATCACGGCCCACTCGACCAGCGTTCGGGGCTGTGCGTGGCGCTCAGGGGCCTTCTTGGGGCCTCTGGGGTTGGTGGGACGGCCCTTCGGCGCGGTCGGGGCAGCCCTCTTGGTCAGTGCGGCTTGCCGCTCCGACTTTGCTCGGCCTGGTACGGAACCGCCGCCTACGGCGTCGGGGCGAGCGATTGCTCCATCTTTCTCGAAAACCGGAGGCTTCGTACCTGGGGTGAGTGGGGGGAACCCGGTAGAGATTTTGGGTTCTACGTCAGTTCGCAGGTCAGAGGCCACGTCAATTCGGGTTTCAGAAATAAGGGATGCGGAGTTATCCACAGGCTTATCCACGGGTCCTGACGCCGGTTCCGTGTCGGGCTGGAGGGGTTCACCGAACCAGATCTCGCCCCTGGCGAGGGCGCGCTGGCGCTCGACGGCCTCGGGCAGCGGATGCTGCGGGGTGCCGGTCAGGCGGTAGCGCTTCGGCGGCAGGGTCTCCTTCGGCCGGTTCCGCTCCGGAGCCAGGCCGTCGTAGGCCAGCAGGAGCCAGTCGTCGCGCAGCTCGCGCAGCGCGCGGTCGACGGCGCTACGCGACAGGCGGGTCCACGTCGCCATGTAGTCGATCGAGGGACAAATGCTGTCCCAGGTGCCGAAGTCGCCGACGATGTTGCCCTCGGCGTCCTTCTCCTTCTCGGCGTGGGAAGCAAGCAGCACCAGCACCCGCAGGAGCGCTTCCCGAAGACCCAGGTCCAGGGCGACCCTCTCCGCCCTGTCGGCTGCCGGGAGGTTGCCGCCGCGCCGCAGCCACATCGGAGACACCCGCGAAGGCCTGGGCCCCGGGGTCGCCGGCCGCGCCCGGCGGATGACGCGCGTGGGTAACGGGGCTGGTGTGGCCGATGAGTCTCCACCGGGGGTGATCGCGCCATGATTCGGCGTGTCGGAGGCCGGGGTCGTGTGGCCAAGGGCCGTAACGCTGGGTACTCTCATACTCGTGACGTCCTTCGTGAAGACGAGGGACGCACCAGCGTCAGATCAGGAACGGATTGGCGTCCACGAAGCTTTCCTGACCGTGCTGCTGGCAAGTCCCCACTGGCATTGGGTCTTGCTTTGAACTAGATCCGTCCCGAGTTTTCGCGAACTCGCAAGCGGATCACTGCATCGGCCGCCTTCGGGCGGCCGTTGTCGTTTCTGGTTCCAGACCTTGCCCTTTCCGCGTCCTCTACGTCGAGTCGGCGCGCGGAAAGGGTTCGAACTTTTTCACCGGCCTGGTACGCCGTTACGTCGCAGCCGGCGACTCTTCTTCGGCCTGGGCACGGCGGCGGAGCAGCGCGGTGGCGGCTATCCGGGCAGTCAGATACGGACCGCTCGGTTCGCTGCTGTCCACGGGATAGGCGTACCAGTTGAGCAGGGGTGATGTCCCTTCTGCCTGGCGACGGACATCGCCCAGGTGCTCGCCGTCGTTGGCCACGTAGTGGGTTCCGTCGCCGAGATCGCCGTAGGTGAGGCCGGTTTGGGCAAGTAGCTCGGCCACGTGCTCGGCACGGACCGCCTCGGCGGCGACCGCTGCCAGCGTGTTCTGTGCCGCCGTCAGCGTTTGCTCGGCCAGGTCGCGGGCGGGAGTGGTCATCAGGATCCTCCTCGAATCAGCGGGAGATGTTCGTATACCAGCTCGATTCGGTCGGCCGGGCCCATGACGTGCAGCCGCTCTATCGCACGGCCGGTGGCGTCCCGGGTTACACGGTCGACCAGGAGCACGGGCACGCGCTTGCCGATCCTCAGCGCGTCGGCCTCGGGCTGGGTAGGCATACGTGCGCTGACGGTCTCATCCAGCTCGACCGGGGGCCAGCCAGCCCCGGTCATCGCGCCATAGATGCCGCCAATGATGGTCTGAGTGCTGGTCAGGCCTGCGCGGTTGGAAACGTCCAGCGGATACCAGGCGGACTGCAAGTGATGCAGCTCGTCGCCGATCATCGCTCGTCGACGCCGGCGGTGAACCTGGGTACTGGGTTCGAGGCCGAGTGTCGTCGCGGTCTCGGGATCGGCCGTGACCGTCCCGACGTCGACCATGACCATCCGGCCGTCCATACCCAGCGCGGCCGTCGCGGTTTCCCAGGGGCCCTTCGTTCCGCCCGGGGCCATGACGCTGCTGTAGCGACTTAGGGAAACCCGGATCCTCGTGCGGTCTCGCACGATCGTTCCGTGCCGTTTGAGCAGGACAACGTACCCCTCGTCTTCAAGCCATTTATAGGCTTCTCGCGCGGTTAGGGCGTTGACGTCGTGCGCTTCGGCGAGCTCTGTGATCGTCATGAGCTGGGCGCCGGGCAGGTACGTCCCGTCCTCGATTGCAGCTTGCAGCTCTGCTGCGATCTGCTGGTAGATCGGGATCTTCGCCATGAGAGAACCATACATCTACATGCTTGACTCATCTAGATGATTGGCGCATGCTGAGTCAGAACGCTGAACCACCGGCCGTTTCCACCCGGAGACGACGGCGGCGCCGGGGGCTCTGACCTCCCCGACGCCGCCTTGCCGGACCACTTCCGTGAACGCCGGAGGTAGCTCGACCATGTCCATCCTTTCGCATGTCCCTGCGCGCGTCAGCGACCGGCGGCCCTCCGCCGCCGGTCGTCGCGCACCGTCCGGGCTCGACCTCGCCATGGCGCAGCGTGCTGAGCTGCACCTCGACCTGTCCGACGAGCCGCTGCGCAAGCTGGCGGTTCACGCCCAAACCTCTGTCGCCTCCTGCCTGGAGTGCGGCCACGCCGTCGGCTGCGACTGCGACTGCTGCCCGTTCCCGCTCCCGGCCGTCGCCGGGTCGCAGGACCGGGCCGCGAAGCAGGCCGCTTCGATCTCGGCACGGCCCAAGAAGACGGGCCGGAAGCCGCGGGTCGACCACGAGGCCGTCAAGGCTCTCTACCTGGGGATGTTCACCGCGGACGGCTCGTGCCTGTCCAGCCGGGCCCTGGCCCTGCTGGCCGGGTGCTCGCAGTCCACCAGCTGCCGGATCATCCGCGAGATCCACCGCGAGTCCCAGGCGGTGGCGGCATGACCGCCCCCGCCGTCGTCGCGTCCACCCCGGCCGGGTCGGCGCAGAACGCGATGCTGTTCGTCGTGGTCGCGCCGGCGCGTTCGCGTTGCGAGCGGTGCAAGGGGCACGGCGGCTACGTCCCGACGGTGTGGCTGGCGAACGGCTCCTCGATGTCCGGGGCGCCGGAGATCTGCGACGAGTGCCACGGGCTGGGGTACCGATGACCAGCCTGCAGGAACGCTGCGACGCCGCTCTGCAGGCGGCCGACCACCAGTGCGGCCACGTCCAGCCGGATACCGGCCGGTGCAGCCGCCGGCACCTGTACTCCGACCACTGCGGCGCGGCCGGCCAGCTGCTCGTCGTCCCGGCCGACCCGACCCTGTCGGCGTCGACGGCGTGCGACCCGGCCACGGCCCTGGTCGTGCTGTGCCGCCCGTGCGCCACCTACCGCGACAACAAGGCCCAGACCTGCACCGCACCGGTTCCCGAGCTCGTCCAGCCCGAAGGGCGGTTGTTCTGATGACGCGCAGCACTCTGACGATCCAGCAGGAGCGCCGCCTCGGAATTCGCGTCCGGGTGTCCCTGGGGATCGGTACCGTCGCCATGGTCGGCCCGGCTTGGGCCTCGATCACCGGACAGCACGGCTGGCCGTACGCAGTCCTGCCGATGGCCTGCCTGGGCTACGCGGCATGCGAGGTGGTGCGTCTGGACCGCTCGGACAACACTGCCCGCGCGCAGACCAGCGCCGAGACCACGACCGAGACCACGACCGAGACCACGACCGGGGCCGCACAGACCGTGGCGGCGCAGACCGGAGTGGAAGCCTGGTGGGATGGCGCTGACGGTCAGCCGCAGCCCGTCACCATCACCGTCGTCCGCCTCCCCGACCCGACCCCCGACCCGCTGCCTCGCCTGGAGCTCCTCCAGGGCCTCGAGGACGAGCCCGAGATGGAGCCCGCACTGTGAACGGCATCAACTCCGTGGCCGGCGCGCCCCTCGCGCCGGCCACGGCCCCCCAGCCCCCGGACAAGGAGCCCTACAAGCCGCTCACCGAAGGCGAGCGCAAGGCCATCGTCGTGGTGGCGGTCCTGGTCGGCGTGCTCGGCCTGCTGGGCCTGGCCAACTCCTTCCACAACGTCGACATCGCCGCCAGGCCCTCGTTCGGCTGGTGGGCCTGGTCGCTGCCGGTCGGCGTCGACATCGGCATCGGCGCGTTCTCCGCGACGGACATCATCCTGGCCCGCCTCAACATGCGGAAGGCCTGGCTGCGGTTCGTCCCCTGGACGCTGACCGCCGCCACGATCTACCTCAACGTCGCCGACGCCAAGAGCGCGTTCGCGGTTCTGGGCCACGGTGTCCTGCCGTGTCTGTGGGTCCTGGCCGTGGAGATCACCGCGCACGTCGTGCGGCACCGCGCCCGCCTGGAGCGGGGCCTGGCGACCTCGATCCAGTGGCGCATCACCCCGGAGCGGGTCCTGGTCTGGCTCCGGCTGGCCGATCCGTCGCTGAAGACGGTCGCCGAGGCCGACGCGCACCGCCGGATCGCCAAGCTCGCCAAGGCCGTCCGCAAGGTGGACCGCCGACCGCGGTTCTCCCGCCGGGCCAAGCGCCGGGTCGAGACCGCCATGGCCAGGGCGATCACCCACGCCTCCCTCGGGACCGACACGAAGATCCAGGACGCGCTGCTGGCCTACCTCGGGGCGCTCGGCGCGGCCGACGGCCTGACGACCAAGGGCCGCATCGCCCCCTGGGACATGAACCGCCCGGCCGCCGTGTCCGCCGTCGCGATCGACGGCACGGACACGGACACGGCCGCCGTGTCCGCCCCGGTCGTGGACACGGCCACAGTGGACACGGTCAGCGCGGTGGACACGGTGGACACGGTGGACACGGCCGTCGCGGACACGGACACGCCTGCCGTGTCCGGTCCGGTCGTGGACACGGTCGCCGTGTCCACTCCGATGGACACGGCTGTCGTGGACACGCCCGCCGTGTCCGTCCCGGTGATCCTGCCGGAGTGGATGCGTTCCGCACGGGACACCGCCGAGACGGCCGACACGGTGCAGCGCGTTCACCTCGCGAACGGACACACGGGGCAGGACACGGCGGGCGACACGCTGGCCGGACTGCTCCCGCACCCCCGCCACACCCCGTCGGCCTCGGACGAGTCGGCACGTCAGGCCGTGTCCGCCCCTCTGGAGGAGGCGGGAACGGCGGCCTACTCCCGTCCGGCCGCCGACACCGGCGCCGGCTACTCCGCCGCGCTCGCGGCGGCCGGGACGACCCGCCCCACCGTGTCCGCCACGCTCGCGGACACGGGCGCCGACATCCGTGTCCGCCCCTCGGCCGGACACGCCCAGACGGACACGGCCGACCGTGTCGCCGTGTCCCCGGAGTTCGCCGCCCCCGTGTCCGCCCCCGTGTCCGCCCCCGTGTCCGCCTCCGTGTCCACCCGCGTGGCGGACACGGACTGGACGGCACAGGACGCGGACACGCAGACACGGCAGGACGTGTCCGCACCGGTGATGGACACGGACACGGACGAGACGGTGGACACGGGCGACCGCTCGGACACGGCTCTGATCGCGCGGCTGCTCGGCATGGTCGAGCGGGACGAGATCCGCCGGAACCGGGACGGCTCAGTGCCGGTGCGTCAGGTGAAGGACAGCCTGCGCGTCAGCACGAAGCGGGCACAGCGACTGCTGGAGGGGGCCCGGCTGGTCGCCGACCCGCCGGCGGACCCGCTGACCGACACCTTCGAGGGTCCGATCGAGGGCTTGGCCGAGCTCCTGGAGGCCGACGGCGTCCGGTAGGGCGATCTGACAAGTCGGTTACGCAATCGGCTGTTTACCAGCACACTGAGCTAACAACCGAAGATCCACCCCCCGCAAGCGCGGGACCCGGCCGAACTTTGACGGGCGAGGCCGGGTCCCGCTCCCCCCGAAAATGACTCGGAGGTAGCCAAATCATGTCGGATCCCACGACACCCAACCAATTGACTGCTCAGCGTCCTGAGGACGCCGAGCAAGAGTCGCAGGAGTCTACGGCTCCTGAGCCCTCCTCCGAGTCCGAGTCTCCCGTCTCGGTCCCGGAGCGGCCCTCGCAGCGCCCTGCACAACCTGACGGACCGGTGTCCGGGTCCACGCCCGGCGGCCTGCCCGCCGGGCCGCTGGCAGTCCTGGCGGGCAACAGCACCGTCGCGGCGGTATCGGCGACATCGATCGTCGGCGGCGGCGTCGGCTTGGCGGTCGCCGCCGGCGTCGGCCTGGCCGCCGTCGGCGTCGCACTGGTTCGGCCCGGCCGGAAACCCGCAGCTCGCAACGCTGCGAACCGATCCGGTGCCGCGACCCGGTCCTCCGGAGCCTCTGGGGCGGCGCGTCCCGGCGGGGTGCGCCGGTCTGCGGCGTCCACGTCCTCCGGCCGCCGGGCCTCCCAGGTCCGGGCCGCACGCCGGCAGCGGGCAGCGGCCACCGCGACGCGGGCCGAAGGGCGGATGCGGGACACCTCCAACCGGCGCCGCGTCGCCGACGCCCGGCGGGCGGCCAGGAGTGCCCGGGTCGCTGCCAAGCGCGCTGGGCGCACCCCGCACCGCACCCCTTCGGGTCGTGGCGGGGTGGGGTCGCGCCCCAGCTCGGCGGCTCGCAGCCGGGCGGCCAGGAACGCCCGTCGCCGTAGCAGCTCCGGGCTGCTGCGGCGCCACCCGGTCTCGATCCAGCGGTCCCGGGCCGCCCGGGACGCCCGCAGGGCGGGGCAGCTGCGCGACCGCCAGGCCGGCATCCGCAACACCCCCCACCGCCGTCCGGCCCGGCGCCGGCTGCGGAGGTCCGCAGCCCGCTACGGGATCCGCCGCACCTTCGGCGCGGTCGCCGCAGGGCTGGTGGGGGCGCTGTTCGGGGTGTTCGGAGGCCAGCCCGGCCGCCGTCTGCACCGGCGCCTGACCGCCTCGGCCAGGGCCGCCCGCGAGCGGCGCGACGCCGCAATCCGCGCGCAGCGGGACGCCGCAGACACCGACGCCGAGCAGACCGTCATCACCCCGGCCGCCACGGCCGAACGCCCGCCCAAGAACACCGGGGCCGCCGCGCCTCAGACCACTTCGACCACGGGAGACACCATGTCCGACACCTTCCTCTTCGACCAGGCCGCCTCCGAGATGGAGGCGGCGGCAGCGAACTACTCGCCGTCCGGCGCGATGGAGGTCCTGGCCACGCTGGAGTCCTTCACGCCCGCGATGACCTCGATCGGCGCGGCCGTGCGGATGCTGGCCGAGCGCTGCGACACCGAGTTCCCGCTGCACCCGCCGGTCGGCGAAGCGCTGAACGAGGTCCACAACCTGCTCCAGACCATCGTGACCGCCTCCGAGCAGGTCGGGCTGGTGTTCCGGGCCGAGCACGAGGCTGACATCGCCCGCCACACCGACCCGCGTCCGGGCGAGCCGATGTGGGACACCACCAACAACTAGCCGACCACCGCGGGGCGGACCCTGGCCGGGTCCGCCCCGCGCCGTTCCGCGTGAGGAGATGACATGACGACCACCACCACGAAGACGACGAGGACCAAAGTGCCGCCGAAGCCTCCGCTGATCCCGCCGCTGGACTGGGCCGCCCCGCACGGGCCCATCACCGGGGCGCTGTCGGCTACGTCGGGGGCCTACGCCGCCGCGCTGCTGGCGGACGCCTCGCACATGCCCGGCTGGGTGCCGGCGGCGGTGTGCGCGGCCGGTGGCCTGGGGCACGGAATCGTCCGCAGCCTGGCCAAGAACCTGACTGGGCGCAGCATCGGGATCCGCACCGGCTGCTGGCTGGCCGCCGGCGGCTGGACCTGGTGGGCGATCGGCTACGGCCCGCTGTCCTGGGCCGCGGTCGGCTCGCTGCTCGCGCTCGGCGTCGGGATCGGCGCCGGCGTGACCGAGGCGGAGCTGCACGAAGAGGCGGTCGAGACCGAGCGCGAGGCCGCCGAGCAGTGGCGCGAGGGCGCCGGGCGCCGCTCGGTGGCCGCCGAGTGGGAGGCCCGGATCAAGGCGGTCGCCGGCGTCCAGGTCCGCATCATCGCGGTGGAGGACTGGGACAACGGCAGCGGCTACACCCTGGAGGCCGAGCTCCCGGCGGCGGCGACCTGGGACCGGATCAGGAACGTCTCCCGCGCGCTGGCCTCGGACGCCCGGCTGCCGCTGGGCTGCGCCATCAACGTCATCGAGGGGGTGCGGCAGGGCCGGGTGCTCCTGGACGTCCCCACCGTGAACCTGATGACCGAGACCGTGGACTACCCGGAGGACTTCTCCCCGCTATCGATCCTGACTGGGCTGCCGTGGGGGATGTGGACCAACCAGGACCCGATCCTGGTGTTCCTGCGGGAGGCCTGCGCCCTGATCCTGGGCCCGCCCGGATCCGGCAAGAGCACGTTCTGCGACGTCGTACTGGCGGGGTTCTCCCGCTGCACCGATGTCCTGACCTGGGTCATCGACCTCAAGGGCGGGGCGATCGGCATCCCGTGGGTGCGTCCGTGGCTGGAGGCCCGCGGCTACAAGCAGCCCCGCACCGGCGACGACCGGCCGCCGGCCGACACCCGCCCTGGCATCGACTGGCTGGCTTCCACCCCAAAGGAGGCGCTGCTGCTGGTCAAGGCCGCATTGGTCATTAACGTCGCACGTCAGCACGCGTATGCGGACCTGATGCACGAGAACGACACCACGCTGCTGCCGGTCTCCTCGCGGATCCCGCAGATCCAGGTGCTGATCGACGAGGGCGCGGAGCTGCTGTCGGTCAACCACCGGGATCCCGAGCTGCGGGAGCTCAAGGAAGCCGTGCTCAAGCTGATGCGCATGACCCGGGCCATGGGCGAGCGGCTGGTCCTGACCGCCGTCGACGGGAACGTCTCGGCGCTGGGCGACACGTCGGTGAGGAAGTTCTCCCCGCTGGGTGTTGCCCTGACCTCGGGCGAGTCCAGCGGCAACAACCTGTCCAAGCTGTTCCCGGGGGTGCGGATCGACACCTCGCAGCTGACGGCCAAGGGCTCGGGCGTCATCGGATCCTACGGCTCCGAAGGATTCGCCCCGGGGCCGTTCAAGGGGTGGCGCACCGCTCCGTCGCTGGCCAGGCGGGTCAGCCTGGCCACCAACCACCGCCGGCCATGGCTGGACGAGGCTTCGTCGGTCGCAGTCGGTGAGGTCTACGCGCAGCGGTGGAGCACCGACCGCGCCGGCTGGCTGTGGAACGCCGGAGCCGCGCCGGCCGCGCCGGCACCCATGCCGGTGACGCCGGGACTGAACCTGAGCTCGACGCGGGCCGCCGCCGAGGGCCTGCTGGCCGACCAGGCCGCCGAGCTCATGCGCGAGATCGAGGAACAGTTCGGCACCATCGACGAGTCGCAGCGCAACGCCGGCCCCCGCACCCCCGCCCCGCCCCGGCCAAGCCCGGCCACCGCCCCGACTCCCCCGTCGGAGTCGTCAGCACCAGCGTCGGCGACGCCGGCCGTTCCGGCGCTACTGACCAAGGTGCTGTCCATCCTGCGCGGCGAGGACGGGATCCACACCGAGCTGCTGGCGATCCGGCTCAACACCACCGTGGAGAACACGAACCGGCTGATGTCGGCGGCCGGCATCAGCGCGCACCCCAACCCGCTGCGGATCGGCGGGTCCCAGAAGCGCGGGTACAAGCGGGCCGCCGTCGAGGAGGCGGTGGCCCGAATCCTGTCCGGCGAGCTGGTCCCGCCGCCTGAGGTCCGGGACTGGAAGCTGCCGCCGTACACGCCGCAGACGTAACCCGGGCCCGTCACGGGTGTCACCCCTGTCACGCCTCGGTGTGACAGGGGTGTCACAGCCTCTGAGCTGGAACGTCCGGCCGTTACAGGCCCCCGTTACGCCCGTGACGCCCCCGTCACGCGAGGCCCGTTTCCGGGCTCCGAGAGCCGAAAACGGCCCTTCCTCGCGGGGTGTCACGGGCGTAACGGGTGTCACGGCCATCTAAAGCGATCACGATTTTCCGAAGGGGGATCCCATGTACGTCGACGTCTGGTTCCGGTTCTGGAGCCGCACCATCGCCGCCTCGCGGCGGGCCCTGGAGGCCCTGGGCCGGGCCACCGGGGTCGAGACCGGTCCGACGATCGACGCCGGGCCGTGGTGGGTTACCGCCGCGGTGCTCGGCGTGGCCGCCGGCGCGCTCGGGCTCGTCGCGGTGGTGGTGTCCGGCCTGTTCGGGCTGATCGCCATGACGCTGCGGTCGGTCGGCCACCTCATCGGCAGCGGCCGAGGCTCCGGGATGGTCGGCAACCGGTCGCACGGCGGCCTGGCGGCCGTGGTCGTCGACCCGGTCAAGGACTACCTGGTCGTCCACGCCGCGAACCTGCCGGCCTCGGCCCAGACGCTGTACGAGGGCTGGGCGGTCGCCGGGGTGGCGCTGCTGGTGCTGGCGTTCGCCTCCTCATGGGGCGCCCGGATCGGCTGGGTCCTGTACGGCGCGGCCACCGCGGCGATGGCCTACTCCGGCAGCCCGTCTGGCGGCCGGGCCCTGGCCGCCGCGGTCGTGGTGATCGGCTGGTCGCTGCTGTCCGTCCTGGCATTCCGTGGGGCCTGGCGGCGCCGCCCCGCGATCATCTTCGACGGCCGCAGCCCGCAGTTGTCCGCCGGCGTCGAGCCCGCCTCGGACAGCCCGGCCGCCCCGGCGGCGACGTCCGGCCGGCGGCTGACGGTCGTGCAGAGCCCGGACGACGCCACGCGGTCGGAGGGGATCGGCGCGGCCAGGCCCGGATGGGCGCAGTTCGCCATGACCGGGGTGATCGAGGCGATCGAGCCCAAGGACGTCGCAGCTCTGGCCGCGCTCAGCGCCGAGGAGCTTGCCCGGCAGTCCCGCGCGCGCTGGGCCCTGTACTCCCACGCCGACCGGGTCTGGACCCAGGCCAAGGCTGACGGGCTGAATCCCGCGATGCACAAGGAGTGGTCGGGCATCGCAGGACTGCGCGATCTGGCGATGATCCTGGCTTCCAACGCCGACGCGGCCGGCGACGCCGGCGATCCCGTCTGATGGCCGCCGAGTCCCACGGGTGACGCGCTGCGCCGACCACGAGGGTTCCGAACACGACGAAGCGCCTGCCGGGTCTCCTCCGGCAGGCGCTTCGTGCTGCAACGGCTAGCCCCTCACGGCGCGGTTCCCTGGCCGGGGACGCTCGCGCGCGTCGCGGCGTGCCTCTGGGCCAGGGAGTCCAGCAGCCGCTCGAACGCGGCCGGGTTCAGGCCTTCGACCATCGCCTCGACGGCCTGGACGGCCTGGTCGTCGTCGAGCTGCTCGCGCAGCACCCGGCCGGCCGTCGCCGGACCGTGCTTGCCCGCGAACGCCCGCACCTTCTGGACCATGAACGCCTCGGAAGGGGCGCGGGGAGCCGTTACGCGCGTAACGCTTCTCGTCGGAGTGACGACAAGCGTTTCCGCCGTAACGGTCCCCTCCGGCTTTTGGCCGCCGACGTCGACGCCCCACTCGGCCAGCTGCGCGAGCTGTTCCGGGAGGGCGAGCGTGATCAGGCTGCGGGCCTGGGTGAACTCGATCAGCCTCAGGTCGACGGCGTCCTTTGCGATCTGCGGGAGCTTGTCGTGCAGCGCCTTGCGGGTGGACACCCAGGAGCGGCCGTAGCCGGGGCCGAGGTGCTCGGCCAGGCGCGTGAGGTTGTCGCCGTGCAGCGGCAGCAGCTCCACGACCTGGCGGGCCTCGTCCATGCACGTCAGGTCGGTGCGCCGCCTGTTCTCCTCCAGGATCATCTCCGCCGGGTGCCGGCCGTCGGTGACCAGCGCGTTGTCCACGACGTATTCGAGCTTGTCCAGCTTGGTCAGGTCGGCGCCGGCGAGCCGCTTGTTGCCGATGATGACCACGAAGTCGACCGAGGTCTTGAACGGCTTGTAGTCCCGGCCTCGGAAGCGCTTCTCGAACGCGCCCCGGGTGACGACGCGGATCGGCTGCACCTGGCCCCAGCGCCGGAGCGAGGCGGCCATGTCCCGGACGTCCCCGGGCGGCAGGACCCGGTTGAACGGGTTCAGCGCGAACTTCCGCAGCGGCGCGGTGTGCGCCGGCGCCTTGAGCTGCTCGTCGCGGTCGGCCTGCTGGGTGTCGGCGTCGTAGTCGCCGAAGCTGTTCTTCGTCATCGTGCCTTCGCCGCCATCTTCGCGATCTCCGCCTGCTCTTCCTGCTCCTCCAGCATGGCCACGATCGGCCGCAGGGCGTCCTGGGCCTCGGGGCACACCGCGTGGGCCAGGGAGGAGAAGTCGAGCATCGTCTGAAGCCTTATGTGCGGGGCCTCGAAGTCCGGCACGGTCAGGCCGCGCTCGGGGGAATCCGACAGGTCGTCGTAACGGCGGATCGCCCGCTGCGGCCGGGGCCAGCCCTGCCGGTCGATCCACCCCTTCAAGTTGTCGATCTTCCGGGTGCCGTTGCGGGTGTCCCAGAGGTTCGGAATGACCGAGCACGGCAGGCCGGAGGGCACGATGACCTCGCGGACGGTCTTCACGGTCGGGGGCAGCACCAGGTAGTCCGGGGTGACCGGCATCAGGACCCGGTCGGCGTGCCGCATCGCGACGTCTATCCCCTCGTTGTTGTCGAGCCAGCCGCCGGTGTCGATCAGGATGTAGTCGTACTGCCCGGACTCGATCAGCTCCTCGATCCCCTCGGGATCGTTGTGCAGCGGGTAGTAGTCGAACCGCAGACGCAGGCCCCTGCGGCCGGCCGAGGCCGCCCACTCGCCAGCGGACAACTGCGGGTCGAAGGACACCACCGCGACGCGGTGCGGCCGGGTGTGTCCGGGGTCGATCATGTGGGCCAGGACCGCCGCCAGGTGGACGGCGATCATCGTCTTGCCGACGCCGCCCTTGCCGTGGATCATCGCCAGGACGATCGTGCGCCGCCGCCGGGGCGCGGGCACGAGGCCCGCAGCGGCCTGGACGTTCTGCTTCCGGGTAGCGGCCATCGCCGCCTCGCTTCCTGTGGGTCTGTTTCGGCTCCGCACGCGGATCGCGCGGCGCTTACTGTCGCCGGGAGCCGGAGCTCCCTGACTCAGACCGTAGAGGCTGGCCCGCTCCGGGCGCCCCCTGGTTCGGCGACACGCCCAACACGCCAGCCGAACGGCAGCCCGCCACACGCGCACAGACGGGCGTCTGTGCACACCGGCTAGGTGTCGAGTGAGGCGCAGGACGCAAGAGCTGCGCAGCAGGGGCCGTCAGCGACGGACCTGGTGCCCGCCGCCGCCTCAGCGCCAGCGGATCAGGAGGGCTTGCCTCGGGTGATGCCGGCCGTCAGGTTCTGGAGGTCCGGGGATCCGGCGCCGATGTGGTCGGTCACCATGTCGTAGTGCTCGGTCGGCAGCCATCCCTGGTGCTGGCCGATCTGGAGGAACAGCGCGCAGAGCAGCTGCTTGATCTCCTCCCGGGTGGCCATGGCCGTGATCATCGTCATGATCTCGTCGCCGCGCTGCTTGTCGCCTTCGCCGCTGATGCTGATCGACTCGGCGAGCATGGTCGACAGGAGGAGCGTTCGCCGGAAAGTGGCCTCTTCCTCCGGGGTGGTGGCCGCCTCTGCGAGGAGGTGTTCCCCTACGCGGGAGGCCTCCTCGTAGCGGCCGGCGCGTAGGAGGTCGCGGACCGCTCGGGCCTGCTGTACCTCGAAGATGTCCGGCAGGCCGGCGACCTCCGCCATCATTTCGCCCGAGACGTTGTCCTCGCTCACGGCGCTTCCCCCCATCTGCTCAAGGCTTCGGTTCCACGCTATCCGCGGGAACAGGGCGCGGGAACGGTTGCCTGTTCACTCAACGGCCCGGCGGCGGCGCAGTGGCCTGATACGCCGGACGCGCCCGGGTCGGACGTCGAGTCACACGGGCAGTGCCCCGGGCGCGTGACGCGCCGGGGCACTGGGTCTTCCGGTCGTGGTGTGATCGGTGGCGGCGGCCGGGGCCAATTGAGGTGGCTCCGGCCGCCGCCGAGGCCGGCCTATTCGTTGTCGTCGTTGTCGGCGTTCAGGCTGGTGCGGATGCCGCCGACGGCGGTGTGGGACATCGCCGCCTCGCGGCCGAGCGTGGTGTCGGTGTCGGACTCCAGGCCCCAGCTCAGGACGCGAGCGACCAGGGCCCGGCGACGGACCTTGGCTGGCTTGAGCTGCGCTTCGAGCTCTGCGATGCGCTCGCCTTCGCCCTTGAGCTGGGCGCGGACGTCGATGCGGCACTGCTCGCGCACGTTGCGCATGAACTTGACGGCGCCGACCAGCCGCACGCCCTCGGTGTCGGCCGCCGCGGTGGCCGCCTGGGCGGCCCGCTCCAGCTCGGCGAAGGTGGAGTCGTCGCGCACGGTGACGCGGTGCGCGACGATCCCCGGCCAGGCTGCGGCGTCCATCGCCCGCCGTCCGGTGTCGTTCTGGTCGCGATAGCCGTACATCCAGGCGCGGACGCCCACGACGTGCAGCCGCTGGTCCTCACCGCCGAGGCGTTCGGCGGTCAGCAGGGTGTGCTTGGCCTGCCGGTCCAGCTCCTCGGTGTCCATCTCGGCCCACTCCGCCTTGACCAACTGGGGATAGGTCGCGAACAGCTCCTCGGCGTCGATGACCATGCTCGGCTTGTGCGGGAAATCGTGCTCGGTGCCCCGGTAGGGGCGGCGGTTGATGCGGTGGTCCAGCTCCTCGGCGATCTGCCGTGAGCGGACCGACCAGTCCGGGACCCCGCCGGGGCCCTGGACCATGCCCTCGATCATCTCGGCGACGGCGGAGGCGACCTCGTCCAGGAGCCCGTTGAGGGCGGTGGTGTCGGCGGCCAGCTGCGGGTGGTGGCTCACGTTGAGCACGAACCGCATGACCGGCGGAGCGTACAGATAGCTGTCCTCGCCGAAGCTGATGTGCTGGCCGGGCCCGTGGTCGTCGTGCGTCTGCGGGACGTACGGGTACACGGTGCGGCCGGCGACGTCGACGACGACGTACATGATCCCGTTGCGGGACCAGTCGCCGTTGTCGGGCAGCAGGTTGCGCGCGTCCTGGTCGGTGAGGTGTTGGACGGTGAGCGGCGGTGCGGTCGGCGCGGTGGCCATGGGGCCCTCCCCTGGTTTCGCAGAACTCTGATGTCTGCAACTGGTTTCAAGGTAGCGAGCATTTGCCAGCTGTGCAACCAGTTTCACGAACGAGCCTTAGGCGTGGTCCGGTGCCCGGCCCGACCCTCGACCGGCCGCTATCCCCTCGTGCGCACAAACGCGCGCCTGTGCGCCCTTGGCGTTCTGCGGCGGGTAATACCCGCTGATCTTCTCGGGCTGCCGCAGGTCGGCGGGCGTGCGGTTCGCGCCGGCGACGCCTGCAGCGCCGCCGTGGTGTTCGCGCTGTTCCTGCTCAGCGCGATGTGTTCTCGGGCGTCCGGCCGCGTCGGCGGGGCTTACACCGTGCTCCCGGGGCTACCGGCCGAGGTGGGGACCTCCGGGGTCGCGGGTGATCGAGCGCGTGGGGGAGTAGCCGTGCCCGGGTGAAGGGCTGCGGCCCCGCCCGGCGGTGCGGGCTGCGGCGGCCTGGGCCCGGCGGCTGGACTGTTCGGCGGCCTCAGCGGCGGCGCGGCGGCCGGCCTCGGTGCGGACGTAGCCCTCCAGGTCGACGGCGGCCGGCGGGAGCTGTTCGCGCAGCGCCGTCTCCTGCTCGATCTGCTCCAGCCCGGTACCGGCCGCCGCGATGGCCTTGCGGGCCTGCATGGTGGAGTGGGCCGTCAGGGAGTCGCGGCGCAGCGCGTCGGCCAGGTCGGTCTCCAGTGCCGCCTCGGCCCGCACGGGAAGGTTTCCCTCGAAGCGTTTCAGTGCCTGGCGGCCTTCGCCTTCCTCCGGCGGTTCGTGGCCGCCGTAGGCCGCGCGCAGTTGCTGGCGGGCGGTCTCGGCGTCGGCGTCGGCGGCGTCGGCGAGCCTGCCGAACTCCTGGGCCCGTGCCTTCAGCGCCGCCGGGTTCTTCAGCTGCGCGCGCAGCTGCCAGGCGGGCTTGGCCAGTTCGGGGGCGATCTCGTCCTGGGCTTGTTGGGCTGCTGCGGCTCGGGATTCGGCGTCGGCCAGCCGTTCGCGGATCGGGTCGCAGGCCGCGTCCCGTGCGGCTTCGGCCCGCAGCCGCTCGTGCTCGGCGCGCAGCCCGGCCGTCGCCGGGCCTTGGCCCTGCTCGGCTGCCGATCGTCGGGCCTCGGAGGCGGCCTGGTTGGCCGCCAGGGTGGCGGCGGCCTGTGCTCCGGCGGTCTCCAACTGCTCTCTGCCCTCGGCGATTCCGTCCGGACTGTGGCGGCCGTAGGGGCGGTCGGTCGCCGCCCGGTAGCCGTCGGGGAGCCGATCGGCTTCGCGCAGCGCGGCAATCAGTGCCCGCTCGACGAACCGACTGGGCTCGGCGATCGGCCGGACGCCGTCCTCCAGCGCCCGGTAGCCGGCGGGCATCGACGCTCGGGTTTGCGCCTCGGTGCGCAGGCCGGCGGCGTTGCGTTCGGCGGCGGCCACGGCGGCGGCGGCCTGGGCGGCCTCCCGGCGCAGCTGTCCGGCACGCTCGGCGTCGGCGGCTGCGGCCGCGGCGGTCATGGCTGCGGCGTTGTCCATGTGGTGGCGGTGTTCGGCGGTGATGCGCTCGTTCGCCTCGGTTCCGCCGTGCGGCAGCAGGGCCTGGGCACGGAAGTACTCGTTCTGGGCGGCGGCTTTCATCGGGGCGGCCTGCTCAATCAGCGCGTCCAGGCGGACGATGTCGGCCTCGGCGGCCCGGCGGTCCTTGCGGTCACTGATCTTGCCGGTGGCCTCGCGCTTGCGGCGGTGAGCGTCGCGCCATTCGGCCTGGAGCCCATCGAAGCGGCCGGCGGCCTCGCGGTAGGCCTTGCCGGTCAGGCGGGCCCGCTCGATCGCCCCGGCCTGGCGGGCCAGTTCGGCCCGGCGCTCGGCCAGGGCAACGGACGCCGGGCCGAGTCCGGCATCAATGGCGTCGGCCTGCGTCGTGGCGGAGGTGGCCTTGGCCTGCCCAGTGCCGATGGTCTTCTGGGCTGCGGCGTAGGCCTTGGCCAGCTCGGCGTCGCTGAGCCGGCCGTGCTGGCGCTGCCAGGGCAGCGGGTGCGGCAGCGGCTCGGGCTCGGCGTCCCGCTGCGCCGGCAGCACCGCCGGGTCGACGGCGGACGACAGCTCGGCGACGTCGGCGACCGGGGTGGTCTGCTCCTGGGTGGCCGGGAGCGGGAGCTCGTGGCCGAGTTCGATACTGACCATGATGTCGTGGGCGGATCGCTC
>NZ_BAAAQN010000087.1:0-41565 GCF_039531695.1 Catenulispora yoronensis
ACCCAACCGCAGCCCAACAACCATCACCGCAGCGGCATGGACTTGATACCTGGGCGGCGGTGCTGTACCCGTAGGGCTGCCGACGTGAGCGAGGAGAACAAACCCCCACCCCACAAACCGCCAGCGCAGAGACTAACCAGACCCCCCTATGGAGCAGCGCCAGTTCTCCGAGGGATCAGAGGCCCTCGCCGGAGGCGCCTGCCTTACCCAGCTTTTGGCCTTTAGCCTTTAGCTTTTGGCCTTCAGCCCTCAGCCCCCAGCCTCCAGCCCCCCACCAAAGCCTAAAAAACCCCCACCCCAGCCAAAACCACCAAAACCGCCGCCACCACAAACGGCCCCACCGTGTACCAAGTCCACGTCACCGTAGTCCCAGCCGCCTTCTCCACCGACGTGGAGCACGCTCGCTGACGGTCCCGCATCTCCACCACCGCCTGGTCGGCGAAGGCCATCGTCTCCAGGGGGTCCTGGCGCATGGCGCGGGGGCGGCCGTAGCCGGCTGCGCCGAGGGCTCCGCCTGCGATGTCGCCGGCGCTGGTGGCTTGCTTTGCGGCTTCGGACTTGATCTGGCGGATCTTCTTTGAGGCGGCGCGGTCGGATTTGCGGCGTTCGTGCATCGAGACGGGGATGGACCAGATGGTGAACTTGCGGGCTTTGCCCTCTTCGGGGACGGTCTGCACGACTGTGGACAGGCGGGCGGTCACTGAGTCGACGCGGGGCCAGGCGACCTCGATGCGGCGGAAGGGGTTGCGGATCAGGAGGTGGTCGGGGTAGCTGAAGGCGGCTGGGTAGAGGCCGCCGATGGTGCCGCCGACGATCATCAGGAGGCCGAGGGTGGCGCCGATCGGGTGCTTCTCGGATCCCAGGCTGAACGCGAACAGGAAGATCGCGCCGAAGACCACCAGCAGGGCGCCGGTTCCGAGGGAGCCGACGGTGCGGTAGGAGGTGGGCTTCTCGGCGGGCGACGCCGGGGCGTCGTTCGTCGACGGGGATTTGAGTCGCATAGACCCGATTCTGCCATCGGATGTCCCGACCGCTGGGACCGCGAACCAATCGTGACGAAGTAGTGATCGGCAAGACCTGCCATTTCTCCTGGCCGGAGCCCTTGGCTACCGTGGTCGGGTGACCGCACAACTCGCCCTCGACGACGCGGGCCTGCGCCGCCTCCTCCACGGCCTTGCGCCGGTGGACCAGGTGGGTGCCGACGCCCGGGCCGCCAAGCTGGGAACCCGATCGATCAAGACCACCGCGAAGGCCCGGGCCCTGGACCTGGCCGTGCGGATGGTGGACCTGACCACGCTGGAGGGTGCCGACACCCCGGGCAAGGTCCGGGCCTTGTGCGCCAAGGGCATCCGGCCCGAGCCCGCCCAGGAGGACTGCCCGAGCGTCGCCGCCATCTGCGTCTACGGCGACATGGTCGCCGCCGCCAAGGAGGCGCTGGCCGGCAGCGGCGTCAAGATCGCCGCGGTGGCCACCGCGTTCCCCAGCGGGCGGGCCCCGCTGGCGGTGAAGCTCGCCGACACCGTCGCGGCGGTGGAGGCCGGCGCGGACGAGATCGACATGGTCATCGACCGCGGCGCGTTCCTGGCCGGGCGGTACGCCGCGGTCGCCGAGGAGATCGCGGCGGTCAAGGCCGCGTGCCGCACCGGCGGCCACGACGCCCACCTGAAGGTGATCCTGGAGACCGGCGAGCTGGCGACGTACGACAACGTCAAGCGCGCCTCCTGGCTGGCCATGCTGGCCGGCGCCGACTTCATCAAGACCTCCACCGGCAAGGTGAGCCCGGCCGCGACGCTGCCGGTCACGCTGCTGATGCTGGAGGCGGTCCGCGACTTCCGGGCGCAGACCGGGCGGCAGGTCGGCGTGAAGCCGGCCGGCGGCATCCGGACCGCCAAGGACGCGATCAAGTACCTGGTGACGGTGAACGAGACCGCCGGACCGGACTGGCTGGACCCGGACTGGTTCCGGTTCGGCGCGTCGAGCCTGCTCAACGACCTGCTGCTGCAACGCCGCAAGCTCGCCACCGGCGTGTACTCCGGCCCCGACTACGTGACGGTGGACTGACCATGAGCCTGTTCGAATACGCCCCGGCGCCGGAGTCCCGGTCGGTCGTCGACCTCAAGCCGTCCTACGGCCTGTTCGTCGACGGCGAGTTCGCCGACGGCTCGGCCGGCACCTTCAAGTCGGTCAACCCGGCCACCGAGGAGGTGCTGGCCGAGGTCGCGCTGGCCGACGCCGCGGACGTGGACCGGGCCGTGGCCGCCGCCCGCCGCGCCTACGACGAGGTCTGGTCCCGGCTGCCCGGCCGCGAGCGCGCCAAGTACCTCTTCCGGATCGCCCGCATCATCCAGGAGCGGGCCCGCGAGCTGGCGGTCCTGGAGTCGCTGGACAACGGCAAGCCGATCCGGGAGTCCCGCGACGTCGACATCCCGCTGGCCGCCGCGCACTTCTTCTACTACGCGGGCTGGGCCGACAAACTCCCGCACGCCAACCTCGGCCCGGACCCGAAGCCGCTGGGCGTCGCAGGCCAGGTGATCCCGTGGAACTTCCCGCTGCTGATGCTGGCCTGGAAGGTGGCCCCGGCCCTGGCCTGCGGCAACACGGTGGTGCTCAAGCCCGCCGAGACCACGCCGCTCACCGCCCTGCTGTTCGCCGAGATCTGCCAGCAGGCCGATCTGCCCCCGGGCGTGGTGAACATCCTCACCGGCGCCGGCGCCACCGGCGCGGCCCTGGTCGCGCACCCGGGCGTCGACAAGGTCGCGTTCACCGGCTCCACCGAGGTCGGGCGACAGATCGCCAAGCAGGTCGCGGGGACCTCGAAGAAGGTCACCCTGGAGCTCGGCGGCAAGGCCGCGAACCTGGTCTTCGACGACGCCCCGCTGGAGCAGGCGATCGAGGGCATCGTCGACGGGATCTTCTTCAACCAGGGCCACGTCTGCTGCGCCGGGTCCCGCCTGCTGGTGCAGGAGTCGGTGGCCGAGGAGGTCGTGGACCGGCTGCGCGAGCGGATGCGGACGCTGCGCGTGGGCGACCCGCTGGACAAGAACACCGACATCGGCGCGATCAACTCCGCCGAGCAGCTGGCCCGGATCCGGACCCTCACCGAGGCCGGCGAGGCCGAGGGCGCGACCCGCTGGTCGCCGCCCTGCGAGCTGCCCGAGCGCGGCTTCTTCTTCGCCCCGACCGTCTTCACCGGCGTCTCCCAGGCCCACCGCATCGCCCGCGAGGAGATCTTCGGCCCGGTGCTCAGCGTCCTGACGTTCCGGACCCCGGCCGAGGCCGTGGAGAAGGCCAACAACACCGCCTACGGCCTGTCCGCCGGCGTCTGGACCGACAAGGGCTCGCGCATCCTGTGGCTCGCGCAGCGCATGCGGGCCGGGGTGGTGTGGGCCAACACGTTCAACCGTTTCGACCCGACCTCGCCGTTCGGCGGGTACAAGGAGTCCGGGTACGGCCGCGAGGGCGGGCGCCACGGTCTGGAGGCTTACCTCGATGTCTGACACGTCCCCGACCGCGCGCTCCGCGGTGCGCAAGACCTACAAGCTCTACATCGGCGGCGCCTTCCCGCGCTCGGAAAGTGGACGGAGCTACCCGGTGACCGCTCCCGGCGGCGAGTTCATCGCCAACGCGGCCCAGGCCTCGCGCAAGGACGCGCGGGACGCCGTGCGCGCGGCCCGCGCCGCGCAGCCGGGCTGGGCCAAGGCGACCGCCTACAACCGCGGACAGGTGCTCTACCGCGTCGCCGAGATGCTGGAGGAGCGGCGCGACCAGTTCGCGCAGCAGATCGCGAGCGTCGAGGGCGGACCGCTGGACGCCGCCCACGCCCAGGTGGACGCCTCGGTCGACCGCTGGGTCTGGTACGCCGGCTGGTCCGACAAGCTCTCCCAGGTCCTCGGCGCGGCCAACCCGGTGGCCGGCCCGTACTGGAACATCTCCTCCCCCGAGCCGACCGGCGTCGTGGCCCTGCTGGCCCCCGCGACGCCGACCCTGCTCGGCCTGACCTCGGTGATCGCCCCGGCGATCGTCGGCGGGAACACGGTCGTGGCGGTGGCCCCGGACGCCTGCGCGGTCCCGGCGGTGACCCTCGGCGAGGTGATGGCCACCTCGGACCTGCCCGGCGGGGTGGTGAACCTGCTCACCGGCTCCACGGCCGAGCTCGCCCCCTGGCTCGCCTCGCACCTGGACGTGAACGCCCTGGACCTGGCCGGCGTCGCGGCCGGCTCGGACCTGGCACGGGAGCTGGAGGTCGCGGCGGCGGAGAACCTGAAGCGGGTGGTGCGGCCGAGGGCGGCCCAGGACTGGAGCGCCGACCCGGGCCTGGGCCGGATGAAGCCGTTCCTGGAGACCAAGACGGTGTGGCACCCGATCGGGATCTGACCCGGGCCCCGGCCCGACACCGGACCCGACACCCGACACCCGACACCGGACCCGACATTAAATTCGGCGCGACACCGGACCCGACACCCGATCCAGCGCTCAGCCTATCAATACATTAATTCGAGAGCGGGTGCCCACGCCGTAACGGCGGGGCACCCGCCGTCGTTGTGCGGACATGTTCAAGAACCACCGAGCCACGACCCGCGCCCTGGGCCTGGCGACCCTGACCGGTATCGCGCTGGCCGGCGCTCCGGCGGCCCTGGCCGCCACCCACGCCCCGGACGACTCCGGCGGCTGGACCGCGGTCCCCGAGGCGCTCTCGGCCGTGTCCTCCCACGACGTGGCCGACGGGCTCGACTACATCAAGCTCTACCCGCTGGCCGGCGGCCCGCTGGACCTGTTGTCGAACACCGTCAGGGTGCCGGTCGGCGGAGCCCAGCTGTCGACGTTCCCGATCACCGCGCCCTTCCACGACGGCCTGCCACTGCGGGAAGTGCCGATCGTGCACTCGCTCCTGCCCTGATACCGCGAGAGAAACAGCGCTCGGCAGCTCAGAGTGAATTCAGAGGGACTGCCCACCGCGAGGAAATACCGGGCCGGCACAGCAGCAGCACAAAGGGGCCGGCCCGAAGGCCGACCCCTGGCAAAGCCCCGCCCACGGCGGGTCCTCGATCTGCGAACCCTTACTCGGCGGTCCAGTTGCCGATCGGCAGCCCGCCCTCGCCCTGCTGCGGCGGCTGCTGCTGGCCCGCCGGCGGGACGGTCGGGATGGCCTGCGTCATCATCGCGTCGGCGTCCGGCGACTGCTGCGGCTGACCCCACTGCGGCTGCGGCGGCGCGGTCTGCTGCTGCGGCGGCGGACCCCACTGCTGCTGCGGCTGCGGCGGCTGCTGCTGCTGGGGCGGCGGACCCCACTGGCCCTGCGGCTGCGGCTGGCCCCACTGCCCCTGCGGCTGCGGCTGGCCGTAGCCGCCGGCCGGGCGGACCGGAGCGTGCTGCTGGAAGTAGCCCAGGATCAGCCAGGACGCCACGCCGGCGACCGCGAGCGCGGCCACGGTGATGAAGAAGCTCTGGGTCTTGTCCCAGCCGCTGGGGCCGTCCGCGCCGAACCCGGCGAACAGGGCCACCACGCCGAACAGGTCGGCGACGCCGATCGCGATCAGCGCGATCAGCGACACGATCTTGGCGGTCTTCAGGGGCGTCTGCAGGTGCGCCAGCCAGACGGCGCCCAGCAGGGCGACGACGACCTCGATGCTCACCAGCGTGCCGGCGTTGAGGTAGGCACGGTCCGAGAAGGACGGCCCACCGCCGAACCCGTTGTTGTTCTGGCCCGGGCCGAACAGGAACGTGATCGAGTGGAACAGGGTGCTGATGGCGCCGAACGCGAGCAGCACAAAGGCCGCCGGTTCGCGCAGGCGCTGAGCTATCGGAGGCATAACCTCTAGAGCCCCTAACTGTGAGTCGGTCAGTCTTCGGCAGACAGCCTTCCATACAACCACGGGCGCGGGAACATAAAGCCGTCAGGTGATTGCGGAATCAGGCGATTGACGCCGGTTTGGCTTTACCAAGGAATTACCGACTCGGGTCGGCTCCGTAACCTACGACGGGTTTAGCGACAGTTCAGGCGGCGACAAGGTCCGCGTGCAAGGTGCGCACGGCCCCGTTCTCCCGCAGCTTGCGCAAGGCCCGCCAGAGGGTCGACTTGACCGTCCCGACCGACATGCCGAGCCGCTCGGCGATCTCGGAGTCGGTGTACGAACCGTAATAACGCAGCGCCAGAACCTGGCGGTCACGGTGCGGCAGCGCGGCCAGCGCGCGGTGCAGCACCGTGCGCAGCTCGACCCGCTCGGTGTCCAGGTCCCACACCGCGGCGTCCGGCAGGTCGTCAGAGGACGGATACTCCTCGACCCGGTGGCGGCGCCACTGCGAGATCTGGTGGTTCGACATGGTGCGCCGCACATACGCGTGCGCCACCCGCTTGTCGGCTATCCGGTTCCACGCCCCGTACACCTTCACCAGCCCCTCCTGCAGGAGGTCCTCGGCATCGGCGGGATTGGGCGTCAGCTGGCAGGCCGCGCGCAGCAGCGTCGACCGGCGGGCGGCGACATACTCCGAGAAGTCGTCGCGGGCGCCGATGGCGTCGGGGGCATAAGCGGTCATGAGTAGTAGCGTCGCGGCCACCGTTCCGTGCTTCGTCCCCGCCGTGTCACAGCCGTGCAACAGCCCGATCCTGAGGACTTCCTGAGAGCCGCCCAGGTCAAGGCACAATGTGACCATGCCGTCCCTGCTCCTGGTCGAAGACGACGCCGCCATCCGCACGGCGCTCCAGCTCGCCCTGACCCGTCAGGGCCACCAGGTCGCCACCGCCGCCAGCGGGGAGGAGGCACTGGCCGCCTACAAGACCGTGCGCCCGGACCTGATCGTGCTGGACGTGATGCTCCCCGGCGTCGACGGCTTCGAGGTGTGCCGCCAGATCCGCCGCACCGAGCAGCTCCCGATCATCCTGCTGACCGCCCGCAGCGACGACATCGACGTGGTGGTCGGCCTGGAGTCCGGCGCGGACGACTACGTCGTGAAACCGGTGCAGCCCCGGGTCCTGGACGCCCGCATCCGCGCCGTGCTGCGCCGCGGCGAGCGCGAGACCTCGGACGTGGCGGTGTACGGCGACCTGACCGTCGACCGCTCGGCGATGACCGTGAGCAAACGCGGCGTGCCGATCCCGCTGACCCCGACCGAGCTGAAGCTGGTGATGGAGCTGTCCCGGCACGCCGGCCAGGCCCTGTCCCGCCAGCAGCTGCTGCGCCTGGTCTGGGAGCACGACTACCTCGGCGACTCCCGCCTGGTCGACGCCTGCGTGCAGCGGCTGCGCGCCAAGGTCGAGGACCTCCCGGCCGAACCGACGCTGATCAAGACCGTGCGCGGCGTCGGCTACCGCTTGGACCCCCCGCGTGCTTAGGCCCGGACCCCCGCGCAGCCCCAAGGGGGCGAACCGCCCGGAGCTGCCCCGCCGGGCCGAGCGCGAACGGCAGCGGCACCGGCGCCCGCTGCGGCTCACCGGCCTGCGGATGCGGCTGCTGGCCGCGTTCGCCGCGGTGGCGCTGCTGACCTCGGCGGCGGTGACCGGCGTCTCCTACGTGCTGACCCGGACCTCGCTGATGAACCGGATAAACGAGACCTCGATGCAGCAGTTCAACGCCGCGGTCAACCAGAACCTCACCGACCTGCTGGACGCCAAGCCCTCCTCGTCGGCGAACCTGGTGAACCTGGCCGGCAACCTGGCGACCGCCGGGGGCAACGACTGGGTGCTGTACCAGGACCAGATGACGCCGGGGACGACCAAGCCCACACTCGGCTACGACTCGGTCCCGGCCAACCTGCGGGCGGCGGCGAAGAAAAGCGTGGCGTGGGAGCGCACCAAGGTCAACGGCGTGCCCTACCTGATCATCGGCAGCTCGGTGCAGCCCAACGGGCTGGAGGTCTACGACTTCGTGAGCCTGGAGCCCCAGCAGGAGGACCTGGACCGGCTGGCCCAGAACTCGGCCATCGCCTCGGCCGTGGCCATCGCCATCTCGCTGGCGCTGGGCCTGCTGGCCTCGCGCGGCGTGCTGCTGCCGTTGCGGCGCCTGGGGATCGCGGCCCGCCGGCTCGGCGCCGGCAGCCTGGACACCCGGGTCGAGGTGCGCGGCAACGACGAGGTCGCCGACGTCTCGCGCACCTTCAACGAGACCGCGGACGCCCTGGAGCGCTCCATCGCCGAGCTGCGCTCGCTGGAGGCCTCCTCGCGGCGGTTCGTCGCGGACGTCTCCCACGAGCTGCGCACCCCGCTGACCGCCATGACCGCGGTGACCGACATGCTGGAGGAGGCCACCGACGTCGGCGACGAGAGCGCGCCGGCGGCCCAGCTCATCGTCACCGAGACCCGGCGGCTGGCCCGCCTGGTGGAGGACCTGATGGAGGTCTCCCGCTTCGACGCCGGCACCGCCGAGCTGCGGCGCGAGGACGTCGACCTGGTCGAGCTGGTGCACGGCTGCCTGGACGCCCGCGGCTGGACCGGCCGGGTGGCGCTGAACGTGCCGGAGCAGCTGGTCGTCGCGGTCGACCAGCGCCGGATCGACGTGATCGTCGCGAACATGGTCGGCAACGCCATCAAGCACGGCGGGGACGGCCCGGTCGAGCTGGCCATCGGCGTGCGGCCGCCGAACCTGCTGCTGGAGGTCCGGGACCACGGCCCCGGCATACCGCCGGACGCGCTGGAGCACATCTTCGAGCGCTTCTACAAGGCCGACAAGGCCCGCGGCCGGTCCGAGGGCAGCGGCCTGGGCCTGTCGATCGCGTTCGAGAACGCCCACATCCACGGCGGGGAGCTCGGCGGCGGCAACCACCCCGAGGGCGGCGCGGTGTTCACACTGCGCCTGCCGCTCCAGGAACAGAAGGCACACGTATGAGGCGACCGGCTGCGGCCGTCATCCTGGCCGCCGGTCTGGCCCTCGCCGCGAGCGGCTGCGGCGTCCAGTCGACCGGGGTGAACACGTCCAAGACGGCGCCGTTCAGCACGACGGCCTCCAGCGGGTCGCCGTCCACACTGCCCTCCGAGGCCCGGTACCCGGTGCCGCTGGTGCTGTTCACCGGCACCAGCTCCAACGCCCGGGAGGTCACCTGCTACCTGCCCAAGGAGCCGAAGACCGTCACCGATCTGGTCCAGATGCTGGCCGGCGCCGACGAGGAGCAGTGCGGCGAGGGCTACGTCACCTACGTCCCGGCGGACCTGGCGCTGGAGAAGACCGACGTCGCGCACGAGTACCGGGTGACCAATCCGCTGAAGCTGCACCCGTTCGCCCTGCTGCAGCTCACCTGCTCCTTCGACCGGTACTGGCGCAACCACCCCGACGGCAAGGCCTCCTCCACCCTGTTCGACCTGCCCCTCGGCGGCTCCTCGCAATGGCAGGACTGCCTGTACCTGCTCGGCAGCCCGAGCGACCCGAAGCTGGTCGGCAAGCCGACGGCGGTCACCCCCAGCCCCGGCGCGGTCGGCAACTGACGCCGCCGGGCCCACAGCGCGGCGGCCGCGCGACTCCCCTTCGGGAATCGGCGCGGCCGCCGGAAAGAATCACCTATATCAACCGGCTGATCGCCGGAGTATGTCCGTGCCCTGATCGCACGGGTGGCATCCGGGCCGCCGGCTCTACCGGTCGGCGGCCCGGGTTCGTGGTTCGCAAAGCTTCGGGGCGGTACGGGGACGACAATCCCGACGGCCGCCGGACCTGATCGGTTCGATCGGCTCGATCGGCTCGGGCGCCACGACCGGTTCGATCAGTCGGACGGAGTTCGACGGGTTCGATGGATTCGACGGATTCGACGGGTTCGATGGATGCGATCGGCTCGGACGCCGTGACCGCTTCCCCCGGTCCACCCGGCGCGGCCGGCCCGGCCTGGTCAACCCAGCTCGGTCGACCCGGCCCGGTCGACCCAGCCCGGTCGGCCCGGCCCGGTCGGCCAGGTCAGCCCAGCCGGCCCGGCCCGGTCAGCCCAGGTGGCCCAGACCACCGGCCAGGCCGCCGACCGGCAGCGAGTCCAGCGGGCTGGCGCCGCCCAGCAGCGGCAGGTTGCCGGCCAGCCCGCCGACCACCGGCAGGTTGTCCAGCGGGCCGTTGGCCTTCGGCGGCGCCGCCGGCGGAGCCGCGGCCGGAGCCGGGTGCGCCGCGGCCTGCGCGGCCGCCGCCTGGATGATCTGCGCGGTCTGCGCGGCCGCCGCGCTGGGAGTGGCCGAGCCGTTCGGGAGCATGGTGCCCGGACCGCCGTGCGCCGGGCTCGGGCGGCCGGGCTCGGCCAGCCGGCTGCGCGTCTGCGCCTCCGGGCTCCCGAAGTCCATGCCGGACAGCCCCGGGACGTTCTGCAGGCCGGGGCCCGCCGCGTCCATGGCCTCCGGCAGCTGGGCCAGCACCGGCAGCCCGGCGATCGGCACGCCGGCGATCTGGCCGCCGTTGTGGGCGGTCAGGCCCTTCAAGGCGGACAGCGCGTTGGTCGAGAGCGGGAGGCCGCTGCCGAGCCCCGGCAGCCCGGCCGCGGCGCCGGCGGGCGCGGCGGCCGCGGCTCCGACGGCGGCCAGGCCGACAGTGCCGGCGGCGACGCTCAGAGCGCGCAGTGCGCTGGGGGTGACCTTCGACATCGGTGATACCTCGCGAGTTGTCTCAGGGGACCACGATCGCGGTGTGCGACGCGGCGAATACGCAAGGTACCGACAAACAGAAGGAGAATCCAAGGCCTCGTCCTCCGAAGAGGTGAGTTCCCCGCGCACCTAACAGAACCGATTCGGCGCGCATTCCGGCGTCCGTGTTCCGCCTTAAGCGGACAGTTCCGACGTCTCTTGACGCAACTGCTCATAGGCCGGCTTCACCAGGCCGTTGATCAGCTCCAGGCGCTGGTCGAACGGCAGAAAGGCCGACTTCAGGGCGTTTATCGTAAACCACTGCATGTCGTCCAGGGAGTAGCCGTGGGCCTTGTGCAACTCGGCGAACTCGCGCGTCATCGAGGTGGAACTCATCAGCCGGTTGTCGGTGTTCACCGTCACCCGGAAGTGCAATTCGCGGAGCACCCCGATCGGATGAGTTCCGTACGACGCCGCGGCGCCGGTCTGGAGATTGGAGGTCGGGCACATCTCCAGCGGGATCCGCTTGTCCCGGACGTACGCCGCCAGCCGACCCAGCGTGGCCCGGCCCTCGGCGTCGATCAGGATGTCGTCCATGATGGTGTTGCCGTGCCCGAGCCGGTCCGCGCCGCACCACTGCAGCGCCTCCCAGATCGAGGGCAGCCCGAACGCCTCGCCGGCGTGGATCGTGAAGTGGAAGTTCTCCCGGCGCAGGTACTCGAAGGCGTCCAGGTGCCGGGTGGGCGGATAGCCGGCCTCGGCCCCGGCGATGTCGAACCCGGACACGCCGCGGTCCCGGTGCCGGACCGCCAGTTCGGCGATCTCCTTGGAGCGCGCGGCGTGCCGCATCGCGGTGAGGATCGTGGTGACCTTGATCGGCCGGCCGGCCGCCGCGGCCCGCCGCTCCCCCTCGCGGAAGCCGGCGTCCACCGCCTCCACCACCTCGTCCAGCGTCAGCCCGGCCTCCAAGTGCTGCTCGGGCGCGTACCGGGACTCGGCGTACACCACGCCGTCGGCGGCCAGGTCCTCGGCGCACTCCGCGGCCACCCGGTACAGCGCCTCGGCGTGCTGCATGACGCCGACCGTGTGCGCGAAGGTCTCCAGGTAGCGCGGCAGCGACCCGGAGTCCGCGGCCGCGGCGAACCAGCGGCCCAGGCCCTCGGCCGTGCCGTCGAACTCCGGCAGTCCCTCGTATCCGAACCGGTCGGCCAGCTCCATGACCGTCCCGGGGCGCAGACCACCGTCGAGATGGTCGTGCAGCAGGGCTTTCGGAGCCCTGCGAATCAGCGCTTCGTCCATGCCGAGACATTACCCGGTCACGGCGACGACCCGGTCCAGGACAAGCGGCGGCGCAGTGAACTCCGTGCCCGGCGCGGCGATCTCGCAGGCCCCGGCCAGGCTCTCCAGCGCCGCCTCGAAGGTCTGCGGGGTGTCGGTGTGCAGGGTGAACAGCGGGGCCCCGGCGGTGACCGCGTCGCCGGGCACCGCGTGCCACTGCACGCCGGCGCCGGCCTGCACCGCGTCCTCCTTGCGGGCCCGGCCGGCGCCGAGCCGCCAGGCCGCCACCCCGACCCGGTAGGAGTCCATGCCGACCAGCACGCCGTCCCGGTCGGCGGTGACCACGTGGGTCTGCTTGGCCGTCGGCAGCTCGGCGTCCGGGTCGCCGCCCTGCGCGCCGATCATCTGCCGCCAGGCGTCCATCGCCGAGCCGTCGTCCAGCTTGGCCGCCGGGTCGACGCCGTCCAGGCCGGCCGCGGCGAGCATCTCGCGGGCCAGCGCCAGGGTCAGCTCCCGGACGTCGGCCGGACCGCCGCCGGCCAGCACCTCGACCGACTCGCGGACCTCCAGCGCGTTGCCGGCGGTGCGGCCCAGCGGATTGTCCATCGCGGTGATCAGGGCACTGGTCCGCACCCCGTGGTCGGTGCCCAGCGCCACCATGGTCTCGGCCAGTTCGCGGGCGTCGGCGAAGTCCTTCATGAACGCGCCGCTGCCGCACTTCACGTCCAGCACCAGCGCGCCGGTGCCCTCGGCGATCTTCTTGGACATGATCGAGGAGGCGATCAGCGGGATCGCCTCCACGGTGCCGGTGACGTCGCGCAGCGCGTAGAGCTTGCGGTCGGCCGGGGCCAGCCCGTCGCCGGCCGCGCAGACCACCGCGCCGGCCCGCTCCAGGACCGCGAGCAGCTCGGCGTTCGACAGCCGCGCGCGCCAGCCCGGGATCGACTCCAGCTTGTCCAGGGTGCCGCCGGTGTGGCCCAGCCCGCGCCCGGACAGCTGCGGGACCGCCGCGCCGCAGGCCGCGACCAGCGGGGCCAGCGGCAGCGTGATCTTGTCCCCGACGCCGCCGGTGGAGTGCTTGTCGACGGTCGGCCGGGACAGCGCGGAGAAGTCCATCCGCTCGCCGGAGGAGATCATCGCCTGCGTCCAGCGCGCGATCTCCCGCCGGTTCATGCCGTTCAGCAGGATCGCCATGGCCAGTGCGGACATCTGCTCGTCGGCCACCCGGCCGTCGGTGTAGGCGGCGAGGATCCAGTCGATCTGCTCGTCGGTGAGCTCCGCGCGGTCGCGCTTGGCCCGGATGACGGTGATGGCGTCCATGAACAGTCCCTAGCTGAGGTTGTCGGGGCCGAAGGCCCGCGGGAGGAGGTCCGACATCGTCGTCGGCTCCGCGTCGGGACCCAGGTCCACCAGCAGACCGGGGCCGCCGAACTCGAACAGCAGCTGCCGGCAGCGGCCGCACGGCATCAGCGCCGCGCCCGCGCCGTCCACGCAGGCGAACGCCACCAGGCGGCCGCCGCCGGAGGCGTGCAGCGCGGACACCAGACCGCACTCGGCGCACAGCGTCAGGCCGTAGGAGGCGTTCTCCACGTTGCAGCCGGCGACGATCCGGCCGTCGTCGGCCAGCGCCGCGGCGCCCACCGGGAATCCCGAGTACGGCGCGTACGCGCGCGCCATCGCTTCCCGTGCCGCCGTGCGCAGGGCGGGCCAGTCGATCTCCATGGCCGACAGCGTAACCGCTAGCCCTTGACGTAGGGCTTACCGTCGGCGGCCGGGGCCCGGACCCTGCCGATCAGCCCGGCGACCGCGAACAGCGTCGCCACGTAGGGCAGGGTGCTGAGCAGGTCCGAGGGGATCGGCAGCTGGAGCGAGGAGGTCTGGTTGGCCAGCGCGTCGGTGAAGCCGAACAGCGCGGCGGCGGCCAGCGCCCCGAACGGCGACCAGCGCCCGAAGATCACCGCGGCCAGCGCGATGAAGCCCTTGCCGTTGGTCATCGACTCGGTGAAGTTGCCGACGTTGCCGACCAGCCAGGCGCCGCCCAGACCGGCGAAGGCGCCGCCGAGCATCACGTTGCCGTACCGCAGTCGCAGCACCTTGATACCGACGGTGTCGGCGGCCGCCGGGTGCTCGCCGACCGCGCGGGTGCGCAGGCCCCAGCGGGTCCGGAACAGCCCGAGGTGCACCAGCACCACCAGCGCCACGGTCAGGTAGATGATCAGCGGCTGGTCGAACAGCACCGGGCCGACCACCCAGATCGAGGCCAGGCCGGGGATCCGGACCGTGCCGAACTGGGTGACGCTGTTGTAGGAGCTCTGGTTGGTCTGCATCAGCGACTTGTAGAGGAAGCCGGTGACGCCCAGGGCCAGCAGGTTCAGCACCACGCCGAGCACGACCTGCTCGATCAGGTAGCGGATGGCCAGCACCGCCAGCAGCAGGCCCATCAGGGCGCCGGCCAGGGTCCCGGCCACGACCCCGATGAACAGGTTCTTGGTGGCCGAGCCGACCAGCGCGGTCATGAAGCCGCCGAACAGCAGCTGGCCCTCGATGGCCACGTTCACCACGCCGGAGCGCTCGCCGACCACGCCGCCGAGCGCGCCGAGCACCAGCGGGACGGCGGCCACCACCATCGAGTTCAGCAGCGAGGGGATGATCAGCCGCTCGCCGCCCTTGGGGTCGGCCGCGCTCCAGGCCATGAAGGCGAAGGTGAAGCAGAACAGCACCAGCGAGGTGCTGGCCAGGCGCCAGGTGCGGGAAAGCCGCCCGGCCAAGCGGGCGATCCCGGCCAGCACGCAGACCAGGGCCAGCGCCACGACGGCCGGCCGGGCCGGGAACACCCAGTCCGGGACGTGGGTGCCGGACTTGGACAGCAGGGTCAGGCCGAAGGTGGTGTCGGCGCCGTGCGCGGTGCGGCTGCCCAGCCCGAAGGCGAACAGCGCCACCAGGCCCATGGCGATCTGCGCGGCGGCGGCGGTGTAGCGCCGGGTGTCGGTCTCCGGGGCGGCCAGGGCCGCGGGTGCGGCTATCGTCGCGACGGCCATCAGCAGACCTCCACCTTCGAGGCCGGGACGGCCGGGACGGGAACGTACGTCTTGGCGGGCCCGGGTGCGCCGGGGCGGTGGGGACGCATCAGAGCACCGGCTCCACGGCGGAGTCGACGGCCGTGGCCGGGGCCACCGAGGGCGCCGCCCCGGAGCCGTCGCGGCGGACGTCGCGCAACCGGAAGATCTCCTGCACCAGCAGCGGCGCGGCGACGAAGACCACGATGATGGCCTGCAGCACGGTCACCACGTCGTGCGGCACGGTGGGCTGGGTCGAGGCCTCCATCACCCGGCCGCCGGCGTTCAGCGCGCCGAACAGCAGCGCCGCCAGCGCCACCCCGACCGGCTTGCCGCGGCCCAGCAGGGCCACCGTGATGCCGGTGAAGCCGATGCCGTTGTCCAGGGTGTTGGTCATCGCGTGCGAGGCCGACAGGGTGCCGCTGACCTGGGTGACGGCCACCAGGCCCATCAGCGCGCCGGCGATCAGCATGGCGTAGACCTGGGTGCGGGTCACCGAGATGCCGGCGGTGTGCGCGGCGTCCGGGTTCGAGCCCACGGCCCGCAGCCGGAATCCGAGGGTGGAGCGGGACATCAGCCACCACACCGCGACCACCGCCACGATCGCCAGCAGCGTGGAGAGGTTGATCTCGGGGCTGCTGCCGTGGATGTGCGGCAGCAGCGCGGAGTCCTTGACCGGCTTGCTGATCGCGTCCTGGCGCTTCGGGTCGTGGAACGCCTTGGTGCTGATCAGCCAGGCCAGCACGCCCAGGGCGATGTTGTTCAGCATGATCGAGCTGATCACCTCGTGCGCGCCGAACCGCGCCTTGAGGAGCCCGATCAGACCGCCGACCAGGCCGCCGCCGACCATGCCGGCGACGATCACCAGCAGCACGTGCAGCGGCAGCGGGAGCGAGAAGGTGAAGCCGACCCAGGTGGCGCACACCGCGCCGATGATCAGCTGGCTCTGGCCGCCGATGTTGAACAGGCCGGCCCGGAACGGCACGGCGACCGCGAGCCCGGCGAACACCAGCGGGGTGGCGTTGACGATCGTGTTCTCGATCGGCCGCGCCGCCTGCTTGGCGCTCGGGTCGTAGATCGCGCCGTGGAACATGGCCACGTAGCCGTCGGCGACCTTGTGCCAGGAGTCCTTGAAGGCGTCGCCGGGCACGCTGGTGACGTAGCCCCACTCGTGCAGCAGCTGCTGGTCGGACAGGATCATCAGGATCCCGCCGATCACCACGGCCAGGACGAACGCCAGCACCGTGACGGTGACGGTGTTGGCCGAGGCGATCCCGACGAGTATTCGCTTAAGCCGGTTACTCATCGGCGGTCTCACTGCTCTCTTCGGCGGATGCTTCTTCGTCGGAGGCGGCGCGCGGTCCCGGAACGGCATCGGCCGAGTCGGCTTCGACGGCATCAACCGCTTCGACATCCGCCGCACCGGACTCCGCCGCCGCGGCCGCGTCCTCCGGATCGCTGCCGGCCATCAGCAGGCCGAGCTCCTCGTTGGAGGTGTCCGGCGGCACGACGGCCACGATCCGGCCGCGGTACATCACCGCGATCCGGTCCGACAGCGCGGTGATCTCGTCCAGCTCGGTGGACACGATCAGCACCGGCTTGCCGGCGTCGCGCTGCTCGATGATCCGCTTGTGGATGAACTCCATCGCGCCGACGTCCACGCCGCGGGTCGGCTGGGAGGCGATCAGCAGGCGCGGGTCGCGGTGCAGCGCGCGCGCCACGACCACCTTCTGCTGGTTGCCGCCGGACAGCGCGGCAGCCGGGGTCCGCGCGGACTCGGCACGGATGTCGAACTCGGCCAGCCGGTCGGCGCCGTTCTTGGCGATGGCGTCCAGGTCCAGCATCAGGGCACTGCCGTAGGGGGCCTGGCCGGCCGCGTCCAGCACCAGGTTCTCGGCGATCGAGAAGTCCGGGACCAGACCGTCGTGCCGGCGGTCCTCCGGAACGTGCCCGAGGCCCATCCGCAGCACCTTGCCCGGCGAGGCGCCGATCAGCTGCTGCCCGTGCAGCTCCGCCGACCCCTGGGCCGGGCGCAGTCCGGTGATGGCCTCGACCAGTTCGGTCTGGCCGTTGCCCTGGACCCCGGCGATCCCGAGGACCTCGCCGGCGTGCAGGTCGAAGGAGACGTCGTCCACGGCCAGACAGCCGCGGTCGTCGGTCACGGACAGGCCGCGCACGGCCAGCGCCACCTCACCGGGCCGGCGCGGCTCCTTCTCCACCACCAGGCGGACGTCGCGGCCGACCATCAGCGAGGCCAGCTCGCGGGCACTGGCGCCGGGATCGGCCTGGCCCACCACGGTGCCGCGCCGGATCACGGTGATCCGGTCGGCGACCGCGCGGACCTCGCGCAGCTTGTGGGTGATGAACACGACCGACTTGCCGGCCGCCTTCAGCCCGCGCATGACCGTGAACAGCTCCTCGGTCTCCTGCGGGGTGAGCACCGCGGTCGGCTCGTCCAGGATCAGCACCTGGGCGTCCCGCATCAGGGCCTTGACGATCTCGACGCGCTGCTGCACGCCCACCGGCAGGTCCTCGACCAGCGCGTCGGGATCCACCGGCAGCCCGTACCGGGCCGAGACCTCGGCGACCTCGGCCTTGGCCCGGCGGCGGTCCAGCCAGCCGAGCGGGCCGCCCCGGGCATCCTCGTGGCCCAGCATCAGGTTCTCGGCCACGGTGAACACCGGGACCAGCATGAAGTGCTGGTGCACCATGCCGATCCCGGCCGCGATCGCGTCGCGCGGCGACCGGAACTCGCGCGCCTCGCCGTCCACCACGATCTCCCCGGAATCCGGGGTCAGCAGACCGTAGAGGATGTTCATCAGGGTCGACTTGCCGGCCCCGTTCTCGCCCAACAGGCAGTGGATCTCACCGGGTTCGACGGTCAGGTCGATGGCGGAGTTCGCCGCCACCGACCCGAACGTCTTGGTGATGCCACGGAGTTCCAGTCGCATCAGGGGATTGCCGCTTCTCGAGGACCTACCTGGACTTGCCGGGACTTACTTGGGCTGGCTCGGCGAGTTGATCTTGATCGCGCCGGAGGTGATCTGCCCCTTCAGCGCCGCGATCTCGCTCTGCAGGTCGCTCGGGACCGCCGACCCCAGCTGCTTGCCGTAGACCAGGTCGGTGCCGCCGTTGGACAGGTCCAGGATGTCCTGGGTGCCGCCCTTGAAGTTGCCGGCCGCGCTGTCCTCGACGACCTTCTTCACCGCGGTGTCGATGCCCTTGGTGACCGAGGCCAGGAACACCGAGCAGTCGTCGGCGTCCGAGACGCAGCCGTCGGTGTCGACCCAGATCACCTTGGCCTTGCCGCCCTTGGCCGAGGCGGTGGCGCCGCGGCCGGCGCCGCCGGCGACCGGGAAGATGATGTCCGCGCCCTGGTTGATGAAGCCGTCGCTGAGCGACTTGCCCTGGTTGGTGTCGGTGAACGACTTGGAGAACGAGCCGCCGGCCGGGTTGGTCTCGTCCCAGCCCAGGACCTTGACGCTCTTGCCCTTGGCCTTGTTGTAGTACTGGACGCCCTCCCAGAAGCCGTCCATGTAGATGGTCACCGGCGGGATGTTCAGGCCGCCCCAGGTGGCCACCACGCCGGACTTGGAGCTGCCGGCAGCCAGGTAGCCGGCCAGGAACGCGCCCTGCGCGGTGTTGAACTGCAGGCCGTGCACGTTGGGCTCGGGCTGGTTGGTCTTGTCGCTGTTCGCGCCGTGGTCGACGATCGCGAAGTTCTGGCTGGTCTTGGCCTCGGCCTGGGCGTTGGTCGCGTCGGCCATCAGGCCGCCGACGGTGACGATCAGGTTGCAGCTCTTGGCCTCGAGCGCGGTGATGTTCGGGACGTAGTCGTTCTCGCTGGTCGACTGCAGGTACTGGACCTTGGCCTTGCCGTCCTTCTCGGCGGCCTGCATCCCGGCCCAGGCCGAGGCGTTGAACGAGCGGTCGTCGATGCCGCCGGTGTCGGTCACCATGCAGGCGTTGAAGTTCGCGGTCGCGGCGCCCGAGGAGGAACTCGACGACGAGGCGCCCGCGGACGAGCTGGACGTGCTCGCGGCGCCGGTGGAGCTGGACGAACCCGAGGCGGCGGGCGTGGACTTCGAGCCGCAGCCCGCGGCGGCCAGGGCCACCACGACAGCGGCGGAGGCGATCCTGGTCATGTTGGTGGTGCGCACGGCTCCCCCTCCAGATCTTTTCGATTACACAGCCACGATGTGGACAACGGTAGACAGCGTATGCAGGCGCGACCTACCGGTCAGTCAGTTCAGCGCTTGCGCGGCCACATCGCAATACACCTGTGATCCCGGATCCTGGCAACGTTTTCGTCATGATCGCACGACGCTTCCGCAGGATTACGGGGCGCACGCGTCGGTCACCGGCGAAGGCCGTGAAAGGGACATCGGGTACCAACCCGTGGTCGGTACCCGGCGGTCAGGGGCGATCGGCGGTGTTTTCCCGCCTTGTGCCCGTTGGATTCCGGTCGCGGTGCGGACGCGGTCCGGTCACCGGACCGGCCTTACCCGGAACAGGACTGTGCCGGGGCAAGCCTTCCCTGGGAGCAGCCATCCCTGGGAACAGCCCCGACGCACGGCCCTGACACCGCCGCGGCGGACGCCTCAGCCGATCCAGTCGACCAGCGCCGCGGTGGCGAGCATCCGCACCCCGGCCGCGATCGAGCCCTCGTCGGCCAGGAACGTGCCCTGGTGCAGGTCGCGCATCGCCTTGTCGCCGGGGGTGCGCACGCCCAGGCGGGCCATGGCGCCCGGGACCCGCTGCAGGTACCAGGCGAAGTCCTCACCGCCGAGCGACTGCGGGGTGCTGACCACGGCCTCGCCGCCCAGGGACCGGGAGGCGGCGGTGCGCAGCAGCGCGACCGACTCGGCCTCGTTCACCACCGGCGGGACGCCCTGCACGTACTCGATGGTGTGCTTGACGCCGTACTTGGCGGCGATCGCGTCGATCAGCTCGTGCACCACGTCCGGGGCCTGGTTCCAGGCGTCCTGGTCCAGGGTGCGGATGGTGCCCTTGGCGCTGCCGGCGCTGGGGATGGCGTTGGCCGCGCTGCCGGCCGCGATCTGGCCCCAGACCAGCGACAGACCGGCCCGCGGGTCGATCCGGCGGGACAGCGCGGCCGGCACCTCGGTGACGATCGAGGCCAGCGCGTAGACCAGGTCGGCGGTCAGGTGCGGGCGCGAGGTGTGGCCGCCGGGGCCGTCCAGCATCAGCGTGACCATGTCGCAGGCCGCGGTCAGCGGGCCGGTGCGCAGGCCGACGTGGCCGACGTCCAGCTTCGGGTCGCAGTGGATGGACAGGATCTTGCTGACCCCGTACAGCGCGCCCTCGGCGATCAGGTCCAGGGCGCCGCCGGGCATCGCCTCCTCGGCCGGCTGGAAGATCAGCCGGACCGGGCGCCGCAGATGGCCGGCCCGGGCCAGCTCGGCCAGGGTCAGGCCGGCGCCCAGCACCACCGCGGCGTGGATGTCGTGGCCGCACGCGTGCATCACCCCGGGCACCCGCGAGCGGAACTCCAGCTCGTTGTTCTCCTCGACCGGGAGCGCGTCGATGTCGGCCCGGAAGGCCAGGAACGGGAGCTTCTCGGTGCCGGGCGGGACGATGTCGCAGACCAGTCCGCTGCCCACGCCGCGCACCCGCGGGCTCAGTCCGGCCCGCTCCAGCCGGGCCGCGATCGCCGCCGTGGTCCGGAATTCGGCACGGCTCAGCTCCGGATTGGCGTGCAGGTCGCGGCGGAAGAGGACCAGCTCGGGTACGAAGTGCGCGGCGATGTCGAGGACATGCGCGTGCTGATCCGATGCCGGTGCCGGGTCGCTGGCGACCGGCGCTGCCTGAGCCAGGTCCATTGCCCAAGGGTAGGCCCGGGCCCTCGCGCCGCGCTGCAAGTCGGTCAAATGATGCGCTGATCGGGTGAAGAAGATCGAGTTTTTCTGACCCGATCGGAGGATTGCGGCATGGCCCAGGTGGGTAGGAAGGGCACTCGCACCGGCCCGCCTGGCAGGGTGGCCGGGTATGAAGACCCGCAGGCCCGCCCTCCCGCTGCCGCTGTCCGGCGTGCGCCGCCGCGCCGGAGCCGTGCGCGCGGTGCAGGCCTACGCCTCCCTCCCGAGCGCCCCGGCCGGCGGCACGATGGAATTCCGCGTCTCGGTCCCCGGCCGCACCGCCTGCTCGGTCGCGGTGCGGCGGATCGGGACCCCGGTGCCGACGCCCGCCGTGCGCTTCGCCGGCGAGGACCAGGACGGCGCCTCGGTGGCGTGGATGCGGATCGGGGGCGGGGCGGGGCGCGACAGGTTCGGGGCGTTCGGCAGCCGGTCAGGCAGCGGCTCGGACAGTGGCTCGGGCAGTGGCCCAGGCAGCGGGTCGGGCAGCGGGCTCGGCGACGGGGCCAGGAGCGGATCCGGCAGCCGTGGCGGGAATCCGTCGGATCGTGCGACCCGATCCGGTCGCGGGGCGGGCGGCGACGATCGTGACTCGACCGACAGCGGTGGGCAAGTCGGCGGACGCGCGCACTT
Source organism: Catenulispora yoronensis (assembly GCF_039531695.1). NCBI lineage: Bacteria > Bacillati > Actinomycetota > Actinomycetes > Catenulisporales > Catenulisporaceae > Catenulispora > Catenulispora yoronensis. Next base: position 21,363 of record NZ_BAAAQN010000087.1, read on the forward strand.
CGGCGACGGCGCGCGGAGCGGCGGTCGCGAGCACGTCGGCGGTCGCGAGCAGATCAGCGGTCGTGGACCGGCCGCCGGCTGTTCCGACATCTTCGGCGAGCCCGTCCGCTCCGGCTCCGGAATCGGCAGCATGCTGCGCGCCGATCCGCTCGACGACGGGGTCGGGGTCCCGCTGACATGGTGCGACTGGGAGCCGTCACTGCTGCTCGACATCCCCGAGTCCTGGCCGCCCGGCCTGTATGTCGCGCGTTTCAGTGTCGAGGCGCCGCTGCTGTCGATGGTCGCGTTGCGCGGGCGCAGCGCCTACGTGCCCTTCGTCGTGCGCGCGCCGCTGGCCGCCGGGTTCCCGACGTTGACGATCCTGCCGTTCGCGGCCTACGCGGCGGCGAATCCGTGGCCCACGGCGGAGGTGCGGCGGGCCCGGGCGGTGTCGCTGGACCGGCCGTTCGCGGGCGACGGGCTGCCGCCCGCGTTCGCCGCCGACGCCGCGTTCGTGCAGGCGCTGGTGGACACCGACTTCGCGACCAGCCTGGACCTGCACGCCGGCCTCGTCGATCCGGGCGCCTACCGCCGGGTCCGGTTCCGGCCGGACGTGTGGTCGCCGCGGATGCGCGAGGCGCTGGAGCGGGCGTCGCTCCGCGGCACCGAGGTCGTCGGCCTGGAGCAGGTGCCGCCGCCGTCGGTCGGCTTCGCGGCGGGCCCGGACGGGCGTCCGGACCGGGTGCTGGTCCGCTGCTGATCGGGAGGCCGACAGGGTACTGATGCGCTCCCCTGCCCGTTCCTGGCCGAGGCACCGGGCCGGCCACTCGCCCGGGCGCCGGGCCGACTACTCGCCGAGCATCCTGGTCAACAGGTTCGCGGTCGCGCGCTGGATCCGCGAGTCGGCGATCCCGTGCGCGGACAGGCCCTTGGCCCAGTGGAACGTCCCGCCGTCGAAGACCAGGCCGCCGGCCGGGGTGCGGTGCAGGACCGTGTGCTGGATCCGCGGCTGCCCCTGGCCGAGGTACGGCGAGGCGGCCAGGATCTCCACCCCCTCGGGGCTCCGGACCCACGGCTGCACCTGGTCGCATTCGCCCCAGAGCAGCTCGGGAATGCGCTCGCCGTCGCGCACGCCGGTGCCCTCCCAGAACCAGTGGCCGGCGTTGTCGACGACCAGGGGCGCGGTGCCCTTCAGCGTCGAGACGTACTGCGCGCCGAGCACGGCCTGCTCGGGGCGTCCGGTCTGGCGCCACTGCGCGGTGCGCTCGTTCGCCGTGGCGGCTCCGGGATCGGGGCGGTTCTTGTAGCAGACGACGGTACGGCCGCCGTCCTCCAGCCGGATGCGCCAGTAGACGTTGTTCGCGGCCAGGAACGCGACGTGGGCGCCGTTGGCGATGGCCTTGTCCAGCGCGTCGCGCATCGGCGCCGACCAGTACTCGTCGTGCCCGGGGAAGATCAGGGCTTTGTGACGCGTCGGGTCGACGGTGCCGTCGTGCAGGTCCGCGCTGTCGGCGTACCCGACGGTCTTGCCGTGCGCGTCGGCCCAGAACTCGATCCACGTGGCGAACGCGGTGTCCAGGTCGAAGTTCGCGGGCAGGCCGGTGACGTGGTACGGCCGGTCGTGGCTGACCTTGGTGGCGGCCTTGCCCTCGGTGTGGATCTTGCCGTCTTCCCAGGCGTAGTAAAGGCTCGCGCCGGTCTTCTTGTCCTTGGGGTACTCGTTGTACGCCTGGTACGTCGGGAACGGCAGGCCGACGAGGATGTCGTGCGCCGCCGCGTCGTCCCGGACCACGAACGGGACACAGGTCTGCAGGCCGTCCTCGGTGCGCAGCTTGGCGACGTGGATGCCGCTGCGCCACTCGGCCGGGACGTCCAGGTGCCAGGTCGGGGTCCAGGAACAGGTGATGGTCCGGGTGGACAGGTCCAGCCGGGACCACTCCTGCGGCTTGCCCGACAGCGGTTCGGTCTTCAGGACACTGACATCCTCGGCACCGACCCGGAAGATCTCGACGGTGTAGGGCTGCGGCGGGTCGACCGAGACCATGAAGTCCAGTCCGGACCCCCGGTTCACGCTGGTCGCCGAGGCGTAGCCGCGGATCCGGCCCTCGACGTCGCTGCTGGCGCAGGTGCCGCCGGACTTGGGCGACCACACCGGCTCCCCGGCGGCGGCGACGTGCTCGGCCGGGGCGATTTCCCGGGGCGGCGGGACCGGGTGCCCGGGATCGTGCGGCTTGGCCCGGAACAAGCCGGTGACCTCCCGCTTGGCCTTCGCCGCGACGCGACGGCCGTACTTGCCGATCCCCTTGTTGACACCCATTCACGCCGCCGATCGGTGTGGAGCAGGCGCGGAACGCGCCGATCTGTGTGAGCAGCCCGATGTGAACCACTGATCTGCTTTCGCGGATCTGCCACCATGGTAGTCGCGGTCTCAGGCCAGTCGAGTTGGCCTGAGACCGCCCACGTGGCGGGTGTCCCGGGCCGGCGGGCCGGCGGGCCGGCGGGCCGGAACCGCCGGGGCGTGCGCTCAGAAGGCGTCGGCCGGCACGTAGGTGCCCCACACCTCACGCAGCGCGTGGCTGACCTCGCCGCCGGTGGCGCGGGCCGCGAGCGCCTCGCGCATCGGGTACAGCACGTTCTCCGCGGCGGTCTCGGCGGCGCGCTTCATCTCGTCCAAAGCCTTGGTGACCGCGACGTTGTCGCGCTCGGCGCGCAGTTTGGCGAGGCGCTCGGCCTGCTGGGCCTCGATCGCCGGGTCGACGCGCAGCGGCTCGTACGGCTCCTCGACGTCGATCGTGTACTTGTTGACGCCGACGACGGTGCGCTTGCCGCTGTCGATCTCCTGGGAGAACTGGTAGGCGGAGCGCTCGATCTCCTGCTTCTGGAAGCCGGCCTCGATGCCCGCGACGGCGCCGCCGAGGTCCTCGACCCGGGCCATCAGCTCCAGGACCGCGGTCTCGACCTCGTCGGTCATGGCCTCGATGGCGTAGGAGCCGGCGAACGGGTCGACGGTCTTGGTGACGTCGGACTCGTAGGCGATGACCTGCTGGGTGCGCAGCGCCAGGCGGGCCGCCTTCTCGGTGGGCAGGGCGATGGCCTCGTCGAAGGAGTTGGTGTGCAGCGACTGGGTGCCGCCGAGCACCGCGCCCAGGCCCTGGAGGGCGACGCGGACCAGGTTCACCTCGGGCTGCTGCGCGGTGAGCTGGACGCCGGCGGTCTGGGTGTGGAAGCGCAGCATCATCGACTTGGGGTTCTTGGCGCCGAACTCGTCGCGCATGACGCGGGCCCAGATCCGGCGGGCGGCGCGGAACTTCGCGACCTCCTCCAGCAGGGTGGTGCGGGCCACGAAGAAGAAGGACAGGCGCGGGGCGAAGTCGTCGACGTCCAGACCGGAGGCGACGGCGGCGCGGACGTACTCGATGCCGTTGGCGAGGGTGAAGGCGATCTCCTGCGCGGGCGTGGCCCCGGCCTCGGCCATGTGGTAGCCGCTGATGGAGATGGTGTTCCACTTGGGGATCTCGCGGTGGCAGTACTGGAAGACGTTCGACACCAGCCGCAGCGACGGCTTCGGCGGGAAGATGTACGTCCCGCGCGCGATGTACTCCTTCAGGATGTCGTTCTGGATGGTGCCGGTCAGCTTGCCGCTGGGCACCCCCTGCTCCTCGCCGACCAGCTGGTACATGAGCAGCAGCACCGCGCCGGGGGCGTTGATCGTCATCGACGTCGACACCTCGCCCAGCGGGATGCCGTCGAACAGCACCCGCATGTCCTCCACCGAGTCGATGGCGACCCCGACCTTGCCGACCTCGCCGCCGGCGATCGCCTCGTCGGAGTCGTACCCCATCTGCGTCGGCAGGTCGAAGGCCACCGACAGGCCCATCGTCCCGGCGGTGATCAGCTGGTGGTAGCGCCGGTTGGACTCGGCCGCGGTGCCGAACCCGGCGTACTGCCGCATGGTCCACGGCTTGCCGGTGTACATCGTCGGGTACACCCCGCGCGTGAAGGGATAAGCCCCGGGCTCACCGAGCTTGCCGGCCGGCTCCCACCCGGCGAGCGCGGACGGACCGTACACGGCCTCGATCGGCAGACCGGACTCGCTCAGCGATGACACCTTCGGGCTCCTTAAAGGCTACGGGCTCGCGGCAGAGGGGTGTACGCGGCCTCTTTCCGCAGGGTATTCCGTCCACCTTGAAGCCACCAACGGGCTGGGTTGAGGCGTGCGTCACTCCGCGTGATCAGTTTGGACTGCCTTTAGGTTACGGCGCGCGGCGGGGGATTCGGACCCCTATGAGCCCCAGTGCTTCCGCCCTACCGATACCGGACCGGGAGCGCCTTGATCCCGTTGATCCACGCCGAGCGCAGGCGGCGCAGATCGCCGTCCGGGGCCAGTCCGGGCGCGAGTTCGGCGAGGGTGTCGAACATCAGGTTGATCTCCATCTTCGCCAGGTTCGCGCCCAGGCAGTAGTGCGGGCCGCCGCCGCCGAAGCCGAGGTGGGGGTTGGGGTCGCGGGCGATGTCGAAGGTGTGGGGTTCGGGAATCACGGTCTCGTCGTAGTTGGCCGAGGAGTAGAGCATCACCACGCGCTGGCCGGCCTTGACCTCGACGTCGCCGACGGCGGTGTCGGAGACGGCGGTGCGCTGGAAGGAGATGATCGGGGTGGCCCAGCGGACGATCTCGTCGGCGGCGGTCTTGGGGCGCGCGGCCTTGTAGAGCTCCCACTGGGCCGGGTTGTCGAAGAAGGCGCGCATGCCGTGGGTGATGGCGTTGCGGGTGGTCTCGTTGCCGGCCACGACCAGCATCAGCACGAAGAAGCCGAACTCGTCGTCGTTCAGCTTCCCGAAGCCGTCGCCGCGGTCGGCCTCGATCAGCTTCGTGACGATGTCGTCCTCGGGGTGCTCGCGGCGCTGCGCGGCCAGGCCCATCGCGTACATCAGCAGCTCGATGGAGGCGTTGCGGCCGTCCTCCTCGCTGACGTTCAGGTCCGGGTCGTCGTAGCCGGTCATGGTGTTGGACCAGGTGAACAGCTTCCAGCGGTCCTCCTGCGGCACGCCGATCAGGTCGGCGATGGCCTGCAGCGGCAGCTCGCCGGCCAGGTCGGTAACGAAGTCGCCGCTGCCCTTGTCCACGGCCTCGCGCACGATGCGCCGGGTCCGCTCCTTCAGCACCGACTCCAGGGCGTTGATCGAGCGCGGCGTGAACCCGCGCTGGACGATGTTCCGCATCTTGGTGTGGTCCGGGGCGTCGGCGTTCAGCATGATGACCTTCTGCATGTCCAGGTCGGCCCGCGTCACCTGCGGCCCGTAGCGCACCAGCGCGGTGTTCGGGGACGAGCCGAACAGCTCCGGGTGCGTCGAGACGTACTTCACGTCGGCGTGCCGCGAGGCCACCCAGTACCCGTCGTCGCCGAACGGCTGCCGCGAGTCGGGCGTGGCGCACCACCACAGCCGCGCGGTGCGGCGCAGCTCGGCGAACTCCTCGAACGGCATCCGCTCCTCGTAGAGGTCCGGATCGGTGAAGTCCCGGTCCACCGGGATCGCGGGCTGGGTCGAGACAGACATGCGGGCGCCTCCCGGCCGTGGGTTCTGACGGTACGTCAGCTACGGATCGAGAGGCACGGTAGTAACGCGTTCTACTTTCCGCAATAGCCATCGCGCTCCCGGCGCGCGCCCGCCGGCCGGACAGCGGCGAGCCTCCGGGCGCACCGCGCTGACCGGCGAATTTAAGTGAACGGAATCGTTGGCAAATCCCTCACTTGGCCTAATGCCACTCGTTCGGCGCCGGCGCCCTGAGGAGTTGGTCACACTCGGCTTGCGAGTCCGTTTTGTCCACTTGATGATCGTTAGCATGACCGCTGGCACCGAATTCTGTCCGCATGTCAAGACCGTGCGCAGTATCGGCAGCCGTCTCGTCAGCTACTTCTCTTGAGAGGCTGGGCATGGCAAGCGGAGCAAAGGGCGCCAAGGGCACCCTCTACCGCGGCCGGGAAGGCATGTGGAGCTGGGTCGCGCAGCGCGTCACCGGCGTCCTCGTGTTCTTCTTCCTGTTCGCACACGTGCTCGACACGGCCCTGGTCCGCGTCAGTCCGCATACCTACGACCAGGTCATCGGCACGTACAAGAACCCGATCGTCAACCTCCTGGAGGTCGGTCTGGTCGGCGCGGTGATGTTCCACGCCTTCAACGGCCTGCGCCTGATCGCCGTCGACTTCTGGAGCAAGGGCCCGAAGTACCAGCGCCAGCTGCTCTGGGTGGTCGTCGGCGTCTGGGCGGTGCTGATGATCGGCTTCCTGGAGCCGATGATGCAGCACACCTTCCACGAGTGGTTCGGGTGGTGATCCGGTAAATGTCCCAGCACGTCGCACTCGAGCCGCCGCGCACCGGCAATCCGGGGCGGTCCCGGCGCATCCGCACCCGCAAGGGTCCGGGCCAGGTCACCCGGGGCAACTTCGAGCTCTACTCCTGGCTGTTCATGCGGGCCTCCGGGGTCCTGCTGGTCTTCCTGGTCCTGGGCCACCTGTTCATCATGATGGTGACCGACGGCGGGGTGGAGAAGATCGGCTTCGCCTTCGTGGCCGGCCGCTGGGCCTCCCCGTGGTGGCAGTTCTGGGACCTGCTGCAGCTCTGGCTCGCCATGCTGCACGGCACCAACGGCATGCGCACGGTCATCAACGACTACGCCGACAAGGACCGCACCCGCGCGATCCTCAAGGGGCTGCTGTTCACGGCGGCCGTGCTGACGGTCTTCCTCGGCACCCTGGTCATCTTCACGTTCGATCCGAACATCAAGGGCTAGGCGCACGCATGGCACCCCAGATCCACACTTACGACACCATCATCGTCGGCGCCGGCGGCGCGGGCATGCGCGCGGCCCTGGAGGCCTCCAAGCGCAGCCGGACGGCCGTGCTGACCAAGCTCTACCCGACCCGCTCCCACACCGGCGCGGCGCAGGGCGGCATGTGCGCCGCGCTGGCCAACGTCGAGGACGACAACTGGGAGTGGCACACCTACGACACGGTCAAGGGCGGTGACTACCTGGTCGACCAGGACGCCGCCGAGATCATGTGCAAGGAGGCGATCGACGCCGTCCTGGACCTGGAGAAGATGGGCCTGCCCTTCTCCCGGACCCCCGAGGGCAAGATCGACCAGCGCCGCTTCGGCGGGCACACCAAGGAGCACGGCAAGGCCCCGGTGCACCGCTCGTGCTACGCCGCGGACCGCACCGGCCACATGATCCTGCAGACGCTGTACCAGAACTGCGTCAAGCAGGACGTCGAGTTCTACAACGAGTTCTACGTCCTGGACCTGCTGCTACACACCGACGCCGACGGCACCCAGCACGCGGCCGGCGTGGTGGCCCTGGAGCTGGCCACCGGCGAGATCCACATCTTCCGCGGCAAGGCCGTCATCCTGGCCACCGGCGGGTTCGGCAAGGTCTTCAAGACCACCTCCAACGCCCACACCCTGACCGGCGACGGCATGGGCATCGTGTGGCGCCGCGGGCTGCCGCTGGAGGACATGGAGTTCTACCAGTTCCACCCGACCGGCCTGGCTGGCCTGGGCATCCTGCTCACCGAGGGCGCCCGCGGCGAGGGCGGCATCCTGCGCAACGCCGACGGCGAGCGGTTCATGGAGCGCTACGCCCCGACCATCAAGGACCTGGCGCCGCGCGATATCGTCGCCCGCTCCATGGTGCTGGAGGTCCGCGACGGCCGCGGCGCCGGTCCCAACAAGGACTACGTCTACCTGGACCTGACGCACCTGCCGGCCGAGCAGATCGAGGAGAAGCTGCCGGACATCACCGAGTTCGCCCGCACCTACCTCGGCGTGGAGCCGACCACGGAGCTGGTCCCGGTGTACCCGACGGCGCACTACGCGATGGGCGGCGTGCCGACCAACATCGCCGGCGAGGTGCTGGCCGACAACGACACCGTCGTCAAGGGCCTGTACGCGGCCGGCGAGGTGGCCTGCGTGTCGGTGCACGGCTCCAACCGCCTGGGCACCAACTCTCTGCTGGACATCAACGTCTTCGGCCGCCGCGCCGGCATCAACGCCGCCGAGTACACCGAGCAGGCCGAGCTCCAGCCGCTGCCCGGCGAGCCGGAGCAGGCCGTGGTCTCGATGGTCGAGGGCCTGCGCACCTCCACCGGCCACGAGCGGGTCGCGGCGCTGCGCGCCGAGCTCCAGACCACGATGGACCAGAACGCCGGCGTGTACCGCAACGACGAGACGCTGGCGCAGGCCGAGAAGGACGTCAAGGAGCTCCAGCGCCGCTACCGCGACGTCGCGGTCCAGGACAAGGGCAAGCGGTTCAACACCGACCTGCTGGAGGCCGTGGAGCTGGGCTTCCTGCTCGACCTGGCCGAGATCCTGGTGATCGGCGCCCGCAACCGGACCGAGTCCCGCGGCGCCCAGGCCCGCGAGGACTACCCGACGCGGGACGACGTGAACTGGCAGAAGCACACCATGGCCTACCGGGAGAAGGACGGGGACGGCGGCTACAAGATCCGCCTGGACTACAAGCCCGTCATCGTCACCCGCTACCAGCCGACGGAGCGTAAGTACTGATGAGCACCGCGACAGTGCAAGACAAGGTGGCGACGTCGGCCTCGGGCAAGGCCGGCGTGGAGCTGATGACCATCACGGTCCGGATCAAGCGCTACAACCCCGAGCTCGACGCCGAGCCGCACTGGGTCGACTACCAGGTCACCGCCGACCCGACGGCGCGCATCCTGGACTCGCTGCACGCCATCAAGTGGGAGCAGGACGGCTCGCTGACCTTCCGCCGCTCCTGCGCGCACGGCGTGTGCGGCTCCGACGCGATGCGCATCAACGGCAAGAACCGGCTGGCGTGCAAGGCCCTGGTGAAGGATCTGAACCCGACCAAGCCGATCACCGTCGAGCCGATCCAGGGCCTGCCGGTGCTCAAGGACCTCGTGGTCGACATGGATCCGTTCTTCCAGGCCTACCGCGACGTCAAGCCGTTCCTGATCGCGCACGGCAACGAGCCCACGCGCGAGCGCATCCAGTCGCAGAAGGACCGCGACCGCTTCGACGACACCACCAAGTGCATCCTGTGCGCGGCGTGCACCACGTCGTGCCCGGTGTTCTGGACCGACGGGCAGTACTTCGGCCCGGCGGCGATCGTCAACGCGCACCGGTTCATCTTCGACTCGCGCGACGACGCGGCCAACGAGCGCCTGGAGATCCTCAACGACCGCGAGGGCGTGTGGCGCTGCCGGACCACGTTCAACTGCACCGAGGCGTGCCCGCGCGGGATCCAGATCACGCAGGCCATCGCCGAGGTCAAGCGGGCGCTGATCACCCGAAGGGTGATCTGAGCCGATGCTTTCCCGACGGCCCGCCGGAGTCCTCTCCGGCGGGCCGTCGGCCGTTGTGGGGGCTGTTCGGGGGGCTGTTCGGGGGAGCTGTCGGGGGAGCTGAGACCCCCGTCGGCCGAAGGGCGGCCGGCGGTGACGACGAAGGGATCGATGATGCGCCGACTCGCGGCCGCCGCCTGCCCTGTGCTCCTGTCCGGGGCCGTACTCGCTTCGGGAGCCGCCGGTGCGCGGGCCTCCGTCCCGGCTCCCGGGAGCGTCTCGTTCCACGTGCTCGGCGGCTTCCACCTGAAGCGGGTCGAGACCAAGGACGGCAAGACCAGCACGGCGTTGCTGCTCTGCTCCTCCAACACCTTCGGCAACGGCGCGGCGACGATCCACGGCGTCGGCAATATGAAGGACCCGACCGCCGCCTGCGAGCAGCTGAACGCGGTGAACGGCGACCTCACCAAGCTGAACGTGCATCCGGCCTGGATGGCGCCGGCGTTGGTGGCGCAGGTCCACGTCGAGGCGCACGGCACGTGGAAGGGCGTCAAGATCGAGTACGCGCACGACTTCCATAACGGCGGCGCGCTGGCCAAGCAGACCGGCGACGTGTTCGCGCTCTGAGCCGGACCCGACCGGAGTTCACCCTTTCAGCTTCTTGATCCGCTCGTTCTCCTCGACGATCGCACGCTCCACGGCGGCCCGGTCGTCGGGGTCCAGGGGGCTGAACACGATCGGCTCGCCCGGCAGCTTCGTGGTGCCGGGCGAGGCCCGCAGGCCGTCCAACAGCAGGTGCACCAACCGGTCGGTGATGAGGTCCGGGTCGACCGTCGGCGGATAGGTGGGGCGGCTCATGGAGAGCATCCCGGCCAGCATCTGGATCTCCAGGAAGCTCACGTCGCCGCGCAGCTCGCCGGCGGCCTGCGCGCGCTCGTAGACGCCTTCGACAGCCGCGATGGCCTCCTGCATCGAGGCGGAGACTCCGGGATCGTCGATCAGGTCCAGCCGCTCCCGGAAGATGATCGGCAGCGCCGGGCCGATGCCGAGGCCGGCGACGGCGCGCACCAGGCGTTCCCAGCCGGGCCGTGCTCCCCCGGGCTCCTCGGCGGCGCGCGCGGCGGCCGTCATGCTCTCGAACAAGTCGACCAGGACGCCGCGCAGCAGCGCGTCCCGGTCCGGGAACCGGCGGTACAGGGTCCCGATGCCGACCCCGGCCCGCTTGGCGATCTTGTCGAGCGCGACGGACGTGCCCTCCTCGACGAAGACCTCGCGCGCGGCGTCCAGCAGCGCGCGGCGGTTGTCCTCAGCATCGGCTCGCATGGCGCGCAGCGTAGTGCCCGAACGTTAGTGGACGAAAATCCTCCGCTTACCTGGTACCGTAGCGGACGAAAAAGCTCCGTTTAACAGTGGGGGATCCCGGTGACCGACACCCTCCGGACCGCGGCCGGCGCCGACGCCGCCGTGCTGCACTCCGACGTTCTGAACTCCGACGTTCTGAATTCCGACGTTCTGCACTCCGACAAGGACCCGAGGCGGTGGAAGGCTCTTGTCTTCATCGCTTTGGCCCAGCTCATGGTCGTCCTGGACGGCACGATTATGAACATCGCGCTGCCTTCGGCCCAGCGCGACCTGACCTTCTCCGACGGCAGCCGGCAGTGGCTGATCACCGGCTACAGCCTGGCCTTCGGCTCGCTGCTGCTGCTCGGCGGCCGGATCGCGGACTACACCGGCCGCAAGCGCGCGCTGCTGATCGGCCTGGTCGGCTTCGCCGTCGCCTCGGCCGTCGGCGGCGTGGCGCCGGACTTCACGGTGCTGCTGATCGCGCGCTGCCTCCAGGGCGCGTTCGGCGCGCTGCTGGCCCCGGCGACGCTGTCGCTGCTGGCCACCACGTTCGTGGAGCCGGCCGAGCGGGCCAAGGCGTTCGGCATCTTCGGCGGGATCGCCGGCGGCGGCAGCGCCGTCGGGCTGCTGCTCGGCGGGTTCCTGACCGAGTACCTGAACTGGCGCTGGTGCCTGTACGTCAACATCCCGATCGCGCTGGTCGCGGTGGTCGGCGGGATGCGGGACATCCGCGAGTCGCGCGCCGAGGGCCGCACCAGGTTCGACATCCCGGGCGTGGTCCTGGTGGTCGCCGGTCTGGTGGCGTTGGTCTACGGCCTCGGCGAGGCGGCGACCAAGGGCTGGGGCTCGGGCACCGTGGTGGCGTGCCTGGTCGCCGGCACGGTGCTGCTGGTGGCGTTCGTGGCCGTGGAGGCGCGGGTCGCCGCGCCGCTGCTGCCCTTGCGGGTGCTGCTGTCCCGGGCCCGGGGCGGCGCGTACGCGGCCGTCGGCATCGCGGCGATCGGCATGTTCGCGCTCTTTCTCTTCCTGACGTACTACATGCAGGACGTGAAGGGCTACTCGGCGATCGTCACCGGAGTCGCGTTCCTGCCGATGACCGCAGCGATCATGGTCTCGGCGGTGGTGCTCGGCGGCCGGCTGGTGCCGAAGGTGGCGCCCCGGCTGCTGATCGTGCCGGGCATGCTGCTGGCCGCCGTGGGGCTGGGCCTGATGATGACGGTGAAGGCCGACACGTCCTACGTCCTGGGGGTGCTGCCGGTCCAGATCCTGGTGGGCCTCGGCCTGGGCTTCGTGATGGCGCCGGCGATGAACTACGCCACGCACGGCGTGCGGCCGGAGGACTCCGGCGTGGCCTCGGCGACGGTGAACACCTCGCAGCAGGTGCTGGCCTCGGTCGGCACGGCGCTGGCGAACACGGTGGCCTCCAGCGCGACCACGTCGTACCTGAAGTCGCACCGGCCCTCCCCCACCCTCGCCGACGACGCCGTGGTGCACGGGTTCGCGCAGGCGTCGGGGGTCGCGGCGCTGATCCTGGTGGTCGGCGCGGTCGTGGTCGGAGTCCTGATGAACACGCCGAAGCCGGACGCGGCGGCGTTCGCGGGCGAGCAGCCGATGACGGTGCACATCTGACGCAACCTTCGGCGTCCGCCGCTTCGTCAGTGGGGTGACCACGGAGGGGAGCGGCGGATGCGGAAAGCACAGGAACGCGAGTTCGACGAGTTCGTACTCGCACGACAGCAGCGGCTGTTACGCACGGCGTATCTGTTGTGCGGGGACTGGCATCTGGCCGAGGACCTGACACAGAACGTGCTGGCCAAGGTGTACATGGCGTGGGGGCGGATCCAGCGGGTCGACAACGTCGATCCGTATGTGCACCGGATCCTGTTCCGCACCTACATCGACACCTACCGGCGGCGGCGCAAGCGGGAGATCCTCAGCGCGGCGGTGCCGGAGGTCGCCGACCGGGCCGACAACGGCGAGGTCCGGATGACGCTGCTGGCGGCCCTGGCGCAGGTGCCGCCCCGGTACCGGGCGGTCCTGGTGCTGCGGTTCTGGGAGGACCGCAGCATCCCCGAGACCGCCGAGGCGCTCGGCATCACCGCCGGCTCGGTCAAGTCGCACACCCACCGTGGTCTCCACCAACTGCGCACGGTCCTCGGGGACCAGGTGCGGGAACTCGTGACGGGTTGAGGAGGCCAGTGATGCACGAGGACGACATCGGCAAAATGCTCGCCGCGGCGGCGCCGGAGACCGTGCCGGCGGTGCCGGATCTGCACCACCGCGCGCGGGCGATGGGACGGCGCAAGCGGACGTATCGCAATGTACTGACGGCCGGCGGGACCGCGGTCGCCGTAACCGGGGTGGTCGGCGCGGCGCTGCTGTTCGGCACCGGGAGCCGGACGGCCGACGGCGCGGGGGTGAACGCGGCGGCGGGGAAGGCCGCGGCGTCGCCGACGTCGCCGACAGGGACCGCGGGCACCAGCGCCGGCACGGGCGCGGTGAAGCCGGGCACCGGCGCGGTCGGGCCCGAGCAGGAAGGGCCCGCCACCTCGCTCCCCGCAGCGGCCGTGGACCAGGTGGCCCAGCGGGTGGCGGAGCTGCTGCCTTCGGGATACACCGTCAAGAGCGCGCACGGTTCCCATCTGGGGCCCAAAGCAGAGATCGAGATCCAGGTGGCCGATCCCACCGGCGCGTCGGTCGGCCTCATGCTGGAGATCCTGCCGGACGACGCCAAGACGTCCGCCTGCCCGTATCAGGACTGCGCCACGGGACACGCGCTGCTGCGCGGCCACACCGTGGACTGGTCGTACATCGCGCTGCCCACGAACCCGACCCCCGGGAGCCCGAACCAGGGGAGTCCGAGCCCGGATCCGGGCACCACGGCCACCGGGAAGCCGGCCAACCTAGGCGCACCCTTCGGGGCGCTGAACGTCCTGGACCCGGTCGACCACTTCCGGATCGAGGTGCGGAACCCGGCCCAGGCCCTGCCGAAGCTGCTGACGCAGGACCAGATCAAGCACATCGGGCTGGACGACGCGCTGGCAGCGACGCTGCTGTCCGTTCTGAGCTAGCGCGATCCGGCTGCTCCGGCTGTTCGGGCTGCTCCGGCTGTTCGGGTTGCTCCGGCTGTTCCGGCTGTTCAGACTGTTCCGGCTGTTCAGACTGTTCGGGCTGCTCCGGCCGGCCCGGCGGATCCGCGGTCCATCGGATTCCGCCGGGCCGTCACAGCCACCCGCGCTGCTGCGCCGCCTGGACCGCCTCCGTGCGGTTCCGGGCGGTGGTCTTCTGGATGCAGGCCGACAGATAGTTGCGGACCGTGCCCTCCGACAGGTGCAGGCGCTTGGCGATGTCGGCGATGGTCGCGCCGTCGGCGGAGGCGGACAGCACGTCGCGCTCGCGCGGCGTCAGCGGGTTCTCGCCGGCGGCCAGCGCGGCGGCGGCCAGGTCCGGGTCGATGACCCGCTCGCCGTTCAGCACCTTGCGGATCGCGGCGACCAGCTCGGCCACCGGCGCGTCCTTGACCAGGAAGGCCGACGCCCCGGACGCCATGGCCCGCCGCAGGAAACCGGGCCGCCCGAAGGTGGTGAGGATGACGATCTTGACCTCCGGCAGCACCCGGTGCAGCGCGTCGGCCGCGTCCAGCCCGGTCATCCCCGGCATCTCGATGTCGAGCAGCGCGACCTGCACCCCGGCGGCGCGGGCCGCGGCCACCACCTCGTCCCCGCGACCGACCTCGGCGACCACTTCCAGGTCGTCCTCAAGGTTGAGCAGCGTGGCCAGGGCGCCGCGCACCATGGCCTGGTCCTCGGCGAGCAGCAGGCGCACGACGGGCTGGTCGGTCATGGGGGCCAACCTATCGTCGATCGACAAGGCCCGGCTCCGCTTCGGGCACGGGGAGATCCGGGCGCGGAGAAGGGTTTTCGGGGCGCGGCGCGGGCGAGTCGGGCTGCCCGAGCGCGCACAGTTCGGAAGACTTCTGCGATGCTGGCGGCTTCGACAACTGCCGCGGCGCCGGCTGTTCCGGTACCGCCGCCGCCTCCGCCACCGTCCCCGGCGCCGGCTGTTCCAGTACCGCCGCCGTCTCCGGCGCCGCCGCGACCAACCGGAAGTCGCCGTCCGGCCCGCCGACCACGAGGCGTCCGCCAACCGCGTCGAGCCGCTCGCGCAGCCCGGTCAGGCCGTTGCCGCCGAAGTCGTCCGCCTCGTGCACCGCGGCCGCCAGTCCGCGGCCATTGTTGCGGACGCTCAGCACCACCTCGCCGTCGGTCCGGTCGATCCGCACGGTCACCGTGGTCGCGCCGCTGTGCCGGATCGCGTTGGTCACCGCTTCGCGCAGGCTCCACGCCAGCGCCGCCTCGGCCTCCGGCGCGAAGGTGCCGGAGGCCTGCGCCACCGACGGATCGGCGAGCAGCTTGATCTCGGCCGCCTCCAACGCCGCGGAGGCCGAGGCCAGCTCCACCGCGAGCGTCGCGCGCCGGTATCCGCTCACCGCCTTGCGGATGTCGGTGAGGGTCTCGCGGGAGACGTGCTCGATCTCGGCGACCTCGGTCAGCGCCGCCTCCAGGCGGGGATCGGGGTCGGCCGGCCCGGCCGTCCGGGCCCGCTGGAGCAGCCGTTGGGCCAGCTGCGCCTTCAGCGTGATCATCGACAGCGAGTGGCCGGTCAGGTCGTGCAGGTCCCGGGCCAGGCGCAGCCGCTCCTCGTTGGCGGCCAGCCGGGCGACGGTCTCGCGGGCCTCGTTCAGCTGGCCGATCACCAGCGCCAGCTGCCGGATGCCGATGGTCGACGCGCCGGCGAAGAACGTCGGCAGGATCAGCTCCAGCCAGTCGGTGTAGGAGGCGCCGGGGGCCAGCGCGACGCACAGCGTCATCAGGCCGACCACGACCAGCATGCCCCGCATCGCCTGGCGCCGCTCCAGCGGGAGGGACAGGCCGGCGCCGGTCCCGGTGAAGACCCACATCCCGGCCAGGTCCGAGTTGATCCACAGGCTGGTCGCGAAGGCGATCGCGCCCATGCCGATCAGTGCGGGCCGGGTCAGCCGGTGATCACGGTGCGGGGTGCCGATCGCCCCGGACCGCGGATACGCGGAGTACGACAGCGCGCCGTAGAGGAGGACGAACACGGTGATCGCCGCGTAGTTCAGCAGCTTCCACGGCAGGCCGTGGTCGGAGTGGATCACCTTCACCAGCGGATCCACCAGGTAGAACAGCCAGATCGCGGCGAACAGCCACTTGTAGCGGCCCGGCTGGCCGACCCGGGGGGCGTTCAGCCCGAGATCGGGCCCTGCCATGCTCCCGGGCGTCGTGCTGCTGTACGGACGCGGCACACCCCTCACCTCCCCAGCGGAACGCCGTCGGCCCCCCGGTCCGCCGAGGACCGGGGGAGCCGACTCGATCATGTCACTGCTCCCGGGCCGACCGGTACGAGACGACCGCCAGCGCCGCGAACACCGCGCCCCAGCCCAGCACGATCGCGATCGAGCCCATCGACACCGTGCCGCCGCTGATGATGTCGGTGCCCAGCTTGTGCGCCTGGTAGGTCGGGAAGAACTGCCCGATCTTGTCCAGGGTGCCGGACAGCGGGAACCACAGCCCGCCCAGGATCGCCATCGGGAAGAAGACCAGCATCACGGCCGGCTGCGCGGTCTCCGGGTCGAAGCGGTAGCCGATCGCCACCGCCAGCGAGACGAACACCATCGACGACAGCCACAGCACCACCGCGTTGGCGACCCACTTCCACGCGTCCATCTGCACCCCGAACAGGCCGGCGCCGAGCGCGAAGACCACCAGCACCGACGGGATCGTCGTCACCAGCGAGGTCACGACCTTGCTGAAGACGTAGCCGCCGCCCGGCAGCGGCGTCAGCCGCAGCTGGCGGGTCCATCCGGTCTTGCGCTCGGTGGAGATCCGGATCGAGTTGTTCATCAGCGCCCCGGCGAACGACCCGTAAGTGGCCATCGCCAGCATGTAGTAGGCCTTGAACTCCACGTCGCCGGTCAGCTTGTTGCTGTTGCCGATCGCGAGGTAGAGCACTGAGGGCATCGCGATCGCGAAGATCAGGTACCGCGTGTTGCGGATGACGCGCAGCACGTCCAGCTTGGTCAGCGTCCAGGTCGCGCTCATCGTCCCGCCTCCACCGCGTGGTTGTTGTCCTCCTGGGTGATGGCCAGGAACGCCTGCTCCAGGCCCAGCGCCTGGATCTCCAGATCGGCCGGCCGGTAGCCGGCGTCCAGCAGCGCGTACAGGGTGGCGTCCGAGTCCGAGGTCTGGAGCCGCACGACCTCGCCCTGCCGCTCCACGTTCACCAGGTTCGGCAGCCGGTACAGCACGGCGTCCTCCACCCCCGGCAGCCGGAACGACAGGCGCTTGGCCCCGGCGCTGGCCTTGATCTCGGCGGCGGAGCCGTCCGCCAGCAGCCGCCCCTTGTTGATGACGATGACCCGCTCGGCGAACTGGTCGGCCTCGTCCAGGTAGTGCGTGGCGAACAGCACGGTCTTACCCTCCAGCGCCCGCTCCCGCATGGTCGCCCAGAACGCCTGGCGGTTCTCCACGTCCATCCCGGTGGTGGGCTCGTCCAGGACGATCAGTGGACTGTCACCGATGATCGCCATCGCGAACTGCACCCGCTGCTGCTGGCCCCCGGAGAGCTTGTCCACCCGACGGTCGGCCAGGTCGGCGATGTTGGCCCGCTTCAGCGCCTCGGACACCGGGATCGGCCGCGGGTGCAGCTTCGCCCACAGCGTCACCTGCTCGCGCACCGTGACCTCGGCCATGAGGCCGCCCGACTGGAGCATCCCGCCCACCTTGCCGTGCTTGATGGCATCCCCGGCGCTGCCACCGAACAGGGCCACGCGCCCCGAGTCGGGCCGGCTCAGGCCCAACAGCATGTTCAGCGAGGTCGACTTCCCGGCCCCGTTCGGACCCAGGAAGGCGATGGTCTGGCCCGCCTCCATGGACAGGGTCAGCCCGTTCACCGCGTGCACCGGACCCTTGGGCGAGTGGAACGTCTTACTGACGTTCTCGAACTCGACCACCGCCCCGTCCGGGCCCCGTTCGTCGCGCATCATGTGTGAACTTCCTTCGGTTTCGGCCACTGGTTCCGCGTTCGCCACCCATGACACCACCGGCCGCGGCGCGCGGACCATTGTGAAACCTCGTGAACCCGGCATGACACCCGTCATGCCGGGCGCAATGATGAACCGCCTCACTACTGCGCGAGCAGCACTTCGCGATACAAGTCACTGATATGCGCCGCCTGCTCCGCGACCCCGTACCGCTCCAGGGTCCCCGGCGGCGCCGAGCGGTCCACCGGCCGCAGGCGTGCCGCGTCGCGGATCGCCAGGGCGAAGGCGTCCGGCCGGGACGGCACCCGCGCCGCCCGCGCGCCCAGCCCCGACAGGCCGTCCAGTGCCGGGGAGTCGGCGTAGACCGCGGGCAGCCCGCAGGCCACGGCCTCCAGCGGGGCCAGCCCGAACGTCTCCGACGGCGAGGGCGAGGCGAACACGTCCATCGCCGACAGCAGGTCCCTGATCTCCAGCACGCCGCCCCCGACGTCCCCCGCGAAATGCGCGCGCCCCGGGAGCAGGTCGGCCGCCATCCGCTGCAACCGGGCCCGGTCCGGGCCGGCCCCCACCAGCAGCAGGATCGCCCCGGCGATCCGGCTCACGGCCTGGATCAGCACCTCGAAGTGCTTGTCCGGGTCCAGCCGGCCGACGCCGCCGATCACGAACGCCTCGGCGTCCAGGCCGAGCATCTTGCGCACCAGCGTCCGGGCCTCGGCGTCGAACCGGAACTCCCGGGCGTCGATGCCGTTCTCGATCACCTCGACGCGGTCGATCCGCCAGGCCCGCAGGTAGTCCGCGACCGTCTGCGACACCGCGATCGTCACCCGGCCCATCCGCTCCGACGCCCGGTACAGGGCGCGGACGCCCAGCAGGTCCTTCGGCTTGCCCTCGATCTTGGTCCGCCCCAGCGAGTGCTCGGTCGCCACGATCGCCCGCACGCCCGCCATCCGGGCCGCTAACCGGCCGTACAGGTGCGCCCGGTACAGGTGGGTGTGCACGACGTCGAACCCGCCGTCGCGGATCAGCCGGACCAGGGCCATCAGGCTGGCCACGTCCCGGTTGGACGGCATCCGCAGGTCGTGGACCCGGAATCCCTCGGCCCGGATCCGCTCGCCGACCAGGCCGCCCTCGGTCAGGCACACCACCTCGCAGTCCTCGGGCAGGTGGGGCAGCAGCGTGGCCAGCTGGCGCTCCGCGCCGCCCGAGGCCAGGCCGGTGATGACATGCAGGACTTTGGTCATGCGGGGCCGCCTTCCTTCTCCCCCGCGCCGATGGGCGGATCCGGCGGCCGACCCGGCTCCACCGTCGCGGGCGCCGCCACGGGGACGGGCCGAGGTCATGGATCCGGGCCGCTTGGT
The DNA here is from genome assembly GCF_039531695.1 of Catenulispora yoronensis. NCBI lineage: Bacteria > Bacillati > Actinomycetota > Actinomycetes > Catenulisporales > Catenulisporaceae > Catenulispora > Catenulispora yoronensis. Next base: position 40,421 of record NZ_BAAAQN010000087.1, read on the forward strand.
CCGGCACTGGGAGGGCGCGCGCCGCCGCGCACGCCGGGGAGGCCCGCTGAGCCTTCGCGGGCTCGCCATTGGTGCGAACGCGCAGATCAGGGGCCGCGGTTCGACCGGCCCGGCAGCGGTCCGAGCTTTCGCGGACGCCGCCGCGGGGCGGGGCGCGAAGCGGGCTGTGGGCCGGGCTCCCGGTCGGTTTCCGGGTCGGGCGCGGAGTTGGGCGCCGAGACGGTTTCCAAGACGGTTTACGAGACGGTCGCCCGATCGGTCCCGGGATCGGTCGCCCGAGAGGCCCCGGGATCGGTCGCCAGACAGGACCCAGCGTCGGTCGCCGAATCGGTCCCGAGATCGGTTTCCGAGTCGGTTTCCGAGTCGGTTTCCGAGACGGTCGCGCGATCGGTCCGGGCGTCGGTCGCCCGACAGGGCCCAAGGCCGGTCTCCAAGTCCGCCACCGACTCGACTCCCGGGTCGGGGCCCGGCCGCGTCCTCGGGCGTCCGCCCGGTAAAACCGCCGGTCCCGGGCCGGAGGGCGGGCTCGCGCGGGCATGCGGCATGGGCGAACCACGCCCGTTGTTCCCCCCAGGATCCGCCGTCGGCCGTCCCCATAGCGGGATCCTAGGAGGCCGCTTTTAATGTGACAACGCCCGCGTCGGGCGACTGAACCGCTTCGTCCGATGTTCGGCTCATGTCAACCGATCCCCGCGCGTTCCGGCCACGCCGATCCCGCCACCCCGGCCGACGCTCGCCGCGCCGCTCGGGCAATTCCGCGGCGGCGCCGGGGCGCCGTCACCGGCCATCCCGCAGGCCCGATATCAGTTCGACCGAACCTCGACCAGCCCGAGGGAACCCCTACCGGTGCTCGATCCGGCCTCGACGGAGCCACCGCGGCCGCCCCGGCCGCCCCGGCCACTCCGGCCACTCCGGCCACTCCGGCCACTCCGGCCGCCACGGCTGCCTCCCTGGTCCCGCACCGACCCCAGCAGGTCCTCAGCGCTTGGACGCCGGCGCTCCGAGCAGTCCGCCCAGCAGCGACCCGTCCCAGCCCGCCGCCGGCGGACTGGCCGAGCCGGAGGTCGCCCCGCCGGTCGGCGTCCCGCCGCCGGTCGGCGACGGGCTCGTGGCGCCGCCGGCGGTCCCGCCCTCGCCGCCGGTGC
>NZ_BAAAQN010000088.1:0-40263 GCF_039531695.1 Catenulispora yoronensis
GCCGCCGCGCCGGCCGCGCACGCGCCCGCTCCGGCCGCCCCCGCCCGCCCGGCGGCGCACCCGGCGACCCGCTCCCGCAAGGCCGTCGGCACGCCGCACACCGCGCCCACTCCGCCGGTGACCCCGATGAACGCCTCGGACGGCGTGCACGCCGGGCCCCGGCTGCTGGCCGGCATGCCGATGATGGACACCCCGCTCGGCCCGGACGCGCCCAGCCTGTCCCAGCTGCCGCAGTACACGGGCGTGAAGAAGATGGGGCTGTCGGACGTGGCGCCGGTGCTGGCGGCGCAGCAGGCCGCGAACCTCGCCGCCCCGGCCGCCCCGACGCTGCCGGTGATCGGGGAGCTGCCGGACGGCGGGCTCACCGGGGGCCTGCCCTCGCTCGGCGGTCTGACCTCGTTCAGCGACCTGTCCTCGCTCGGGGGTCTGTCCTCGCTCGGCAGCGTGACCGGCCTGCTCGGACACTTTTAAGCCCCACTTCTGAAAGCCTTCCTAAGGCCTCTGGCACGTGTAAGCGCGCCAGAGGCCTTTTTGCTGCCTTTGTACGGTCATGCGGGGAGTTTTCAAACCTCCGCATGATCCCCCCTGCCAGAGGTCACATAAGCTGTTAGGGATATGAATCCCTCTTGAAGGCGATTAACCGCAACTCTTCGCATGCCCGCGCCACGAAAGCGCAATAGATCGCCATGCCTGAATACGTGTGAACCGCCCCACCGGGAGCCACGGATGAAGCACCGCCACGGCAAGACGACAAGTGTCAGTTCGGGTCTGGTGGACCTGACCCAGGAGTCACTCGCGGACGTCTCGCGTTCGGTCTCGGCCGGCGAGGTGCGGTCGGAGGACGTCGACCGCCGCATCAGTCCGCCGCGCGACGGCGGTACGGCACCGGTGCCGGTGGCCGCGTCGTTCAATTCCGCCGTGTAACGGAAAGGGACCGCGCCCATGCCGTCCACGCCCTACCGGCCGCCGTTCCGGCAGTTCGTCATCAAGGTCGCGACCCGCTGCGACCTCGCTTGCGACCACTGCTACGTGTACGAGGCCGCCGACACCTCATGGCGTCATAAACCCAGGTTCGCCACGCCGGAGATACTGCGGCGCACCGCTGAGCGGATCGCCGAACACGCCGCCGCGCACCAGCTGCCCGCGGTCGCCGCGGTGCTGCACGGCGGAGAACCCCTACTACTCGGCCCCGACCGGATGCGCGAGGCGCTGACCATACTGCGCCAGACCGTGGAAAGCGCGGGCTGTGCGCTCGACCTCCGGGTGCACACCAACGGGATTCGACTCGACCCCGGGTTCTGCGACCTGTTCCGCGAACACGGGGTCCGGGTCGGAGTGTCCCTGGACGGCGACCGCACAGCGAACGATCTGCACAGACGGTTCGCCAACGGCTCGTCGAGCTACGAGAAGACGCAGTATGCGGTGACGCTATTGCGCGATCAGTATCCCGACATCTATGCGGGCTTACTGTGCACCATCGACATTCGGAACGATCCGGTCGCCGTCTATGCAGCGATCAGGGAGGCGGCTCCCCCGCGCGCCGACTTCCTCCTCCCTCACGCGACGCATAGCGAGCCGCCTATCAGGCACGATCCCGCGCGCGCCGAATACGGGGACTGGCTACTCGCGGTCTTCGATCAATGGAACGCCGACGGCCGTCCCTTCCCGATCCGTACTTTCAGCTCGGTGCTGGACGCGTTCCGCGGGCTGCCCAGCGGGACCGAGTCGCTGGGGCTGGATCCCGTGGACCTGGTCGTGGTGGAAGCCGACGGGACGCTGGAGCAGACGGACTCGCTCAAGGCCGCGTACGACGGCGCTCCGGTCACCGGGTTCGACGTGTTCACCCACACCTTCGACGAGGCCTCCGCGCATCCCGGCTTCGAGGCGCGCCGACACGGTCTGGCGGATCTGAGCGAGACCTGTCGACGCTGTCCGTTGGTCACTGTGTGCGGCGGCGGACTCCGTACCCATCGCTACAGCGCTCCCGCACCGGGCACCACGCAGGCGGACCCGTTCGACCATCCAAGCGTCTACTGCGGCGACCTCAAGGAATTGATTATGGGGATCAAGACGCGGACTCGTACGCCGGCCGCGGCCCGGGTTCCGGCGCAGCGCACGCTGGGGCTGCCGGCGGACGTGGTCCACCAGCTGGCACACGGCTACGGCGACGCCAAGGCGATCGCGCATCTGAGTCGCTTCCAGCGTTCACTCCGGATACTCCTCCTGGCGAAGGTGTTCGCTGCGGCGGATGACAACAGCGGTCCGCGCCAGGAGATGGTGGACGCCGCCATCGCCATGCTGAAGGCCCTGGACGGAACGCATAAGAGCGCGCTCCACGAGATCCTGGATCATCCCTACATCTCTGTCTGGGCCCTGCGCTGCCTGGACGACGCCCAGTCCGGCCGCCCTGTCCCCGACGATTTCGCGCACCTCGCGACCCTCGCCGCCGCGACCGCGATCCGGGCGGGCGCGGACGCGGAGATCGACGTACCGGTCCGGCGCGGCGCGGTGTACTTGCCGACGCTGGGCCGCCTGGTCGTCGGAGCGGACGCCGGGACGTCGCTGCGGCTGCGGATCACCGGCGGCGAATGCGAGCTGCTGGATCTGGCGGGGTGGCAAGACGTGCGGCGGGTGCCGCTGCCCGCCTTCGCCGGCGGGGGCGTCGCGATCGAGGACACGGATCCGTTCCGGCGCTGCCACCACTGGGAGGTCGCGCGGCGGCTGCCCGGCCAGGAGGCGTCGGCGTGGCTCCGGACCCTCCCGAGGTCCTGGGACATCCTGGCGCGGGACCACCATTCCTACGCGCCGGGCATCGCCGCCGGGCTCTCGACGGTCGTGCCGTTGCGGCCGTCGCTGTCGGGGCGGGACGTCAGCTCGACGGCGCGGCGGGCCTATGGCGCCATCGGCGCGGCGCTGCCGGGGTCGCGCGCGGGCCGGGGCCAGCCGCCGACCGCCGCGCTGGCGCTGCTGATGGTGCACGAGTTCCAGCACGTGAAGCTCGGGGCGGTGCTGGACATGACGGATCTGCACGACCGGCACGACACCCGGCTGTTCGAGGCGCCGTGGCGGCAGGATCCGCGGCCGTTGGAGGGGCTGTTGCAGGGGACGTACGCACACGTCGGCGTCACCGACTTCTGGCGGGTGCGCCGGTTCACCGCGCCCGACGCCGACGAGCGCGCGCACGCCGAGGCCGAGTTCGCCCTCTGGTTCGGGCACACCCTGCGCGCCACCAGGGTGTTGGCCGACTCCGGATCACTCACGCCGCTGGGACTGCGCTTCGTGGAGGCGCTGCGTACGACGTTGGAATCGTGGACATCCAAGGTCTGACCCCCGCGCGCAACGTTGACGCCACCGATTACGGCGCGCAATCCTTGCTGGGACGCAGTGTGATGAGTCGCGAGGTGACCGCCAGTGGCAGGGGGGCGGATGGCAGTCTCGGATCGGGCGCCGGACGGCGCCGGGGACGGGTCGGCCCCGTACTTTTTCCTGAGCTACGCCCGGCACCACCGCTCGGGCGAGGAGAAGGCGGAGCAGGCCGCGGACCCGGATCGCTGGACCCTGCGCTTCTTCGACGATCTCACCTACGAGGTGACCGAGCTGACCACGCTGACGCGCGGCGCCCAGCCCGGCTTCATGGACCGCGACATCCGGATCGGGCAGCAGTGGCACCGCCGGATCTCCGAGGCGCTGGCGGCGTGCCGGGTCTTCGTGCCGCTCTACACGCCGCGCTATTTCACCTCCCTGAGCTGCGCCAGCGAGTGGTACCTGTTCCAGGCCCGGCAGAGCGCCCACGAACTCACCTCCGGGAACCGCCCCGAGGCGATCGTCCCGGTCCTGTGGCTGCCGATCCCGGACACCGAACTGCCCGCCGCCGCGCGCGCCCTGCAGTTCGATCACCACACGCTCGGCGAGGCCTACGCGCGCCTGGGATTCCTCCAGCTGATCCGGCTGGCGCGCTACAAGGACGAGTACCAGCTGGCGATCCACGCGCTGGCCCGGCACGTGGTGCGGGTGGCGCACGGCGACGCGCCGCGGGCCGCGCGCCCGGTGGACTTCACGTCCCTGCGCGACCGGTTCGAGACGGCCGACGGCCTGTTCGAGGCGGCCGGCGACCTGGTGCGGCGAGCCGCCGGCCGGCCGGCGCTGCCGTTACCCGGGCCCCGGCCGACGAGGTCCGTCGGCACGGGGCAACTCGCGTTACCGCCGGGGACGGGTGAGCTGCGGAAGCTGCCCGGTCCCCCTTCCTTGAAGTCTTCCGCGAACCCGGTCCGCGCGGGCCGAGACACCGATCCGGAACCGGACGCGGCGGTCGCCGCCGAAGCGGAAGGCCATTTACCCGCCGACGACCACTTACCCGCCGCGCTGCCGAGCGCGGCCACCGGCAGCCCGGACGCGGGGCGCGCCGAGCCGGTAGGGACCGGCAAACCGTTCGAAGCCCGATCCGGGGCCGAGCCCGAAAGGGTCGGTTCGGCCGATCCGAGCATCCCGACCAGGCGGACGCGGCCGACGCGGTTGGACCGGCCGGTCCGCGCGATCGGAACCAGCAGTTCCGCCAGGTGGGCCGGGCCGGGCGGTCAGGGCGGTCAGGGCGGTCCGGACAGTCCGGACAGTGCGAGAAATCCGAGAGATCCGAGCAGAGCCGCGGCGGTCGATCCGCACGCCGGATCCGGGCAGGGCGCCGGAGGGCCCGCTTCCGGGCCGTCGGGCGCGAGCGCGCACTGGGAGGCCGGCCGGACCGGACCCACGACGTCGAGGACCTCACTTCCAGAACTGACTGCCGGCCCCGGTGCCGGACTGAGCGGTCCGGTCGATCCGAACAGTCAGGCCGACCGGAGCCGTCCGGCCGGTCCGAGCGGTCCGGTCGATCCGAGCAGTCAGGCCGACCCGTGCGACGCCCCTGATCCGAGCGGCTCCGTCGGGCTCGGCTTCACCGCACCCGGCACCGTGTCATCGAACACCGCGTCATCGAACGCCGCAGCTCCGAGCACCGCGACCCCGGGCCCCACAGCGCCCGGCACCGACCCGCCCGCCGACCCGTCCGGCCTGGCGGCCTCCGCCGAGGCCGCTGTCGCGGCCTACCTCCGTACCGCGCAGTCCAAGCTGGCCGAGTGGTTCACCGGCCATCCCGCGCAGGTGTCGTCGGTCGACTTCGACGAGTTCTACTTCCGGACCGTGCATCCGGCCGCCAAGGCCGCGCTGCTGCGGCAGCTGACGCCGCAGACGCCGGACCGGCCGTTCCCCAGACCGCCGCGGCTGCGCGGTGACGCCACCGATCCGCCGCCGGGAGGAGCTCCTCATGCCCCATGAATCGAACGGAACCGTCATCACGTTCTACTCGTACAAAGGTGGCACCGGCCGCACGATGGCCCTGGCCAACGTGGCATGGATCCTGGCCGCCAACGGCCGGCGGGTGCTGGCGGTGGACTGGGACCTCGACTCGCCCGGGTTGCACCGCTTCTACCATCCGTTCCTGCCGCCGTCCGCACTGCAATCCGCGGGCGGCGTCATCGATCTCATCGTCGACTACGCCTGGCAGGTCCACCAGCACCGGGAGGACCGGCCCACCGACTGGCACCGGCAGGCCGCCGAGGTGATGCGGCACACCGTCGCCGTGGACTGGCCGTTCCCGGCCGGCGGCGCGCTGGACTTCCTGCCGGCCGGGCGGCAGAACCGGGACTACGCCTCGGCGATGGCGCCGCGCGGCTGGGACGACTTCTACGAGGAGATGGGCGGCGGGCTGTTCTTCCAGGCGATGCGGGAGGGCATGAAGGCCGAGTACGACTACGTGCTGATCGACAGCCGCACCGGGCTGTCCGACATCGCCGACATCTGCACGCTCCAGCTGCCGGACGTGCTGGTGGACTGCTTCGCGCTCAGCGACCAGAACATCGAGGGCGCGCTCGGCATCGCGCGGCGGGTCCGCGACCACGGCCTGGAGCGGCCGATCCGGATCCTGCCGGTACCGATGCGGGTCGACGAGGCGGAGAAGGCGAAGGCCGACGCCGGGCGCGCGGTGGTGTCCTCCCGGTTCGCCGGGTTCCCGGCCGGCATGGACGACGAGCGCCGCACACAGTACTGGGCCTCGGTGGAGATCCCCTACCGGCCGTTCTACGCCTACGAGGAGACGCTCGCGACGTTCGGCGACACGCCCGGGCTGCCGACCTCGCTGCTCGCCGCCTTCGAACGGCTCACCGCGGAGATCACGACCGGACGGGTCACCGGGCTCCCGGCCATGGACGAGCCGCGCCGCCGCCGGATCCTGGAGGGCTTCACGCGGCGGCAGGTGGCGAAGGTCAGGCCGCTGATCCACTACGTCGCCGAGGACCGCATGTGGGCGGACTGGGTCCGGGAGATCCTCGCGCAGGTCGAGGTCCCGGCCGATCTGGTCGGCGCCGGAAGCGCCTCGCCGAATCCCGATCCCGACGCCACCGCCACGGTGGAGATCGACGGGGACCGGCAAGTCCTCGCGATCGCCTCGCACGCGTATCTCCGGTCCGCCGAAGTCGCCACGGAGCTGCGCCGGTTCGGTGCCGTACCGGAGTCCGCTGGCGATCGGGCACCGCAGCGCGTTATTGCGATCCGGGTCGCGGACGTCCGCATGCCGGCGCAGTACCAGGCGAACCCTCCGATCGACTTGGCACAGCTCACCGAGCCGGAGGCTGTGGAGACACTGCTGCGCGCGGTGGATCGGAACGCTTATGCGCAGTGGCGCGCGCGTTCTCCAGATGTGTTGCCCTCGGCGCGCGCCCACGGCCCCCGGTTCCCCGGTGTCGACCCGCGGGTGTGGAACCTGCGCAGCCGCAACGCCTCCTTCACGGGGCGCGATCTGGTCCTGGAGCGATTACGCGACCGCCTCCTGCGCGGCTCCGCGGCGGGCTCCGCGCCCCCGCAGGCGCTGCACGGTCTGGGAGGCGTCGGCAAGACCCAGGTGGCGCTCGAATACGCGCACCGCTTCAAAGGCGACTACGACCTGGTCTGGTGGCTGCCCGCCGATCAGCCGGAGCTGATCCCCACCGAGCTGGCGAAGCTGGCCCGGCCGCTGGAGCTGGGGCTGCGGGCGGACAGCGGGATCGCCGAGACCGCCGCGGCGGTGCTGGAGGCACTGCGGCGCGGGGACCCGGTGCGCCGGTGGCTGCTGGTCTTCGACAACGCCGACGAGCCCGGCTCGGTCCGCCCGTTCCTGCCTGAGGGCCGGCACGGGCACGTGCTGATCACGTCGCGGAACCCGGCGTGGGCCCAGGAGGCGGCGCCGGTCGAGGTGGAGGTGTTCACCCGGGCCGAGAGCGTGGAGCACCTGCGGCGCCGGGTCCCGGGGCTGGCCGTGGAGGACGCCGACGCCCTCGGCGCGGCGCTCGGGGACCTGCCGCTGGCGGTGGAGCAGGCGGCGGCGTGGCTGACCGAGACCGGGACCCCGGTCGAGGAGTACCTGGCGGAGCTGGAGCGGCAGGCCGCGGTGGTGCTGGCGCTGAACCAGCCCGGGGACTACCCGCTGCCGGTGGCGACGACGTGGACGATCTCGTTCGAGACGCTGCGCGAGCGTTCCCCGGCGGCGGTGCGGCTGCTCCAGCTGTGCTCGTTCCTGGCGCCGGAGCCGGTGTCGATGGCGCTGCTGCGGTCCGACGAGATGATCCAGGCCCTGATCCCCTACGACGACGCGCTGCGGGACCGGATGATGCTGGGCCGCGTGGTCCGCGAGGCCGGGCGGTTCGCCCTGGCCCGGGTGGACGCGGCGTCGAACACCATCCAGGTGCACCGGCTGGTGCAGTCGGTGATCCGGGCCCGGATGAGCCCGGAGGAGCAGCGGCTGGCCTGCCACGAGGTGCACCGCGTGCTGGTCGGCGCGCGGCCGCGGGCGGGCGACACCGACGACCCGGAGAACTGGCCGCGCTACGACCAGATCTGGGCCCACCTGGGGCCGAGCCGGGCCCGGCTGTGCGCCGAGGGCGAGACCCTCCAGCTGCTGATCGACCGGGTGCGGTACCTGTGGAAGCGGGGCGAGCTCGGCCCGGCGCTGGCGTACGCCGAGGAGCTGGCCGCGGTGTGGACCGCGAGCGGCCGGGCCCCGGACGCCGACCCGGACCTGCTCTCGCTGCGCTTCCACACGGCGAACGTGCTGTGGTCGATGGGCCGGTTCGAACAGGCCCGGCGGATCAACGCCGAGGTGCTGCTGGCCCAGGCCGCGACCCTCGGCGACGACCACCGCCACACCTTGATGACGGCCGGCGGCCTGGCGGCCGCGCTGCGCGGGCTGGGGCGCTTCGACGAGGCGCTGGCGCTGGACGAGCAGACGTACGCGCGGTTCGCGGAGAACTTCGGGGTCGATTTCCCGCAGACGCTGTCGTCGGCGAACAACCTCGCGGTCTCCTACCGGCTGGTGGGGGCGTTCGAGAAGGCCGCGGACATCGACCGGGAGGTGTTCGCGCGGCGGCGGGACGTGCTCGGGCCGAGCCATCCCTACACGCTGAGCTCCGCGGGGTCCCTGGCGCGGGACATCATCGACGCGGGGCGGTTCCGGGAGGCTGTGGAGCTGCTGCGGGGGACCTTGGAGACGTATCGCGACGTGTTGGGCGACGACTTCCCCGAGACGCTGCGCACCGCTAAGAGTCTGGCCATCGCGTTGCGGAAATGCGGCGATCTGGAAGAAGCTCAGCAGCTGACCAAGGGGACGTACCAGAGGTATCTGGAGCGCTTCGGGGAGCGGCACCCGGATACGCGGTCCTGTGCGCTGAACCGCGCGGCAGACCTGGCCGCGCAGGATCGGGACGCGGAGGCGGTCTCGATCACCGCGGAGTGTCTGGCGAACTACGAAGACGAGCTCGGGGAACGCCACCCCTATACGCTCGTCGCGGTGAACAACATGGCCGTCTACGCGCGGGCCAGCGGGGACCTGGCGCGGGCGCGGACGTTGTCGGAGCGCGCGGTGGCCGGGTTCGACGCGGCGCTCGGCGCGTCGCATCCCTTTACGTTGACCGCTGCGGGGAACCTGACGAACTGCCTCGCCGACAGCGGAGAGGTCGACGCCGCGCTGGCGCTGGAGGAGCGGATCCTCAACGGTCTCGCGATGCGCTTAGGGGAAGGCCACGTATATACGTTGATCGCTGAAGCGAACCACGCGGCCACGCTCCGGTCGGCGGGACACGGCGCCGAGGCCGACGGGATCGGCGGACGGGTGCTGGCGCGGCTCGGAATGCTGCTCGGGGAGGGGCATCCGGTGTGCGTGCGGGTGCGGGCGGGAGGGCGGGTCGGGCGGGAGCTGGAGGCGTCGCCTTACTGACGAGGCTCGCCTTGGGCCGGGACGGCTTTCGGCCTGACCTGCCGGTGCTGCTGTGAGCGGATCCGCCCACAGCAGCGCGGCCCCCGCGGTGACCTGCCGCGGGCGCACGGTGGAGGCATGGCAGAAGACGACAAGGCGCCCCAGTTCGGCTGGCGCACGCGCGAGCAGCTGTTCAACCGCCGCATCCTGGTGCTCGACGGCGTCCTCGACGACGACAACGGCACCCTCCTGACGACCCAGCTCCTGTCCCTGGCCACCGAGGACCCCGACGTGGGGATCTCGCTGTGGATCCACTCCCCCGGCGGCTCGGTGGCGGCGATGCTCGCCATCCGCGACACGATGCGCCTGGTGCCGTGCGAGGTCTCGACGCTCGTGCTGGGACTGGCGTGCAGCGCCGGCCAGTTCCTGCTCTCGGCCGGCAGCCCGGGCCACCGCTACGCGCTGCCGCACGCCCGGATCCTGATGCACCAGGGCTCGTCCGGCATCGGCGGCACCGCGGTCGACGTCGAGGTCCAGGCCGACGACCTGCGCTACACGGTCAACACGGTGCTGGGCCTGATCTCCGCGGACACCGGGCAGCCCTACGAGCGGATCTACGAGGACTCGCTGCACGACCGGTGGTTCAGCGCGGAGCAGGCCAAGGAGTACGGCTTCATCGACCACATCGTCGACTCGTTCGCACAGATCGTGCCGGAGCGGCGGCGGATCGGGATCTCGTCATGAGCATGATCGGGGAGCACACCATGAACTACACCATCCCGTACGTCGTCGCCCAGAACCCGCGCGGCGAACGCGTGACCGACATCTACTCGCACCTGCTGAGCGAACGCATCGTCTACCTGGGCACCGCGATCGACGCCGGGGTGGCCAACGCGATCATCGCGCAGCTGCTGCACCTGGAGTCCGACAACCCCGAGCGCGAGATCGCACTCTACGTGAACTGCGAAGGCGGCGACCTCACCTCGATGCTCGCCGTCTACGACACCATGCAGCACGTCAAGGCCCCGATCCGCACCACCTGCGTCGGCCAGGCGATCGCGGTCGGCGCGGTACTGCTGGCCGGCGGGACCGCGGGAATGCGCTCGGTACTGCCGCACGCGCGCGTAGTGCTGCACCAGCCGGCGGCGCGCGGCCAGGGCGCCATCCCCGACCTGATCATCCAGGCCGACGAACTGGTCCGCATGCGCGGCGAGCTCGAAACCATCCTGGCCGAGCACACCGGCCAGACCGTGGACCGGCTGCGGCACGACACCGACCGCGACCGGGTGTTCACGGCGCAGGCGGCGGTGGACTACGGACTGGCGGACGTGGTGTTGGGGCCGCGGGAGCAGGCTTTGGCGTAGCGCGCCGCCGACGCTGACGCCGGCGCCCGGCACAGCGCCCGCGACCCGGCGCCCGGGCGGGAGCACCGCTCGGGCGCCGGTCGGCGCACGCGCTCAGGCCGCGATCAGCCCAGGCGCTCAGGCCGCCAAGGCCAGCGCCACCGGCCCGGACAACCGCTGGCGAGTCGCCATCTCGTAGCGCATCAGCTTCGACGCCTCGCGCTGGCCCCGCAGCTCGTCGGCGACCGACTCGGCGAGCCCGCCGAGCGTGGTACCGAGCGCGCCGGCGACGGCGGCGATCATCTCGCTGGAGGGTTCCTTGAGGCCGCGCTCGACCTCCGACAGGTACTGCGGAGAAATGCCCGCGCGCGCCGCGGTCTCGACGAGAGTCTCCTCATGCTCGCGACGCAGGCCACGGAGCTTCTCGCCCAGGACCTCGCGCCAGAGCGGCTCGGGAGCGGCACCGCGCTCGGTACGGGCCGAAGCCGGCGCGGGCTGCGATCCCTCTGGGCTTCCCCCGGGAACGGCGTGGAGTCTCGGAGCCTCGGTCATGCTTCGAGCCTACGGATCCCCGGCCGACCGCTCAACGCCGACCACACCACAAACCAACGCAGCTCACCACCACAGGCCGAAACGAACCCCGCCCAAACTGCGCCGCCAACAGCCCACCACGCCCCGCGCCAACCACCCTCGCAGCCGCAACAAGATTCCAACCAACCGCCCGATCCGTTCATCTCAACCGCACCACGCCTACCGCGACACCATGCGGCGCGAACCCACCCCACCACCAGCCGCAGCGACCCCCTACCCGCTCAACGCCACCGCCGCGTCCCAGGACATCCGGGCGCCCGACCACACGATCACCTGCGGCATTCGCAGCAGGGCGCTGAAGTGCGAGGCGCTGGCTTCCAGGTCGAGGGTGGCGAGGGGGATGTGTTCGCCGAGCCAGCGGGTGTGGCTGATCGGGGAGAAGCGGTCCTCGGCGCCGTGCCAGAGGTAGACCGGGACGTGGATGTCGGCGGGGTCGAAGCCCCAGGGGCCGGCCAGGGCCAGGGCGTCGTCGAACCAGCCGTCGGCGGAGTCGGCCACCGCGGCGGCGTGGGCGCGGGCCAGTTCGTGGCGGATGTTGGCCTGGCCGATCACGGCTCGGTCGGAGGGGGCCAGGCCCTCGTCGATGGTCGTCAGCAGGCTGCTCGGGTCGGCGCGGACGCGGGCGGCGCGGTCGTCGAGGGTCCGGCGCAGCGCGCGGGGGTCGGCGACGGCCTGGCGGTAGGCCTCGGTGTTGCCGGGGGTCATGCCGGCGAACCAGGCCGGGCCCATGGCCTCGCGCGGGGCCAGCGAGACCAGGGCGGCCGCCTTCGTCACCCGGTCCGGCAGGAGCGCGGCGCAGGCCAGGGCGTGCGGGCCGCCGCCGGAGCGGCCCAGGACCGCGAAGCGCGCGATGCCGAAGGCGTCGGCGACCGCCGCCGCGTCCGCGGCCACCGCGGCCACGCGGCGGCCCGGCAGGCGGTCCGATCCGCCGTAGCCGGGACGGTCGAAGGTCAGCAGCCGGATGCCGGAGGCGTGGAGCGTCATCGCCCGCGGCAGCGGTCCCAGCCGGCTGCCCGGGGTGCCATGGAACAGCATCACCGGCGCGCCCCGCGGGTCGCCGTGCTCGGCGACGGCCAGACGGCGCCCGTCCGGGGCCAGGACTGTGCGGATCACGGCTCTCCTCCGGTAGGCGGGCTACCCGGCGCCGTCATCCGGGAAACCGGTGCCGGAACGCGGAAAAACCCCGCATCCGAACTGAGTACGGCGCCTCGGCGCGGGCCCGCGGAGGGGCGCCGACGGGGACGCCAGTGAGCGGTCGCCGGAGCGCCCGAGCCCGCGACGGAGACGGGTATCGTCGGATCATGCCGCTGTTCGGGGCGCGCTCGCCGGTCGAGGACCGCGAGCGCTTGTGGATCGACAAGATGCTGGCGTGGTGTCTCGACGAGTACGGGTCAGAAGCCCTGGAGGCCGAGGTCGTCACCCCGACACCGAGGTTCTTCCCAGGGCGCTATCAGGGCACTCAGGAGGACGCCGCCGGCTTGGTGGACCTGGTCCGCGCGCATCTGCGGATCGACCCGGCCGAGATCGCCGTGGGGTTCTACGACGGCCGACCGCCGCCTCGGATGCCCGGCGCCGCGGGCAGCGCCCACAGCAGCGTCGCCGGCCACTACAGCGTCCGCAGCGGTCTCGGCGTGATCGCGGTCGCGTTGGAGGACGCCCCGGATCCCCGCCGGGTAGTGGCGGTCGCGGCGCACGAGCTGTGCCACCACAAGCTGCTCTACCGGGGGACGGTCGCGCCGGACGAACAGGACCACGAACCGCTGACCGACCTCGCGACGGTGTTCTTCGGCCTGGGCGTCTTCACCGCCAACGCCGCGTTCACCTTCTCGCAGAGCTCCCGCGGCTGGCGACGCCAGCAGCTCGGCTACATCAACCAGCCGATGTTCGGGTACGCGCTCGCCCGCGTCGCTCAGATGCGCGGCGAAGACGATCCGGAATGGGCCCGGCACCTGGAGACGAACCCGCGCGGCTATTTCAAGCAAGCCGCGCGGTATTTGCGGGGTTAGGCCCCTTTGAGCCGCTCGGCCGCCGCCGCGACACGCTCATCGGTGGCGGTCAGCGCCACCCGCACGTGCCGTGCGCCGGCCTCGCCGTAGAACTCACCGGGCGCGGCCAGGATGCCCCGCTCGGCGAGCCAGTCGACGGTGCTCCAGCAGTCCTCGTCACGGCTGGACCACAGGTACAGTCCGGCCTCGGAGTGGTCGACGCGGAACCCGGCCGCCTCCAGCGCGTCGCGCAGCATCACCCGGCGCCGGCGGTAGCGCTCCTTCTGCTCGGCGGCGTGCGCGTCGTCGCCCAGGGCGACGGTCATCGCGTCCTGCACCGGCTGCGGCATGATCAAGCCGGCGTGCTTGCGCACCTCCAGCAGTTCGGCCACGACGGCGGCGTCCCCGGTGACGAACCCGGCGCGGTAACCCGCCAGGTTCGAGCGCTTGGACAGCGAGTGGACGGCCAGCAGGCCCTCGTGGGAGCCGCCGCACACCTCCGGGTGCAGCACCGACACCGGCGCGGCCTCCCACGCCAGCTCGATGTAGCACTCGTCGGACACCACCACGGTGCCGACTTCGCGCGCGGCGGCGACGACGGCCCGCAGCTCGGCGGCCGGCGCGACCCGGCCGTGCGGGTTCGCCGGCGAGTTCAGCCAGACCAGCCCCGGACGCCGGGTCCGGATCAACTCCGGGACGTCCTGCGGCGCGGTCACCAGCGTGTCCGCGCCGGCCAGCCGCGCGCCGACGTCGTACGTCGGGTACGCGACCTCCGGGATGGCCACCGTGTCGCCGGCGCCCAGGCCCAGCAGCGTGGGCAGCCACGCCACCAGCTCCTTGGTGCCGATCACCGGCAGCACCGCCTCCGGCGCCACGCCGGTCACGCCGAGCCGCCGCTCCATCCAGCCGACGGCGGCGGCGCGCAGCGCCGGGGTGCCGTGGGTCAGGGGGTAGCCCGGGGCGTCGGACCCGGCGCGCAGCGCGTCCTGGACGACGGCGGGCACCGGGTCGACAGGCGTGCCGACAGAGAGGTCGACGATCCCGTCCGGGTGTTGTCCGGCCCGCGCCTTGGCGGGCGCGAGCCGGTCCCACGGGAAGTCAGGGAGCTTCCGCATCGTGAAGGATTTCCTCTGGGTGGAACGGGATGTCGCCGGACTCTCGAAAGGATCAGTCTTCCGAAGCCTGCGGCGGCAGCACCGAGACCAGCGGGTGGTCCTTCTCGATCAGGCCCATCTTCGAGGCACCGCCGGGAGAACCGAGGTCGTCGAAGAACTCCACGTTCGCCTTGTAGTAGTCCTTCCACTGCTCCGGCGTGTCATCTTCGTAGAAGATCGCCTCGACGGGACACACGGGCTCGCAGGCGCCGCAGTCGACGCACTCATCCGGGTGGATGTAGAGCATGCGCTCGCCCTCGTAGATGCAGTCGACAGGGCACTCCTCGATGCAGGCCTTGTCCTTAACGTCCACGCAGGGCAGGGCGATGACGTAAGTCACTTTCTCCGGTCCTCCTGTTGATGCGGTGGGCGACGCAGCGGTGCGGGCCGCAAAACCCTATGCTCGTCCGCCCTTAGTATCACGCGTGAGCGGCCGGTTCTCCTAAGCGGGTCAGCCTGCGGACGGCCGGGATCGCCAAGGCCGCAGCCAAGAGGCACACAACAGGGTCCACCCTGTGCCCAGCAAGACCCCCGCTAGCACATCGGTCGGGAAGTGAACACCCAGGATCGGCCGCGAGAACACCATGACAAGCACGTAGAGCACCAAGACGATCACCGCCGCGCTCCGGGCCGCGAGGAAGGCCAGCAGCGGGACCGCGGCCACGATCAGCACCGCGGCCAGCGCGGAGGTGCCGGTGGCGTGCCCGGACGGGAACGAGGCGCCGTGCTCGGGCACGACGGTGTGCGCGGCGTCCCAGCGCGGACGGTGCCGGTGGACGACCTCTTTACCGACGAAGGCGATCCCGTACGCGCCGATCACCGCGGCGGCCGCGAACAGCGCCGAACCGTGCCTGCGGGCGACGGTAAAACCGACCGCGACCAGCAGTCCGATCCCGAGCGTGACCGTGGGCTCGCCGGCCTGGGTGACGGCCTTCAGGAGGTCGGTGATCCCGCCGTGGGACAGCGCGAACCGGTTCAGCGCGTCGTCGGCCGACTGGTCCGGACCCCGGAACACGTCGACCATGGTGAGCACGGCCAGGAGCACGAAAGCCCCGGCCAGCGCACCGCCGAACGTGCGCAGCGCGGCCGCCCGGGCCCGGTCATCGACGGCGGGCCCGCCCCGGCGGGACAGCGTCGGCGGAGGTTCGGTGAGCATCGACTCACCGTAATCGAGTCACCTGAAATTCTTTTTATGTTCACCATTCATTCACCATGAACGGCGGGTCTTCACCGGTCTTCCACACGGAGCCCGCGCAGCACGACGTCCAGCAGCAGATACGGGTTCAGCGGCGGCAGGTCCGAGGCGTCGGGCTTCTCGCTCCGGCGCTCCACGGCGGTGACGATGCCGGAGCTCAGCGCCAGGACGTCGAGGAAGGAGACGTCGGCACGGAACGCACCGGCCTGCTGGCCGCGGGTCAGCAGCCGCTCGCCGCTGTCCATCATCTCTTTGCAGGTGCGGCCGAGCGCCGTGGTGTGGTCGTGCATGGCCTCCTTCACGGCGAGCGACAGCCCGCGGTAGAGCGCCATGTGCTCGACGAGCAGCGCCAGCCACTCGGTGAAGGCGGAGTCCGGATCCTCGCGCTCCTCGGCCAGCACCAGGGCGACCTCGGCCAGCTTGAGGTAGCGCTCGGCGAGCACCGCGGCGATCAGGTCCTCGCGGGTCGGGAAGCGCCGGTACAGCGTGCCGATCCCGACGCCGGCCTGGCGCGCGATCTCCTCCAAGGACGTGTCGATCCCGTTGGTCGCGAACGCCGACTGCGCCACCTCGACGAGCCGCTCACGATTGCGGAGAGCGTCGGCCCTCACCGTTTCATCGATCCCTTCACCAGTGTTGAGCAGGGCTGATTAAAGGCCCTGAGGAATACGGTTGCCGCCGTGCACCGGCACACCCTACGCTAACCGGAGTCAGCCTCCGCTTAACTTCCGCCGTCAGGTGAAGGACACCATGTCAACAGCGTCCATATCCACAACACCTCCCGCCGAGAAAGTTGTTCCCCGCCGGGAACCGAAACCGGGCCTCATCCTGGCGACCATCGTGACCTGCCAGCTGATGCTGGTCCTCGACGCCACCATCGTCAACATCGCGCTGCCCAAGATCCGGGACTCGCTGCACTTCTCCGAGGCCAGCCAGTCGTGGGTGCTCAACGCCTACACCCTGGCCTTCGGCGGCCTGCTGCTGCTCGGCGGGCGGGCCGGGGACATCCTGGGCCGGCGGCGGATGTTCGTCTCCGGGGTCGTGGTCTTCACCGTCGCATCCTTCATCGGCGGCCTCGCGGCCGACTCGACCATGCTGCTGGCCTCCCGCGCGCTCCAGGGCGTGGGCGCGGCGATGGCCGGGCCGAGCATGCTGGCGCTGATCATCACCACCTTCCCGGAGGGCGCGCCGCGGGTGAAGGCGATGAGCCTGTTCACCGCGGTCTCCAGCGCCGGCGGCTCGGTCGGGCTGCTGCTCGGCGGCATGCTCACCACCTGGGGCTCGTGGCGGCTGGTGATGTACATCAACGTCCCGATCGGCGCGCTGGCGGCGGTGGCGGCGGCCCGGCTGCTGAACGAGTCCCCGCGGATCCAGGGCCGGTTCGACATCCCGGGCGCCATCACCTCGGTGCTGGGCATGGGCACCCTGGTGTACGGCTTCATCAACGCCTCCGAGCACGGCTGGAGCGACGGCGTGACGCTCGGCGCGTTCACGGCCGCGGTGGTGCTGCTGACCGCGTTCGTGATCACCGAGTCCCGCGTGGCGTTCCCGGTGTTCCCGCTGCGGCTGCTCCGGGACTCCACCCGGGCCCGCGGCTACGGCAGCTACGTGCTGCTGGTCGGCGCGATGTTCTCGATGTTCTACTTCATGCCGCAGTTCATGCAGCGGGTGCTCGGCTACTCGCCGATCAAGGCCGGCCTGGCGTTCCTGCCGCTGACCATCACGCTGTTCGCGGTCTCGCGCTTCGTGCCCAAGCTGCTCCCGCGCTTCGGGCCGCGGCCACTGATCGCCACCGGCACCGCCCTGATCAGCGCCGCGCTGCTGTGGCTGGCGCAGGTCAAGACCGACTCCGGCTTCACCGGCAGCCTGCTGGTGCCGTTCCTTATGTTCGGCCTCGGCGGCGCCCTGGCGTTCAGCCCGATCGCGCTGAACATCATGAGCGGCCTGGCCCCGCGCGACTCCGGCGCCGGCTCCGGCCTGATGCAGGCCTGCCAGCAGATCGGCGGCGCGCTGGGGATCGCGGTGCTGGTGACAGTCTCCACCTCGGCGGAGAAGGGGAGCCACAACCCGAACCCGGGCGTGAACTTCACCCACGGCCTGGACACCGGCCTGACGGTCGGCGCGGCGATCGCGTTCGCGGTGTGCCTGGTGTCGCTGACCCTGAGGCCGAAGGCCCCGGCCGGGGGCGGGGGCGGCGGGGCGGCTCCGGCACCGGCGCCGGTACCGGTTCCGGTCACCGAGTAGGCAGGCGGCGGAGCGGGCCCATGGCCCAGGACGCGCCAGGCTGACGGCGATCGGGCCGCCCAGCAGCAGCCCACGACGGCGGTCTCCGGCACCAGCCGGGGGCTGCCGTTCGGCTTTCGCGGGGCTTTTCGGCTTCCGGAGAGGCACGAGCGGCGGACCGGTCGACAGGTCGCACGCCATCGTTCCCGTGCAGGTAGAGCGCGAATTCTCGCGGAGCCCTCAGCTCCCGTACGGGAACGAGCGGCGGACACGCCACACGCCGTCGTCGCCGTGCAGGTAGAGCGCGAAGCCGGTGACCAGGAAGCGGGCCTCGTAGCCGGCCAGGATCTCCTGGGCACGGCCCAGGACCTCCTCGGGCAGCTCGTGGGCGACGGTGACGTGCGGGTGGTACGGGAACCGGGCCTCGCGGGCCAGCACGCCGGAGCGGACCCGGGCCTCGGTGGCGGCGCACTGCTCGGCGCCGGCCGCCACCCGCACGAAGGTCACCGGGGAGACCGGCCGGAAGGTGTCCGTGCCCTGCAGCAGCATCGGGAAGGCGTGTCCGGCCCGGGCCGCGGCCGCCAGGTGGTCCTCGACCGCCGGCAGCTCCGCGCGCGGCACCTCGGTCGGCGGCAGCAGCGTCACGTGGGTCGGGATGGCCCGGGCCATCGGATCGTGGAACGACTCCCGCCACTTCTGCAGCTCGCTGCCGAACGGCTCGGGGATCGGCACCGCCACGCCGATGGTCACCGCGTCCCCGCCCGGGGCGTGCAGCAGCAGCGGATGGGCGGCCACGAAGGTCGCCTCCAGCGGATCCGGTACGGCGCCCACCGTCAGTTCCCCGCCGCGGGCAGGAACCCCGTGCGGTCGTAGACCTCGGCCAGGGTGCGGGCGGCGATGGTCCGGGCCTTGGCCGCGCCCTCGGCCAGCACCGCGTCCAGCTTGTCCGGGGCGGCCAGCACCTCCTGGGTGCGCTCCCGGAACGGGGTGACGAATTCGGTGAAGACCTCGGCCAGGTCCTTCTTCAGGTCGCCGTAGCCCTTGCCGGCGTAGGCCTGCTCCAGCTCGGCGATGGTGCGGCCGTCCAGCGCCGAGTAGATCGACAGCAGGTTGGACACGCCGGCCTTGTTCACCTCGTCGTAGCGGATCTCCCGCTCGGTGTCGGTGACCGCCGAGCGGATCTTCTTGGCCGACACCTTCGGGTCGTCCAGCAGCTCGATGATGCCGTTCGGCGAGGACGCCGACTTCGACATCTTGGCGCCCGGCTCCTGCAGGTCGGTGATCTTGCCGGTGGCCTTGATGATGTAGGGGTCCGGCACCGTGAAGTAGTCGCCGTAGCGGCCGTTGAAGCGCTGCGCCAGGTCCCGGGTGAGCTCCAGGTGCTGCCGCTGGTCCTCGCCGACCGGCACCTCGTCGGCGTTGTAGAGCAGCACGTCGGCGGCCATCAGCATCGGGTAGGTGAACAGCCCGACGTTGGTGTTGGCCGCGCCCTGCTTGCCGGACTTGTCCTTGAACTGGGTCATCCGCCCGGCCTCGCCGAAGCCGGTCATGCAGGTCAGCACCCAGGCCAGCTGCGCGTGCTCGGGGACGTGGCTCTGCACGAACAGCGTGCTGCGCCCCGGGTCGATGCCCGCCGCCAGCAGCTGCGCCGCCGCCACCCGGGTGCGCTGCCGCAGCAGCCTCGGGTCCTGCTCGACCGTGATGGCGTGCAGGTCGACGACGCAGTAGATGGTCTCGTGGGTCTCCTGCATCGGCACCCACTGCCGGATCGCGCCGAGGTAGTTGCCGACGTGGAACGAGTCGGCGGTCGGCTGGATGCCGGAGAAGACGCGCTTGCGACCGGAGGACTGGGGAGCGGCTGCCATAGGCGCCATTCTCTCAGATCCGGCGCTCGCTTTGATCGGGTTCTCCCGGGATCTCCTGACCCGGCTCGCCATCCGGACGGCCTTCGGCACTCTCGGTATTCGGCGCCCCACCGGAGGTGATCTTCGCGGCCCCGGAAGCCGCTCCGGCGGGGTCGGTGCCGGCCTGATCGGCGGCGGTGCCGGCGGCCGGTTCAGCGGTCGGTTCAGCCGTCGACGCGACGCCCGGGTCCGCGCCCGGATCGACAGTCGGGTCCGCAGTCGGGTCCACGCCCGCACTCGGATCCCCAGCAGTCGACTCCGCGTCCGCAGCCGCCCCGTCCGCAGCCTCGCCCTCCGCGTCTTCCGCGTCCGCGGCCGGCGACACCCCGTCCTCCGGCAGCCGCGTGATCCGGATCCGCGCGATCCGGCGGCTGTCCATCTCCACGACGCGCAGCTGGTAGCGCTGGATCTCCTGCTCGGCGCCCTCGTCGTCGGCGGACGCCGCGCCGTGCGGGCCGGAGTGCGTGCTGTGCGAACCGCCGTGGCCGCCGAAGCCGCCGTGGCCGTGCGCCAGCTCGTGCGCGGTGTGGCCGCGCGGCGGGTCCAGCGCCACCACCACCTCGTCGCCGAGCTCCGGGAGCCGGCCGAGCTGCGCGACCATGAAGCCGGCCGCGGTCTCGTAGGGGCCGTCGGGCAGCGCGATGCCGGTCTCGTCCAGGAAGTCGTCCAGGTTCAGCAGGCCGTCGACCTCCATCACCCCGCCCACCAGCCGGGTGGTGCCGGCCTGGCCGACGTCGTACTCGTCCTGGATGTCGCCGATCAGCTCCTCGATCAGGTCCTCCAGGGTCACGATGCCGGCCGTGCCGCCGTACTCGTCGACCACGATCGCCAGGTGCGTGGACTCGTTGCGCATCTCCGACAGCGCCGAGAGCACCTGCTTGGAGGTGGGCAGCATCTTCACCGGCCGGGCGATCTCCTCCAGCCGGATCGAGCGGCCGGCCAGCTCCGGGTTCAGGAAGTCGCGCACGTGCACGAAGCCGATCACGTTGTCCGAGGAGCCCTCGATCACCGGGTACCGGGAGTGCGGGTTGGAGGCGGCGATCCGGGCCGCCTGCCGGATCGGCATCCCGGCGTCCAGGAACGTCACCTCGGTGCGCGGCACCAGCACCTCGCGCAGCTGCCGGTCGCCGGCCGCGAAGACCTCGTCGATCAGCTCGCGCTCGTCGCTGTTCAGCGTCTCGTTGCCGGCCACCATCAGCCGCAGCTCCTCGGAGGACACCGCCTCCCGGCCCACCGACGGATCGCCGCCGAACAGCTTCACCACGCCGTTGGTGCACAGCGACAGCAGGAAGATGATCGGCCGGCAGAACCCGGCCATCCGGTTCAGGAACGGCGCCACCGCCAGGGCGGTGGGCTCGGCCCGCTGCAGGGCCAGCCGCTTGGGCGCCAGCTCGCCGATCACCAGGGTGACGAAGGTGATCACCAGGGTGACGCCGACGATGCCGACGAAGCCCGCCAGGCCCTTGCTCAGGCCGGCGTCGATCAGCCCCTCCTTCGCGCTCTCGGACAGCGTGATGGCGCCGTAGGCCGAGGACAGCAGCGCGGCCAGGGTCACGCCGATCTGCACCGTGGCCAGCCAGCGGTTCTGGTCGCGCACCAGCATCGCCACCACCTGCCCCCGGCGGCCCTGCTGTGCCAGGTTCTCCACCTGGCTCTCGCGCAACGAAACGAGCGCGATCTCCGAAGCCACGAACAAGGCCTCCACGAGGATCAGCGCCAGCACCACCAGGATGGACACCAGAATCGGGCTCACGGGGTGATTCTAGGGAGGTCGGGCCCGGGGCCGCTGGGGCGGCGGTGGCGCAATGAACCGGCTGTACTCGGCGATTCTGCGCAACGATCGTGCACCGACACGCAACAAAGGCTGCTTGAGCTGCGAAAACACGGTCCTTATGCTCAGGTTGCATGATCCCCCAGACACTCCCCGTGCCGGCGGCGGGACAGCGCGTGGCGACCCCGCGGCGCTATCTCATGTGTCCGCCCGACCACTTCGCGGTCACCTACGCCATCAATCCGTGGATGGACCCCGAAGCCCCGGTCGACGCCTCGCTGGCCGCGCGCCAGTGGGAGGCGCTGCGCGACGCCTACCTGGACCTGGGGCACCAGGTGGAGACGATCAAACCGGAGGAAGGGCTGCCGGACATGGTGTTCGCGGCCAACGGCGCCACCGTGGTCGGCGGCAAGGTGCTGGCCGCGTCGTTCCGCAACGAGGAGCGGCGGGCCGAGGGGCCGGCCTACCGCGAGTGGTTCCGCAAGAACGGCTTCGCCCGGATCCACGACCCCGAGTTCGTCAACGAGGGCGAGGGCGACTTCCTGTTCGCCGGCCGGTGGATCCTGGCCGGGCACGGGTTCCGCTCCGACCCGCACGCGCACCTGGAGGCGCAGGAGTTCTTCGAGCTGCCGGTGATCGGGCTGCGCCTGGTCGACCCGCGCTACTACCACCTGGACACCGCGCTGGCGGTGCTCGACGACACCACGGTGGCCTACTACCCCGGGGCGTTCTCGCCGGGATCGCGGGAAGTGCTGCGGCGGCTGTACCCGGACGCGGTGATCGCCACCGCCGAGGACGCCGCCGCCTTCGGGCTCAACGCCGTCTCCGACGGCTTGAACGTGCTGCTGCCGCGGGCCGCGACCGGGCTGGCCGCGCAGCTGGCCGCGCGCGGCTACCGGCCGCTCGGCATGGACCTGTCCGAGCTGCTGAAGGCCGGCGGTTCGGTGAAGTGCTGCACGCTCGAACTGAGGGACTGAGAGGGCTGAGCACCGTGACCATGATCTCCGAGACCGAGCCCGGCGTCCTGCCCGGCGGCGGCGCGCTGCCCCGGCTGCCCGCCTCGCCCAAGGCCGAGGCGCTGATCGCGCAGTCCGACGCCCACACCGCGCACAACTACCACCCGCTGCCGGTGGTGATCGCCGAGGCCGACGGCGCCTGGGTGACCGACGTCGACGGCAACCGCTACCTGGACCTGCTGGCCGGGTACTCGGCGCTGAACTTCGGGCACCGCAACCCGGTGCTGCTGGCCGCCGCCCGCGAGCAGCTGGCCCGCGTGACGCTGACCTCCCGGGCCTTCCACCACGACCAGTTCGGCCCGTTCGTGGCCGAGCTGTCGGCGCTGTGCGGCAAGGAGGCGGCGCTGCCGATGAACTCCGGCGCCGAGGCCGTGGAGACCGCGCTGAAGACCGCGCGCAAGTGGGGCTACCAGGTCAAGGGCGTGCCCGAGGACCGCGCGCAGATCATCACCTGCGAGGGCAACTTCCACGGCCGGACGCTGTCGATCGTCTCCTTCTCCACCGACCCGGACGCGCGCACCGGCTTCGGGCCGTTCACGCCCGGGTTCGTCACCGTGCCGTACGGCGACGCGTCGGCGATCGAGGCCGCGATCACCGACGACACCGTGGCCGTGCTGCTGGAGCCGATCCAGGGCGAGGCCGGCGTGCTGGTGCCGCCGGACGGCTACCTGGCGGCGGTGCGCGAGGTCTGCACCCGGCGCGGCGTGCTGATGATCGCCGACGAGATCCAGTCCGGGCTCGGCCGCACCGGCTACACCTTCGCCTGCGACCACGAGGGCGTGGTGCCCGACCTCTACGTCCTGGGCAAGGCGCTCGGCGGCGGGATCCTGCCGGTGTCGGCGGTGGTGGCGGACCGGGACGTGCTCGGCGTCTTCCAGCCCGGCGAGCACGGGTCCACGTTCGGCGGGAACCCGCTGGCCTGCGCCGTGGGCCGGGCCGTGGTCGGCCTGCTGGCCACCGGCGAGTACCAGGCCCGGGCGCAAATGCTGGGCAAGCATCTGCACGAGGAGCTGGCGACCCTGCCGAGGGAGATGGTGCGCGAGGTCCGCGGCCGCGGGCTGTGGGCCGGCGTCGACATCGATCCGGCGTTCGGGACCGGGCGGGAGATCTCCGAGCGCCTGATGGTCCGCGGGGTGCTGGCCAAGGACACCCACGGCTCAACGATCCGGATCGCTCCGCCGCTGGTGGTGACGGCCGAGGAGCTGGACTGGGCGGTGCGGCAACTACACAGCGCTGTGGGTTGATACTGTCAGCGAGCCGGACTCGCGGCAGGGGTACGGCCTGCTGCGGGTCCGGCTCGTGTTCTTAGACGCCTGTGACCGCGTTTCGGTGGCACGATCGCGAGGAGTTTTCGGGTTTTCTTATCGAGGCGCCGGAGCCCGATTCCCCGCCGGGTGCGCCCGCGATGATCGCCGAACCGCGGACCGCCGACCGCTAATCTCAGGGCATGGACAGCCTGGACCGCGCGATCATCGACGTCCTGCGCCGGGACGCCCGCGCCTCGTTCTCCGAGGTCGGGACCGAGGTCGGGCTGTCCGCGTCGGCGGTGAAGCGCCGGGTGGACAAGCTGCGGGCCGACGGCGCGATCAAGGGCTTCGCGGCGATCGTCGACCAGGCCGCGCTGGGCTGGACGACGGAGGCCTTCGTCGAGGTCTATTGCGGGGACCGCACATCGCCGGACGTGATCCGGGAGTGCGTGGCCCGGCACCCGGAAGTGGTCGCGGCCTACACGGTGACCGGCGACGCGGACGCGCTGCTGCATCTGGTCGCCGAGGACACGCGCCATCTGGAGGAGGCGCTGGAGCGGATCCGCCGGGAGCCGGAGATCCAGCGGACGCGATCGGCGCTGGTGCTGACCCGGTTGTTGGCGCGGGATCCGCTGGTCTGAGGGTTCCGGCGCGATCGGCATGAGTGCCTGACGCGCGACGGCCCGGCCCCCGAGGAGGGCCGGACCGTCGTGGTGTCGCGAGCCGCCACGGCTCGGCGAGCGCCGCCGGAGCCGGCGGCGCCGTCGAAGCTAGCGGCTCAGGCGACTCAGGCAGCTCAAGCGGCTCAGGCGTTCAGGCGGCTCAGATGAGGCCGAGCTCCCGCACCGCGTCGCGCTCCTCGGCGAGCTCGGCCACCGAGGCGTCGATGCGGCCGCGGGAGAAGGCGTCGATGTCCAGGCCCTGGACGATCTCCCACTCGCCGTCCTTGGTGGTCACCGGGAAGGAGGAGACCAGGCCCTCGGGGACGCCGTAGGAGCCGTCGGACACGACGCCCATGGAGGTCCAGTCGCCGGCCGCGGTGCCGTTGACCCAGGTGTACACGTGGTCCAGGGCGGCGTTGGCGGCCGAGGCCGCCGAGGAGAAGCCGCGGGCCTCGATGATCGCCGCTCCGCGCTTGGCGACGGTCGGGATGAAGTCGTTCTCGATCCAGGCCTGGTCGTCCAGGACCTCGGCGGCGTTCTTGCCGGCGATCTTGGCGTGGAACACGTCCGGGTACTGGGTCGCGGAGTGGTTGCCCCAGATCGTCACGTTGGTGATGTCGGCGACCGGCACGCCGGTCTTCAGCGCGAGCTGGCCCAGGGCGCGGTTGTGGTCCAGGCGGGTCATCGCGGTGAAGCGGGACTTGGGGACGTCCGGCGCGTGCGAGGCGGCGATCAGGGCGTTGGTGTTCGCCGGGTTGCCGACCACCAGGACCTTGATGTCGTCGGCGGCGTGGGCGTTGATGGCCTCGCCCTGCGGCTTGAAGATGCCGCCGTTGGCCGAGAGCAGGTCGCCGCGCTCCATGCCCGCGGTGCGGGGGCGGGCGCCGACCAGCAGGGCCACGTTGGCGCCGTTGAAGCCGTCCTTGGGGTTGTCGTGGATGTCGATGCCGGCCAGCAGCGGGAAGGCCGAGTCGACCAGCTCCATCGCGGTGCCCTCGGCGGCCTTGACCGCCTGCGGGATCTCCAGCAGGTTCAGCTTCACCGGCACGTCCGGGCCGAGCAGGTGGCCGGAGGCGATGCGGAACAGCAGCGCGTAGCCGATCTGGCCGGCCGCGCCGGTCACGGTGACGTTGACGGGGGTGCGGGACATCGCTTGTGGCTCCTGCTTTTGTGAAGGTTCCGTATGGATGTGTTTCCGGGGTGTTGCCAGCCCACAGGCTACTCCTGAGGGACCTGCGAGGTTCCGGTCCGACGGGGCCGCCGGCTGTGAGAAAGCAGACACCGGGTGGTCCGGCTGCGCGTCCGGGTCGTCACTGTCGGTGGCTGGTGGAAGACTTCGGGTCGGCGGTGTGTCGCACGTCACACCCCGTTCCCCGCCCCCCGAGGAGAGGAAGGCCCCCATGATCACCTCGGAGAACACCCCGAACCTGCCCGGCTGGATCGATCTCGGCTCCCCCGACCCCGGCGCCTCCGCCGCGTTCTACGGCCAGGTCTTCGGCTGGACCGCCGACCAGGTGATGCCGCCCGGCGACGACGGCCCCGGCTACTGGTACCTGCGCAAGGACGGCAAGGCCGTCGGCGGCCTCGGCGGCCTGATGGACGCCGGCGCCAAGTCCGACTGGACGACGTACATCCGGGTGGCCGACGCGGCCGCGACGCTGGCCGCCGCCGAGAGCCACGGCGCCAAGGTCCGGGTACCGGTCATGCCGATCGCCGAGCAGGGCTCCTTCGCCCAGCTCACCGACCCGGCCGGGGCGGAGTTCGCGCTCTGGCAGCCGGGGGCCTGGGCCGGGTTCCAGACCTGCTGCGTCGACGACACGGTGCTGTGGGCCGAGCTGTGGACCCGCGACCCGGCGGCGGCGAAGGCCTTCTATCCGGCGGTGTTCGGCTGGCAGACCGAGCCGTTCGAGCAGGAGGCGCCGGAGGGCGGCGGCTACGACCTGTGGACCGAGCAGCCCGGGGACGCGATGGCGGCGTTCGGCGGCACCATGGCGATCACCGACGGCGCGCCGATCCAGGACGAGAAGTGGATCCCGTACTTCATGGTCGCCGACGCCGACGCCACCGTGGCCCGGGCCACCGACGCCGGCGGCGCGGTGCTGATCCCGGCCTCCGACGCCCCGCCCGGACGGCTGGGGCTGCTCACCGACCCGTTCGGCGCCCGGTTCGCGTTCCTGCGGCCGGCGCCGATGGAGGGCGCCGCGCAGTAGGGGGCGTCCGGGCTCGCCGCACCTGACCCTTCGAACGCCTGGACAGGTGGGGCACGATGAACGCATGACCTATACCGATGATGCCAAGGGCCTCCAGGAGGACCTGGTCCGCCTGCGCCGTGACCTGCACCGCATACCCGAGATCGGCCTGGACCTGCCCCGCACCCAGGAGCGGGTCCTGGCCGCGCTGGACGGCCTGCCGCTGGAGATCAGCACCGGGCGGGAGCTGAACTCGGTGGTGGCGGTGCTGCGCGGCACCGGCGGGCCGGAGGCCGGGGCCGACCGTGCCGACGGGGCGGCCGGGGCGGCCGGGGCCGGCGGGGCCGCGGCCGCCGCCGGCCCCGTGGTCCTGCTGCGCGCCGACATGGACGCGCTGCCGGTGGTGGAACGCACGGGGCGGGACTTCGTCGCCGACGGCCCGAACATGCACGCCTGCGGCCACGACCTGCACACCGCCATGCTGGTCGGCGCCGCGCAGCTGCTCAGCGCGCGCCGGGACCGGCTGGCCGGGGACGTGGTGTTCATGTTCCAGCCCGGGGAGGAGGGCCAGGACGGCGCCGGGCACATGATCCGCGAGGGGGTGCTGGACGCGGCCGGGCCGCGCGTCGTGGGCGCCTACGGCCTGCACGTGATGTCCAGCCGGGTGCCGCGCGGGCGGTTCGTCTCGCGCCCCGGCACGTTCATGGCCGGGGCCGACGAGATCCAGGTGACGGTCCGGGGCGCCGGGGCCCACGGCTCGCTGCCGCACACCGGCAAGGACCCGATCCCGGTGGCCTGCGAGATGGTGGTGGCCCTGCAGTCCCTGGTGACGCGCAAGTTCGACATCTTCGACCCGGTGGTCATCACGGTCGGCGCGTTCCACGCCGGCACCGCGTCCAACATCATCCCGGACGACGCCACCTTCCACGTCACCATGCGGTCCTTCTCCCGCGCCTCGCGGGAGAAGATGCTGCTGGTGGTGGTGGACCTGCTCAACGGCCTGGCCTCGGCCTACGGCTGCGCCGTGGACATCACCTACAAGGAGCAGTACCCGCCGACCGTGAACCACGCCGCCGAGGTCGACTTCCTGGAGGAGGTGACCCGCGAGGTGCACGGCGAGGAGCGCTTCGAGCGTCTGGAGAACCCGGTGCCGGGCGCCGAGGACTTCTCCCGGGTGCTGGAGGAGGTCCCGGGCACGTATGCCTTCCTGGGCGCCTGCACCACCGACGACCTGGAGCACGCCCCCTCCAACCACAGCCCGCTGGCCGACTTCGACGACTCGGTGCTGGGCGACGGCGCGTCGCTGCTGGCGGAGCTGGCGGACCGGCGGCTGGCGCGGGGCTGAGCCCCGAAGCCCCGGCGCGGGCCCGACACGGTATAGCGGCCACAGGCCCGGCACTCCCGATCGGATCGGGGTGCCGGGCCTGCTGGTTCGGGCTCGGTGCCTGGTCGGCAGGGTGCCCGGTCGAGCTCAGGGCCGGTCGAGCTCAGGGCCGGTCGAGCTCAGGGCCGGTCCGGGCCCAGCGGCCCGGGCGGTCGGCGGATCAGGCCGAGGCCATCGCCTTTTGCAGGTTCTCGTCGATCGCGGCGAGGAACTCCTGCGTGGTCAGGTACGGCTGGTCCGGGGAGACGAGCAGCGCCAGGTCCTTGGTCATCTTGCCCTCCTCGACGGTCTCGACGCAGACGCGCTCCAGGGTCTCGGCGAACTTCACGACCTCGGGGGTGTTGTCGAACTTGCCCCGGTAGGCCAGGCCCTGGGTCCACGCGTAGATCGAGGCGATCGGGTTGGTGGAGGTGGGCTTGCCCTGCTGGTGCTGGCGGTAGTGCCGGGTCACGGTGCCGTGCGCGGCCTCGGCCTCGACGGTCTTGCCGTCGGGGGCCATCAGCACCGAGGTCATCAGGCCCAGCGAGCCGAAGCCCTGGGCGACGGTGTCGGACTGGACGTCGCCGTCGTAGTTCTTGCAGGCCCAGACGTAGCCGCCCTCCCACTTCAGCGCGGAGGCCACCATGTCGTCGATCAGGCGGTGCTCGTAGGTCAGGCCGGCCTTCTCGAAGTCGGCCTTGAACTCGGCGTCGAAGACCTCCTGGAACAGGTCCTTGAAGCGGCCGTCGTAGGCCTTCATGATCGTGTTCTTGGTGCTCAGGTACACCGGGTAGTTGCGCAGCAGGCCGTAGCGCATGCTGGCGCGCGC
Organism: Catenulispora yoronensis; assembly: GCF_039531695.1. Lineage (NCBI taxonomy): Bacteria > Bacillati > Actinomycetota > Actinomycetes > Catenulisporales > Catenulisporaceae > Catenulispora > Catenulispora yoronensis. Next base: position 28,726 of record NZ_BAAAQN010000088.1, read on the forward strand.
GAAGTCGCGGATCGACTCGTCCAGGTTGTACATCGCCATCGCGACGCCGCCGCCGGGGAAGTCGAAGACGTTCAGCTCGATCGGCTCGGTGCCGTCCTTCGGGGTGAAGGTCAGGGTGAGCGTGCCCTCGCCCGGGACCACCAGGTCGGTGGCGCGGTACTGGTCGCCGAAGGCGTGGCGGCCGACGACGATCGGCTTGGTCCAGCCCGGCACCAGGCGCGGGATGTTGCTGATGACGATCGGCTCGCGGAAGATCACGCCGCCGAGGATGTTGCGGATGGTGCCGTTGGGCGACTTCCACATCTTCTTCAGGCCGAACTCCTCGACCCGCGCCTCGTCCGGGGTGATGGTGGCGCACTTGACGCCCACGCCGTACTGCGCGATGGCGTTGGCGGCGTCCACGGTGACCTGGTCGTCGGTCTCGTCGCGGTGCTCGATGCCCAGGTCGAAGTACTTCAGGTCGACGTCGAGGTACGGCAGGATCAGCTGGTCCTTGATGAACTGCCAGATGATCCGGGTCATCTCGTCGCCGTCGAGCTCGACGACGGGGTTCGCGACCTTGATCTTGGGACCGGAGTAGGCCATGGCGGATCGTCCTTAGGATCGGGAATTATCTCGACCTCAAGATACATGCCCGCGGATGCCGGGTGCCACGCGGTGCCCGGCGGGGCTCAGTTGGAGAAGATCCCCTGCACCAGCAGCCCCAGGAGCACCAGCGCGGTACCCAGGACGGTGTACATCCCGACATCGACGCCGCGCCGCCGGACGGCCAGCGTCCCGACCATCCGGGTGGGCAGGAACAGCCGCAGCCCGGCCGCGAGCAGTATCGACATGCCCAGGATGGCGGCACCCTGGAAGACCTCGTCGCGCAGTATCACCGTCATCCCGAAGGCGAAGCCGGCCAGGACCGCCAGAATCGGCCATTCGGCCAGCACTACGCGGCCGAAGGAGTCCCTGGCCGGACGGTTGTTCGCTGCCATGGCGCAACCCTACTTGTTTGCAGGAAAGACGTTCTTGCAAGACGGAAGCCCTACGGAGCCACCGCCAGCCAGTCCCCGAACCCGCTGGGCCGGTGCGCCCCGATGAACAGCGTCTCGAACAGCCCGTACCCGGTGCGCACGCCCTCCGGCCCGTCGTAATCGAAGCGCGAGAGCCGTTCGGTGATGCCGAACATCCCGGACTTGGCGGCCGCCTCCGCCGCCGGCAGCACCACCTGCTGCACCACCGGCTCCGGGCCCTGGTACATGCCGTGCCGCCAGTCGGCGTCCAGGCCGTAGCCGCTGCCGACCGCCAGGTGCAGCGGGATCAGCTGGGTCACGCGGATCCGCTCGGCGCGGCCGGCGAAGGTCACGACGGCGGTCTCCACGTCCCGGGTGCCCGGGGTGAAGTGCAGCTCCAGCTCGGGCCGGCCGAGCGGCTCGGCCGGGCGGCCGTCGCCGTGGACCTTCACCGCCTCCTCGACGATCCGGGCGCCGTCCTCGTCCTCCTGGGCGATCACCAGGATCGAGAAGTCGTCGAACTGCATCGGCGCGTAGACCCAGTGGAACGTCGGCGGGCCGCCGTCGCGGCCCTGAATCCCGGCCGGCTCGGCCTCGCCGACCGGGCGGATGCCCCAGGACCGGTCCCGCGAGCCCCACCAGGTGTCCGGGGTGACGGTGTACTCGTCCTCGCCGATCCGCAGGGTCCCGGCCCAGCGGCCGGTCTGCGCCAGCCGCACCGAGTCCATCCAGACCCGGCCGTGCCGCCGGAGGAACTGCCGCGGCTCGCGCGTCGCGGCGATCGCGCCGGTCCAGACCAGGTCGAAGGAGAGCTCGTACTCCCCCGGCTCCAGCACCACCCGCAGCCGGTTCAGCGGTTCCAGCACTTCGACGCGGAAGGGGCCGACCGCGGTGTCGCCGCGGTCGGCCCCGAGTTCGCGCGAGGCGCGCACCACGCGGTGCACGCCCCGGTGGACGACCGCCGCGAACGCGTCCGTCACCCCGAGGTTCGGGTACTGCCCCACGCCCAGCGCCAGGAAGAGGTCGCCGGTGCGGTGGTGGACGTTGAAGTAGTAGCGGTCGTAGAAGTTCCGGTCCGAGGTGGCGACGTGCGCCATCGACTCCGGAACCTGGTGGAACGGGAAGTCGTCGAGGGGGGACAGGTCGCCGGCGGACATGTCCCCCTTCTAGGACTGATCTGATGAACCGTCAATAGCGGCCGGCCAGACCTGTCGGCCAGACCTTCCGCCCAGACCTTCCGCTCAGACCTGCCGCTCGGCGATCTCCACCACGTTGTTCAGCAGCATCGCCCGGGTCATCGGGCCGACGCCGCCGGGGTTCGGCGACACCCAGCCGGCCACGTCGCGCACGTCGTCCGCGACGTCCCCGGCCAGGCCGCCCTCGCCGCGCGACACGCCGACGTCGAGCACCGCCGCGCCCGGCTTCACCAGGTCGGCGGTGATCAGGTTCGGCACGCCGGCGGCGGCCACCACGATGTCCGCCTTCAGGGTGTGCCGGGCCAGGTCGCGGGTGCCGGTGTGGCACAGCGTCACGGTCGCGTTCTCGCTGCGGCGGGTCAGCAGCAGCCCCAGCGGGCGGCCCACGGTGATGCCGCGGCCGACGATCACCACCTCGGCGCCGGCCACCGGCACGCCGTGCCGGCGCAGCAGCTCCACGATGCCCAGCGGCGTGCACGGCAGCGGCGCGGGGGCGCCGAGCACCAGCTTGCCGAGGTTGGTCGGGTGCAGGCCGTCGGCGTCCTTGCCGGGGTCGACGAGCTCCAGGATGGCGTTCTCGTCGATGCCCTTGGGCAGCGGCAGCTGCACGATGTAGCCGGTGCAGGCCGGATCGGCGTTGAGCTCGGCCACGGCCTCGGCGATCTGCGCCTGCGAGGCGGTGGCGGGCAGCTCGCGCTGGATCGAGGCGATGCCCACCTGCGCGCAGTCGCGGTGCTTGCTGCGCACGTAGGAGTGCGAGGCCGGGTCGTCGCCGACCAGCAGCGTGGCCAGGCCGGGCACGATGCCGTGCGTCTTGAGCGCCTCGACCCGTTCGGCCAGCTCGCCCTTGATCGTCGCGGCGGTGGCCTTGCCGTCCAGGATCCGCGCCGTGCGGGAACCGGATTCCGTCATGGTCAGGACCCTCCTCAGTGGGTGAAGTGCCGGGTGCCGGTCAGGTACATGGTGACGCCGGCCTTGCGGGCCGCGGCGATCACGTCCTCGTCGCGCACCGAGCCGCCGGGCTGCACGACCGCCTTCACGCCGGCGGCGAACAGGATCTCCGGGCCGTCGGCGAACGGGAAGAACGCGTCCGAGGCGCACACCGAGCCGCGCGCCCGGTCCCCGGCCCGCTCCACCGCCAGCCGCGCCGAGTCCACCCGGTTCACCTGGCCCATGCCGACGCCGACCGAGGCCAGGCCGGAGGCCAGCAGGATGGCGTTGGACTTCACCGAGCGGATGGCCCGCCAGGCGAAGACCAGGTCGGCGAAGGTCTGCTCGTCGGCCGGCGCGCCGGAGGCCAGGGTCCAGGTCGCCGGGTCGTCCCCGGCCGCCTGGTAGAGGTCGCCGTCCTGGAGCAGCAGCCCGCCGCAGATCTGGCGGAACTCGGTGCGGCGCCGGTTGCGGGTGCCGGTCTGCAGGATCCGGATGTTCTTCTTGGCCTTGAGCGTCTCCAGCGCCGCCGGCTCGTAGTCCGGGGCGCAGATGACCTCGGTGAAGACCTCGTTCACCTGGAGCGCCATCGCCTGGGTGACGGTCCGGTTGGCGGCGATGATCCCGCCGAAGGCGGACACCGGGTCGCACTCGTTGGCCAGCTTGTGCGCCTCGGCGATGCCCCCGGCCGGGCTGATCGCGATGCCGCACGGGTTGGCGTGCTTGATGATCGCCACCGCCGGCTCGGCGAAGTCGTACGCCGCGCGGATCGCGGCGTCGGTGTCGACGTAGTTGTTGTACGACATCTCCTTGCCGTGCAGCTGCTCGGCGGTGGCCAGCGAGTCCAGGCCGGGGTCGGAGACGTAGAGCGCGGCGCCCTGGTGCGGGTTCTCGCCGTAGCGGAGCACGGACTTGCGCTGCCAGGTCTTGGCCACGAAGTCCGGGAACGGCGACTCGCCGTCGGGCGCGTAGGCCGAGGCGAACCAGCTGGCCACAGCGGCGTCGTAGGCGGCGGTGTGCGCGAACGCCTCGGCGGCCAAGCGCTTGCGCTGCTCCAGGGTGAAGCCGCCACCGGCCACCGCGTCCAGGACCGCGCCGTAGGCGCCGGGGTTCACCACCACCGCGACGCTCGGGTGGTTCTTGGCCGCCGCGCGCACCATCGAGGGGCCGCCGATGTCGATCTGCTCCACGCACTCGTCGGGCGAGGCGCCGGAGGCCACGGTCTGCGTGAACGGGTAGAGGTTCACCACGACCAGGTCGAACGGCTCCACGCCGAGCTCGTCCAGCTGCTTGCGGTGGTCCTCCAGCCGCAGGTCGGCCAGGATGCCGGCGTGCACCTTCGGGTGCAGCGTCTTCACCCGGCCGTCCAGGCACTCGGGGAAGCCGGTGAGCTCCTGCACCTCGGTGACCGGCAGGTCCAGGTCGCGGATCAGCTTGGCCGAGCCGCCGGTGGACACCAGGGCCACGCCGGCCGCGTGCAGCCCGCGGACCAGGTCGTCCAGACCGGTCTTGTCGTACACGCTGACCAGCGCGCGCTTGATCGGACGGATGTCAGTGGTGCTCACGGGAGGATGACCTTTCGCTTGTCGATGGTCCAGCCGGATCGGGCCAGGCGGCCCACGACGTCGACGAGCAGCGCCCGCTCGGCCGTCTTGATGCGCTCGTGCAGGCTCTCGGCGTCGTCGCCGTCCTCGACCGCGACCGCGGCCTGGGCGATGACCGGCCCGTCGTCGACGCCGCCGGCCACGAAGAACACGGTGCAGCCGGTGATCTTGACGCCGTAGGCCAGGGCGTCGGCCGGGCCGTGCATGCCGGGGAAGCTCGGGGAGAGCGCCGGGTGGGTGTTGATGACGCGGCCGCCGAACGCGGCCAGGAAGTCCGGCCCGAGCAGCTTCATGAACCCGGCGGAGACCACCAGGTCCGGCGCGTACTCGGCGACCTTGTCGCGCAGCGCGCGGTCCCACGCCTCGCGGGTGGGGAAATCCTTCACCCGCAGCGCGAACGTGGGAATGTCCGCCTGCGCCGCGCGCTCCAGACCGGCGATGCCGGTGCGGTCCGCGCCCACGGCCACGATGGTGCCGCCGAACGCGGGGCCGGCCTTCTCGGCGTCTATCAGCGCCTGAAGATTGGTGCCCGACCCGGAGACGAGGACGACGATCCTCGCCGGGCCCTGGGGGCGGTACTGCTGGAGCCCTGGCGGGCTCTCGGTTCCTTCGGGATGGACCACGACCGCGGCCTCCTATAGGGGTGTTTGCTTTTGTGTCCCGGCCGGACCCATCCCGCTTGGACGGGCGGGGTCGCCATAGGCAACGATAGTGGGCGGACGGTTCGACTTCCGCCAGCCGACCAGCGATCAACCGATCATGTCCACGATAACCCGGAGGACTCCGTGACCGAGCCCGAGCAGCGGCCGACGCCGATGGACAGCGGCCACGGCACGGGCGGCGGCGTACGGGCCGAGGAGGTCGACGGGTCCAGGTCACCGGAGCGGGACGCCGAGCCGGAGTCGGAGTCGGCGCCGCCAGCAGCTCCGACTGCCACGTCGACTCCGGCTGCCACATCGACCCCGGGCACCGCATGCGCACCGGCCGCCGCGCCCGCGCCCCCGGAAGAGGACAACCCGTTCGCCCCGCCCCCGGAGGACTCCCGGCCCAGCGGCGCCGGCGCCGGGGCGAACCCGCCGCCCTCGCCGTGGGGCCCGCCCCCGGCGAACCCCTACGGCAAGGTCCGCCCGGGACCGGTCCGCCCCTGGGGCTCCGAGCAGCCCCGGGAGCCGGAGCGCCGGCCCTCGGACTGGGGCGACCCGAACCGCTACGGCCCGGTCGACCGCCGGCCGGACCCCCGCGAGGACCCCGACCGCCGCTACCGCGACCAGCGCGAGGTCCCGCCGGTCCGCCCGGAGCGCGACCTGCGGACCCGCTGGGCGCTCGGGCTGTCGCTGGGCTCCACGGCGTGCACCATGCTGGCGATCTACCAGGGCCTGTCCACCTTCCCGGCGTGGATGGTGGGCGCGGCCGCCGGGGTGGCGTTCGCGGTGGCGGCGTTCGTGCTGTCGATCTCGGCCCAGCGCACCGCCGCGCTGAAGCACCAGCGCGCCTCGGAGGCCACCGCGAGCATGGTGTCGGCGTCGGTGTCGGGGGTGCTGGCCGGGCTGCTGCTGGTCGCCTCGATCGTGTGGTGGACCCCCTTCAAGGAGTACGCCAAGTGCATGCAGGGGGCGAACACCCAGGTGGCCGAGAAGGGCTGCCTGACCCAGCTCGAAGACCGCACCGGGATGTCGACCTCGCGCTGAGGCCGGGCCCCGGGCGGCCGCCCGCCGACCCCTGGTATATCAGTGGACTGTTATGGTCGGCGCTCCGAGCTGCGCCCCGGCCCCAAACCTCCCCGATCATCCCTGATCACAGGGATTTCAAGGTGCCCATAAGGGCTATGCCCACCGGCCCCGGCCCCCTACTGTGTGGATGTCCGATCCACCGTTCCATGAACTGACAGCAAAGGCCGATCAGTGTCCCAGGACCCCTGGCAGAACCCGAACAACCAGCAGCAAGGCTTCCCCGCCGCGCCGCCGGCGTACCCGGCCTACCCCGGCGGGGCCTACGGCGCGCCGGTGCCGGCGAAGCCGCCGATACCGAGCACGGTCAAGCTGGCCGTGAACCTGATGTTCGCGGGCATGGCGATCGGGCTAATCCACATCGCCATCGGCGTCGGCGAGATCAACAGCGTCACCGACCACCTCAAGGAGCTGGGCTTCGCCCAGACCACCATCGACAGCGACAAGAACCTCTTCGTCGCCAGCATCGTCGTCGGCGGCCTGATCGGCGCCGGCCTGTGGCTCTGGATGGCGCTGGCCTGCCGGGCCGGGCACAACTACGCCCGCATCGTCTCGACGGTCTTCTTCGGCCTCGGCGTGCTCGGCAGCCTGAGCAACTTCGGCTCCAGCTGGGTGCCGGCCGTCGACAAGGTGTTCAGCGGCCTCACGCTGCTGGTCGGCCTGCTGGCCATCATCTTCGTCTGGAACGGCCAGTCCGGGCCCTACTTCCGGCGCCGGCCGGTGGGGTACGAGTACGGCTACGGCGCCCAGCAGCCGCCGCAGCCCCCCTACGGCCAGCCGCCGTACGGCCAGGGCTGACGCGGGCAGCAGGACCACGGCGGCGGCGGTCACCCCGACCAGGACCAGGGTGGCCGCCGCCGTCGTCCATCCGGACGGGCCGAACGCGGCCATCCGGCCGCCGGCCAGCGGGCCTCCGGCCAGCGTCGCCGCCAGGCCGGCGGCCAGCGCCACCGCCGCCGTCGCGGCGGCCAGGGCCCGCGCCCGGTCCCCGAGGCGCGGATGCCGGGCCCGGGTCACGACCAACGCGGCAGCGATCCCGGCAGCGACCGGGATCGCCAGGAACGCCAAGCTGTAGGGATACATCCGGCTCCCACCGCGGGGCACGGCGGCCAGCAGCGGAAACAGCGGCACCGCTCCGGTCTTCACGCTCACGACGGTGACAGCCGTGCCGGTCCCGGCCGCGAATCCGGGCCCCAGGACGAACGCCGCGGACCAGAGCACCGCGTTCGGCAGCACCGCCAGGCTGAGCACCAGCAGGCCGACGGCGTCGGCGACTCCCCGCGGCCAGCCCGGCTCGGGCAGGTGCGCGACGAGGGATCCGGCCAGGACCGCCGCTCCCCCGCCGATCAGCACCGCGCCCGCCCCGGCGGCGGCCCGGACGGCGGTCCCGACCCAGCGGGGCAGCACACAGAACCCGGCGATCCGGCGCCAGCGCGCGGCCGTCGGCACCGCCAGCCCGAACAGGACCGCGAACGGCACCGCCTGCGCGGTGTCGGGATGCACGTCGCCGGTCGCGGCGACCGCGGCCACCAGGGCCGCCGCCAGACCGTAGCCGGTGGCCGCGCCGAAGGCGGTGTAGGCGACCTGCACCGGCCGGGAGACCGGCGCGGCCGCGGTGTGCCAGAGCGCCGCGACCAGCAGGGCGGTGAACCCCAGCGGCGCCATCGCGACCCGCCCGGCCGGCACGTCGAGCGCGACGTGGTGGCCCAGCAGCCACAGTTGCCCCGCGACGTGCAGCGGCCCGTCGACCCCCGAGGTGTCCGGCGCCGAGACCAGCCAGAGGACCACGCACAGCGTGACGCCGATCAGCCAGGTGACGGCGGCGGCCAGGACGGCGTGCGCTCCGGCCCGGACGGCCAGGCGCAGATCGCGGCCGTGCGCGCTGTTCCAGGCGGCGGCGCAGGTCTGGGCCCAGTCGGCGGCCAGCTCGCGAAAGGCCTCCGAGACGGTCGGCGCCCGCGGCGGCTGGCGCGGCGCGAGCTCGGCGGCGCGGGCGGCGGCCAACTGCTCGGCGACCCAGTCGCGGCCGTCGACCGAGCCGACCGCGTTGGTGCTCCGCGCTCCGAATCCGACCGTCTCGGCCTCGCCGTCCGCCCGGCCGCCCCCGCTGTTCTGCGAGCTCTGATCGCGCATCCCCCCACTCTGGTCAGCGCGCACGGCCCGATCGGCCGCCCGCGCCGCGCGGAGCCGAACCGTCCGGTGCGATTCACCCCGGCGGCGTAATCAGCCGCGGCCCGGCGTCCGGAATGCCGAAAGCCCGGCCGCGCGGGGAGCGCGACCGGGCTTTTCGCGAAAGCCTTACAGGCTCTCCATGATCTCCCGCATCAGCTGGGCGGTGGCCGAGGGGGTCTTGCCCACCTTCACGCCCACCGCCTCCAGCGCCTCCTTCTTCGCCTGGGCGGTGCCCGACGAACCGGAGACGATGGCGCCGGCGTGGCCCATGGTCTTGCCCTCGGGGGCGGTGAAGCCCGCCACGTAGCCGACGACCGGCTTCGTGATGTGCTCCTTGATGTAGGCCGCGGCCCGCTCCTCGGCGTCGCCGCCGATCTCGCCGATCATCACGATCGCCGCGGTGTCCGGGTCGTCCTGGAACGCCTGGAGGCAGTCGATGTGCGTGGTGCCGATGACCGGGTCGCCGCCGATGCCGACGGCGGTGGAGAAGCCGAAGTCGCGCAGCTCGTACATCATCTGGTAGGTCAGGGTGCCGGACTTGGACACCAGGCCGATCTTGCCGGCCTTGGTGATGGTGGCCGGGATGATGCCCGCGTTGGAGGATCCGGGGCTGATCAGGCCCGGGCAGTTCGGGCCGATGATCCGGGTCTTGTTGCCCTGGGCGCTGTTGTAGGCCCAGACCTCGGCGGTGTCGTGCACCGGGACGCCCTCGGTGATGATCACGCACAGCGGGATGCCGGCGTCGATCGCCTCCAGGGCCGCGCCCTTGGTGAACGCCGGGGGGACGAAGACCACGGACACGTCCGCGCCGGTCTTCTCGATCGCCTCGGCCACGGTGCCGAACACCGGGACGTCGGTGCCGTCCACGTCGACCGCGGTGCCGGCCTTCTTCGGGTTCACGCCGCCGACGATCTTGGTGCCCGAGGCCAGCATGCGCTTGGTGTGCTTCATGCCCTCGGAGCCGGTCATGCCCTGGACGATGACCTTGGAGTTCTCAGTGAGGAAGATAGCCATGGTTTTTGCCTGATCCCCTTAGCGCGCGTTCGCCAGCTCGGCCGCGCGGTCCGCGGCGCCGTCCATCGTGTCCACCTGCTCGACGCCCGGCAGCTTGGCGTCCACCAGGATCTGCCGGCCCAGCTCGGCGTTGTTGCCGTCCAGCCGCACCACCAGCGGCTTGCTGCCGGCCGCCGCGCCCAGCAGCTCGAAGGCCTGCACGATGCCGTTGGCGACCGCGTCGCACGCGGTGATGCCGCCGAAGACGTTGACGAACACCGACTTGACCGCCGGGTCGTTCAGGATGATGTCCAGGCCGTTGGCCATCACCTCGGCCGAGGCGCCGCCGCCGATGTCCAGGAAGTTGGCCGGCTTGACGCCGCCGTGGTTCTCGCCGGCGTAGGCCACCACGTCCAGGGTGGACATGACCAGGCCCGCGCCGTTGCCGATGATGCCGACCTCGCCGTCGAGCTTGACGTAGTTCAGGTGCTTGGCCTTGGCCTTGGCCTCCAGCGGGTCCGCCGAGGCGGCGTCCTCCAGCTCGGCGTGGTCCGGGTGGCGGAACGCGGCGTTCTCGTCCAGCGACACCTTGCCGTCCAGGGCCACGATCTTCCCGGCCTTGGTCTTCACCAGCGGGTTCACCTCGACCAGCGTGGCGTCCTCCTGGGTGAAGACCTCCCACAGCGTGATCAGGGTGTCCGAGATCTGGCCGGCGACGTCGGCCGGGAAGTCCGCGGCGGCGACGATCTCGTCGGCCTTGGCCTTGGACAGCCCCTCGGCGAACGCCGCGGCGTCCACCGGGATCTTCGCCAGGGCCTCGGGCTTGGTGGCCGCGACCTCCTCGATCTCCATGCCGCCCTCGACGCTGGCCATCGCCAGGAAGGTGCGGTTGGAGCGGTCCAGCAGGAACGAGACGTAGTACTCGGCCTCGATCTCGGCGGTCTGGGCCAGCATCACCTTGTGGACCGTGTGGCCCTTGATGTCCATGCCCAGGATGGCACCGGCCTTCTCCTTGGCGTCGGCCGGCCCGTCGGCCAGCTTCACCCCGCCGGCCTTGCCGCGTCCGCCGACCTTCACCTGGGCCTTGACGACCACCCGGCCGCCCAGCTTCTCGGCAGCGGCTTCCGCCTGCTCCGGAGTCTCGGCCACCTCGCCGCCCAGCACCGGCACACCGTGCTTGGCGAAGATGTCCCTCGCCTGGTACTCGAAAAGATCCACGCGCGTCCGTCCCTCATCAAGGAAGATTCCGGTACGGCTACCGCTACGGAAAGCGCGGATGCCGTCCACCTCATCGCAGGGTAGTCCGGTGCGCTGCCAGATCACGAACCGGGAGGCGAACACCGGGTGTGTGAAATCAGGCACACGGGGGTGACCCACGGGTCCCAGCATGCAAGACGGACCCGCGGGTCGAACCGGTGTACGGCGGGCGCCGGCGGCGCCGGTCCCCCTAGGCGCCAGCGTCGCACTCCCGCGCCCGCAGCGCGCGCGCCGCGTCGTCCCGCTCCTCCAGCACCAGGCGCCGCAGCGCCGGGGCCTTGGCCGCGTCCGAGGCCAGCCAGGCGTCGGTGCGGGCGAGCAGGTCCGCCGAGGTCAGCGGCCAGGGGAAGCCGCCGGTGACGATCCGCTCGGCGTTCTGGATGCTGCGCCCGGACCAGATCGCGGCCAGCGCGTCGAAGTAGGGCTCGACGTACGGCTCGGCCAGCTTCCCCTGGTCGCCGTGGTAGAACTCGCCGAGCACCGCGCCGATCAGGTCATTGGGCTGATCGGGTGTCCGGACCACCAGCTGCCAGGCCTCGGCCTTGGCCTCGGCCAGCGGCCGGGCGGCGCGGGCGGCGGCCCGGTGGCGGCGGCCGTCGGCGGTGTCGTCGGCGCCGGCGTCGCGCTCGGCCAGCGCGCCGGCGGCGTCGGCCCCGGCGGC